>NZ_JBEYVB010000059.1:0-27097 GCF_040643815.1 Micromonospora sp. NPDC047074
GGGCTCCGGCGCCGCCTGGGGGCTGTCCCCGGGGGGGGGGGGGGGGGTCCCCCCCCCCCCCCCGCCCGGGGGGGTTCCGTCCCCCCGCCGCGCCCCCCCCGACCCGGGGTCAGACCGTTCGGATCAGAGCTCGACCGAGGTGAGATCAAGCTCACCGACGTTGGAGAGCTGGAGCTTCTTGATCTTCTCCGAGTGGCCGGACTGCTGGCCCTGGAAGTAGACCGGGATCGAGGGGACGTCCTGGTCGATGAGGGCGACAGCCTCGGCGTACTTGGCGTGCGAGGCCTCCAGGCTCGGCGCCGCGGCGGCCTCCTTGGCCAGGGCGTCGACCTGCGGGTTGCTGTACTTGCCGTCGTTCGAGGAACCGCCGGTCACGTAGAGCGGGCCGACCCAGTTCTCCACGTCCGGGTAGTCCTGCTGCCAGCCGGCGCGGTACATGCCGGTCATCTTGCCGGCGTTGATGCCCTGGCGGAACACCGCGAAGGTCGGCACACCCTCGGCGCGGGCGTTGATGCCGAGGTTCGTCTTGACCTGCTGCGCGACGGCCTCCATCCACTCCTTGTGGCTGGCGTCGGCGTTGTAGAACATGACCAGCTCGCCGGTGAAGCCACCGGCCTCGGCGAGAAGCTTCTTGGCCTCTTCGACGTTGAACTGGCAGGCGGTGCAGTTGCCCGCCTTGGCGCCCGGGGTCAGCGGGTTGGCCCAGCTGTCGGCCGGCTTGCGCGAACCGAAGAAGATCTTGTCGCTGATCTCCTGGCGGTTGATCGACAGCGAGATCGCCCGACGCAGCTTCGGGTTCTGGAAGCGCTTGTCGTAGATCGGGAAGGCGATGATGCCGGTCGACGGCGTGGTGGAGGAGATGGCCCGGTCACCCAGGTCGGTCTTCCACTTGTCGCCCGCGATCGCGGAGACCGGGATCTGCTGCATGAAGTCCAGGTTGCCGGCGAGCAGGTCGTTGTACGCCGCCGTGTCGTCCTGGTACAGCTTGATGTTGACGTCCTTGACCTTCATCTTGTCGTTCAACGAGTAGTCGTCGAAACGAGTCAACTTGATCTGGACGTCGTCTTCCCACGAGACGAACTTGACCGGGCCGTTGCCGACCGGGTTCTTGCCGAAGGCCTCGGCGCCCTGGGTGAAGAAGGCGTCCGGCAGCGGCATGAAGGTGCTGTAGCCGAGCTTGGTCGGGAACACCGCGGTCGGCGCGGCGAGGGTGACCTCGAAGGTGTACTCGTCGACGACCTTCAGGCCGGACATCTCCTTGGCCTTCGGCTCCGGGGCCTTCTGCGGGCCCTCGGCGCCGTCCGGGTCCTCGGTGTGGACGTCCGCGAAGCCCTGGATGTCGTTGAAGAAGCTGCCGTTCTGCGCGCCGTTCGGCGAGTAGGCGCCCCAGTTCCAGGCGTCCACGAAGTTCTTGGCCTTGACGACGGTGCCGTCGTGGAACTTCGTGTCCTTCTTGATCTTGATCGTGTAGACCTTGGAGTCGGTCGTCTCGATCGACTCGGCGACGGCGTTGCGCGGCGCGCTGCCGTCGTTCGGGTACTCGACCAGACCGGTCCAGATCCAGTCGATGATCGCCCCACCGCCGGTCTCGGTGGTGTTCGACGGGACCAGGCCGACCTCCGGCTGAGTGCCGTCGATGGTGATCGCGCCGTCGGCGCTCGCGCCGGCGTCGCCGCCGTCGTCGTCGCTGCTCGAGCAACCGGACGCGACGAGCGCGAACGCCGCGCCCAGCGCGATCGCGCTGCTTGCCCGCTTCGAGACTCTCATTCCGAGGGGCCTCCTCTTTCTGAACCTGGATCCGTCGTGGGTTTCACGCACGTAGTGGGGTGACACGTTCGGCGACCCGCAGCACGGGAAGCCGGTTTCACCGCAGTGAATTCGGGACAAGATGTTGTACCGATCCGCCGGGCCGCCCCGCCCACCGGGGTCGGCACCGCGCACACGAGACCACCACGGAGCACCGCAAACAGGCGGGGTCCGTGGTCATCAGGCCGTACGGAGTGCCTCACACGAGGGGTGAGGTGCTGCCACTGTGACACCCACCGGCCCGTTCCGTGAAGGTGCCGTTATCAAGCCGTTAGTTGGTCGCCACGTTGCCGATACTTGAAAAAAGATCATAATCTGCGCTGGCCGTACCACCCTGAGCAGGGACAACGTGTCTCGGCGGGGCGCCCCACCTCGGCGTAGGCTCAACGCCTGTGAGCTTCCCCGCCTCCGCTCCGGTGCTCGCCGACGTCGTCCGGGCGTTGGCCGTTTTCGCCCATCCGGATGACGTCGACTTCGGCTGTGCGGGCACCATCGCCACCTGGGTGGACGAGGGTATCGACGTAACGTACCTGCTTGTCACCCGAGGCGACTACGGAGCGTTCGAGGGCGTCCCGCGCGCCGAGGTGACCCGGTTGCGGGAGGAGGAACAGCGGGCGGCGGCGGCCGAGGTCGGTGTGCGGCGGGTCGCGTTCCTCGACGGGTACGCCGACGGCGTCCTCACCCCGACGATCGGCCTGCGCCGGGACATCACGGCGGCGATCCGCCGGTTCCGGCCCGACCGGGTGCTGACCAGTTCGCCGCTGCGCCGCTGGGAACACCTCGCCGGGCCGGGCCATCCGGACCACCTCGCCGTGGGCGAGGCCACCACCTGCGCGGTCTACCCCGACGCGCGCAACCGGTTCGCCCACCCGGAACTGCTGGCCGAGGGGCTGGAGCCGTGGGTGGTCCGGGAGGTCTGGTACGCCGGCGGCCCCGCGCCGGACCACGTCGTCGACGTCACCGACCGGTACGCGCACAAGGTCGCCGCGATGCGGGCGCACCGCTCGCAGACCGGGCGGATGGACGTGGCGACCTGGGTCCGGGAGCAGCTCACCACGACGGCGGACGCGGCCGGGCTGCCCGCCGGCCGGATGGCCGAGGCGTTCACCGTGCTGCGCACCGAGTGACCTGCACGCCGAACGGCTCCGGCCCCGGCACCGCGGGGGGCGGTACCGGGGCCGGAGCCGTGGAACGGTCGTCGATCAGGCCGTGAAGCGCAGCTTGCGACGGCGGAACATCAGCACGGCGACGGCGCCGGCGGCCAGCAGGGCCACGCCGGCCGCGAGCGCGGTGGCGATCGGGGAGCCGGTCAACGGCAGGTCGTTGCCGGCGGGCGAGGTCGACGGCGCCGGGCTGTCACCCGGGGTGGTCGGCGACGGCGACTCGGCGGGAGCGCTGGGCGACGGCGACTCCGCCGGGGCGCTCGGCGACGGGGACTCCGCCGGGGCGGCGGCGAACGCGGCCTTGGCCTTGGCGGTCACGGTCTTGCCGGTGGTGTCACCGAGGATCAGCTTCTGCGCGGCACGCTCGCCGGTGAAGAGGAACACCCGGCCGAAGGAGACCGAGCCCTCGGCGGAGACGGCGACCTTGACCTCGCCGGCGCCGTCGGCGGTGAGCCAGAACTGCCCGCCGTTGGTGGTCTTGGTGACCGGCTTGCCCTCGGCGTCGACCGCCGAGCCGCCGCGGACCGTGACGGCGATCTCGCCGGCCGGGCCCTTGACGGTGAACGGGCCGGCCTTCTCGCCGACGGTGGCCTTGGCGCTCGCCGGGTCGACGCTCAGCGCGGCCTCCGGCTCGGGCTGGTCGGTGGCGTTGGCGACCAGGTAGTCGTGGACCTTCTTGACCACGTCGTACTGCTTCTTGCCGAGCAGCTTCTGGCCGTCGGCCCAGGCACCCAACTGGACGCCGTCGCTGAAGTGCCAGATGGCCGTCTGGGTGCCGAAGTAGAGCAGGTTCTTGGCGTCGGCCTCGGCCGGCACGGCGGCGCCGGCAGCGGCCAGCAGCTTGCCGGAGTCCGCGTTCGGGTAGCCGTGGGTGAGCACCCACTGCACCTTGCCCAGGTTCTTCACCTGGGACTCGCTCCAGGTGCCCTCCTTGTACTCGCCGTCGATGGCCACGTTGGTGCGGTAGTCGATGCAGAAGGCCGGCACCAGCTTGCCGCCGATCTTGAGCGCCAGGGCGCTGGTGCTCTTCGGCTCGCCGTTGAGCATGAGCCTGACCTGGCTGCCCTTGACCGACTTGGCCACGCCGGTGGCGGGCGCGGCGACTGCCGGCGCGGCGGCGCCGAACGCCAGCGCGCCACCGGCGACGGTCGCCAGGGCGATCCGCGCCCAGCGCCGTCCTCGTTGTCCGAACATCAGATTGGCGTACCTCTCCCCAGGGGTGACCCGCGCACGGCGGGTTGCGTGAAGCCGCCGTTCCCGCGGGATGTGCACCACCCGCACGCGAGAACGCGACGGGGAATTATGTGACGGGAGTTGATCGCTTGTCAGCCCCTGTGGGCCACCTTCGTCACTTCTGCCCGAAATGATGGGGAAAAGAAATGGATCACACCAGCCGGCGGTCGGCCGCCCAGCGGGACAACTCGTACCTGTTGGACATCTGGAGCTTCCGGAGCACGTTCGACACGTGCGTCTCCACCGTCTTGATGGAGATGTAGAGCTCCTTGGCGATCTCCTTGTAGGCGTACCCCCGGGCGAGCAGCCGCAGCACCTCGCGCTCGCGGTTGGTGAGCTGGTCCAGCTCGGGGTCGGCCACCGGAGCGTCGGGACGGGCCGCGAACGCGTCCAGCACGAACCCGGCCAGCCGGGGGCTGAACACCGCGTCGCCGTCGGCCACCCGCCTGATCGCGGCGGTCAGCTCGTCCGGGGAGATGGTCTTCGTGACGTAGCCCCGCGCGCCGGCCCGGATCAGCCCGATCACGTCCTCCGCCGCGTCGGAGACGCTCAGCGCCAGGAACTTGACCTGCGGGTGGGGACGCCGCATCGCCTCCAGTACGGCCCGGCCGCCGCCGTCGGGCATGTGCACGTCGAGCAGCACCACGTCGGGCAGCGTGGCGGCGATCCGGGTGACCGCCTCGCCGACGGTGCTCGCCTCGCCCACCACCTCGACGTGTGCGCCCAACTCGGCCCGGACCCCGGCGCGGAACATGGCGTGGTCGTCCACGAGGAAGACCCGCAGCCGCTCGGCGCGGGCAGCCGCCCCCTCGACCGGTTCCATCGACTGCTCGGTCATCACTTGTCCCTTTCCGCCGTGGCCGACTCCCGGGAGATCGGCAGGATCAACCGGACCTCGGTCCCCTCGCCCGGCCCGGAGCGGATCTCCGCCCGGCCGCCGTGCCGCTTCATCCGCCCGATGATCGAGCCCCGGACGCCGTGCCGGTGGTCCTCCACCGTATCCGGATCGAAGCCCTTCCCCCGGTCCCGGACGAAGACACTGACCTGCTCGGGCTCGACCTCGGCATAGAGCGAGACGGTCCCCACGCCGGCGTGCCGGGCGGCGTTCACCAGCGCCTCGCGGGCGGCGGCCACCAGCGCGCCGACCCGCTCGTCGGTCTCCCGGTCGCCGACCACCACCGCCTCCACGGTGATCGCGAACGTGTCCTCGACCTCGGCGGCGGCCTGCTCCAGGGCGGCGGCGAACCGCTCGGTGGGCGAGCCGGCGGGCTTGTAGAGCCAGTTGCGCAGTGAGCGTTCCTGCCCCCGGGCGAGCCGCTGGACGGTCTTCACGTCACTCGCGTTCCGCTGGATCAGGGCGAGGGTGTGCAGCACCTGGTCGTGCACCATGGCGGCCAACTCGGCCCGCTCCTGCTCGCGGATGCGTCCCTCGCGCTCCGACCGGAGCTGGTTGTACGTCCGCCACAGCACCGGCGCGGCCACCACGCCCACCCCGGCCAGCCCGACCAGGGCGAAGATCACACCGTTGAGCACGGCGTCGAAGTTCTGCACCGGGGAGTAGACCGCGGCGACCCCGATGATGCCGACCGCGACCAGCACCCCGCCGCCGACGAACCGGAGCACGAAGGCCCGCCGGTCGCTCTCCTCCACCACCGCGCCCAGCCACGGCACCGGCATGGACTCGCCCCACTGCCGCCGCCGCTCCGGGGCCGACTGGTGCCAGATCACCCCGGCGCCGACCGCGATGATCGCGACCAGCCACCCGGCGGTGCCGGTCGCGCCGATCGAGTCGAAGACCATCATCTGCACCAGCAGCACGCCGAGACCGATCGCCACGAACGGCAACAGCTGGGCGACGTCCCGGCGGGGCGGCACCGTGGTGTCGCCCGGGCGGAGCGGCACGACCGCCCAGAAGGCCGCGTAGAGCAGTAGACCCAGCCCGCTCAGCCCGAGCAGCACCATGAAGGCGACCCGCACCCGCAGCACGGAGATGCCGAGGTGGTCGGCGATACCGGCGGCCACCCCGGCGGCCATCCGGTGCTCGGGAGCCCGGTAGAGGCGGGGTGGCTGGGTCACGGCACTGATCGGAGACTCCCTGGTCACGGAGGGCACGGCGCGGGGCGACGGTCGCTGCCGGCGCTGGATCGATCGTCACACGACGCACCGCTGCCGGGCCACGGGGACGCCCCCGACATTCGGGGTGCCGGGATCTCAGGGTGGGGTCAGGGTCGGGTCCTGAGGCCGTTCGGCGACTCGGGGCAGCAGGATCGGGGCATGACCGAGGAAGCTGCCCAGTCCCCCGGGACCGGGGCGACACAGCCGGGTGGACCGCCCCCCGCCGCGACCCCTGCCGGCGGTTCCACGCCCCCCGGCTCCGAACCGCCGCCGCCCGTGGCCGCGCCGGCCGCCGCCGGGGGCGGGGACGGGACGCCGCTCCCGGGCGCCGGACCGGCCGGCGGCCCGCAGCCGTCGTTCGGCGGCGCCGGCTTCACCTCCCGGTACGGGCTCGTCCGCCCCCGCGACGGCCGCTACCTGGCCGGCGTCTGCGCGGCGATCGGCCGGGCCACCAACACCGACCCCGTGCTCTGGCGGGTGCTGCTGGCGGTGCTCGGCTTCTTCGGCGGCATCGGCATCCTGGTCTACGTCACCGCCTGGCTGATCATCCCGGGCGAGGGCGACAGCGCCTCTCCCGTCGAGTCCATGCTCGGCCGGGGGCGGTCCAGCATGTCCCCGGTGACCGTGATCGTGTTGAGCATCCTGGTCGCGATCAGCTTCGGGTACATCGTCACGGACGCGTTCCGGGCGGTGCTGCTCGGCGCCACGATCCTGGTCGGCGGCGCGCTGCTGCTGAACCGGGACAACCGGCCGCCGGCTGTCCCGCCGGCTGCGCCCGTCCCGCCCGCCGCCCCGCCCGGCCCGGTGCCCCCGGTCGGCCATCCCGCCCCGGTCGCGTACGCGGCCGCGCCGGCCGTCGCCGTGCCCCCCGGGCCGGGGGCCGTCCCCACGGCACCCGGTGCGCGGGCCGACGAGGGCGCCCCGATCCCGGGCGGCGGCGCCCCGGTCTCCGGTCAGCCGGCCGAGCCGACCGCCGTACTGCCCGTCTGGTCGCCGGCCGCCCCGACGGCACCCCCGTACGTCCCGACGGCCACGCCCACCTCGGGCTGGCCGGCCGCGCCCACCTCCGGCTGGCCCGCCGCGACCTCGGGCGCGCCGGCATCGGGTCACCCCGTGCCCGCGCCCTCGCCCCCGGGTTACCGGCCCCCGTTCGCCCCGCACGGCCCGTTCGCCCCGCACGGCCCGTTCGCCCCGCACGGCCCGTACGCCGGCCAGACCACCGCTCCGCCGGCACCGCCGAAGCCGCCCGCCAAGCCGCCGAAGCGACCACGCGAGCGCTCCCCGCTCGGCCCGGTGACGTTCTCGCTGATCTTCCTCGCCCTGGGCGTGGTGGCCGTCGTGGACCTGATGGACGTCTTCGACGTCGGGGCGTCGGCGTACTTCGCGGCCACGCTGGCCACCATCGGCCTCGGCCTGCTGGTCGGCACCTGGTTCGGACGGGCCCGGTGGCTGATCGCGCTCGGCGTGGTGGCCGCCGCCGCGCTCGGCGTGGCCACCGTGGCGGAGTCCTACGACCGGATCCGGGGCGTCGACGGCAACGTGACGTGGGCGCCCACCGCCCACCGCGACCTCGCCGACCGGTACGAGAACAACTTCGGTGACACCGTGCTGGACCTGCGCGCGGTCGACTTCGACAAGAAGCACACCCAGATCACGGTCTCCGTCAACTTCGGCGAGTGCACGGTGGTGGTGCCGCCGAACGTCGACGTCACCACGGTGGTCGACGTCAACGCCGGCGACGCGGTCGTCTTCGGCAAGCGCTCCGGCGGGTTCGACGGCCAGCTCCGGGAGGCGGCCGACCTGGGCGCCGACGGTGCCGGCGGCGGCACGCTGCGCCTCTACGTCCACGTCAACGCCGGCAATCTGGAGGTGACCCGGTGAAGGCCCACCGCACCGACATCGTGTCGTTGGCCTTCGGGCTGATCTTCCTCGGGCTCGCCGCGTGGTGGCTGCTCGCCCAGTTGCTCGGGCTCGCCCTGCCGCCGGTCGGCTGGTTCCTGGCCGGTGCGCTGTTCCTGATCGGGCTGCTGGGCCTCGTGGGCGCGCTGCGCTCCGGCCGGTCCGCCCGACCGACCACGGCCGAGGTCGCCGCCCCGGACCCGGTCGGACCCGGCGCCCCCGACCCGGTCGAGCCCACCTCCGTCCCGCCGGCCGCCGGGCCGAACGGCGGCACGGACCGGCCCGATCCCGAGGTGGACCCGACCCGCTGGGACCTCGACCGGGTCGGTACGGCCGACGACCCGGCGGCCTGGGGCGGGCGCCGATCCGACTGGGGTGACCGGCCCGAGTGGGGCGGGCGGACCGAGTGGGACGTCTCCGCGCCGGTGTCCGGCGGGCCGACGCGGCAGGGGGCGACGCCCGGCTCCCGGGCCCGGGACGAGACCGACGAGTGGCCCACCGAGGCCGACGAGTGGCCCACGGAGGCCGTCACCGACGCCCGGGCCGAGGCGGTCGAGGAGCGCGCCGCCGACGAGAGCGCCCCGGTCCGGCCGGTCGACGGCTCGCCGGCGGGCGAGGAGCGCCCACGCGGTTGACCGCAGCGGTACGGCCGGCGGCGGCAGCGGCCTATGCTGGCCGGTGGAGATCTCGCCTCCGCCGACCGGCCCGCGCCGACCTGGCCGCCGCGCCGGCCGGACCGCGCCGCCGTGGCTGTCCCGCCGCGATTCCCGTCTCTACCCCGTCAGGAGTCCGTCCGACATGACGCAGTCCCCCGCCGTGCGCACCTCCGGTCGGCCCGGTCCGGTCCGCATCGGCGAGCGAGCCGCCCGTACCCTCGTCGCCGAGCTCGCCCGGATCAACGACCCGAAGGCCGCCCTGCTGGTCGGCGCGACGCCGGAGTCCGCCGTGCTGGCCGCGGCGATCGAGGCGCTGCTGCCCGGCGACACCCTCACGCTGGTACCCGCCGGATCGGCCGACCCGGCGGCGCTCCGGGCGCACGTCACCGCCCAGGGCCGCTGGGTCGCCGACCGGGTCCGCGTCGTCGACACGCTCGCCGAGGCCGAGCCGGCCGCCGTGGTCGTCGCCGGGGAGCCGTTCACCGGCACGGCCGACGAGACCCGCGCCGCCGTCGAGGGCCTCACGAAGTACCTCGCCGAGGGGGCGGTGCTGAGCGTGGCCGCGCCCGCCACACCGACGCGCACGGCGGGCGCGGCCGCCGAGTTGGACCGGCAGGGCGCGCTCTACGGCGTCGGCGCCGACCTCGTGCTGCGCAACACCCCACCGCTGCGGGTGTACCGGCTCCGCTTCACCCCGGCCGACCCCGCCTCGGCGGCCCGGCTGGCCCCGGCGTACCGCCCGTCCAGCGTGCCGCTGACCCGGGGCATGCACATCGACTCCAACGGGGTGGCCGCGGCCGGCATCGCGCTCGGCCTGGCCGCCGTGGCCCGGGTGACCCGGCCGAAGTCGAAGCTCTGGCTGCTCCCCGCCCTGGCCGCGGCCCCGGTCGCCGCCTTCTTTCGGGATCCGGAACGCGACGTGCCGGAGGACCCGTCGGCGGTGGTCGCCTCGGCCGACGGACGGGTGCTGTCCGTGCAGCGGCTGCACGACGAGCGCTTCGGCGAGGGCGAGTGGTTGCGGATCGCCGTCTTCCTGTCGGTGCTGGACGTGCACGTCAACCGCTCCCCGGTGGCCGGCAAGGTGGTCGACTACTTCGTCGCCGACGGTGGCTTCGCCAACGCGATGAAGCCGGCGGCGGAGCACAACGTGGCCGCGTACACGGTGTTGGACACCGCGCACGGCACCGTGGTCGTGGCGCAGCGCACCGGCCTGATCGCCCGGCGGATCGTGCAGCGGGCACCGATCGGCGCGCTGCTGGCCCGGGGCGAACGCTTCGGGCTGATCCGGTTCGGCTCGCGCACCGACGTCTACCTGCCGGCCGACGCGGCGGAGCCACTGGTCGGCCCCGGCGACAAGGTCGTCGGAGGCGCCACGGTCATCGCCCGCTGGCACTGAGCCGGGGCAGCCGACGAACGAGAAGGGGCGCCGCGGCTCGCGGCGCCCCTTCTCGTTTCGCTGTGGTTCAGGCGGTGCGGCGCTGCCGCAGCCAGAGCACCGGGCCGCTGACCAGGTAACCGACCACGATCAGGGCGAAGGTGAGCCGGATGTCGATCAGCGCGCCGATCACCGGGGCCAGCCACACCCACGGCGGCAGCTTCACCAGCCGGGCCAGCTTCGCGTACGGGAAACTGGAGACCATCGCGAAGGCGAGCAGCGCCACGCCGGCCACCTGGACGATGCCCGGCACCGGCAGCCCGATGGCGACGGTCAGCGCGAGGACGGCGGCGGCCATCGTGGTGGGGACGCCGCAGAAGAACCGGCCGTCCTTCGGCGAGACGTTGAACCGGGCGAGCCGGATCGCCGCGCACGCAGCGACGAGGGCGCAGGCCACCGCGGCGGCCGGCGTGGAGACCGAGCCGGCCAGCGAGGCGTAGACCACCACCGGGGCGGCGAGCCCGAACGAGCACATGTCGGCCAGCGAGTCCATCTGCGCGCCGAACGGGCTGGCCACGCCGAACCTGCGCGCGAGCGCGCCGTCGAGGCCGTCGAAGACGACGCAGGCGATCAGGCAGAGCGCGGCGACCCGCACCTCGCCCTGCATGGCCAGGAAGATCGCCAGCATGCCGAGCATCAGGCTGCTGAGGGTGCAGGCGTTGGCCACCGCGAACTTCACCCGACGGGCGACTGTCCGCTCGCCGGGGAGCAGCGGGATGGTCATCGCCTGGTCGTCGACCGCGGCCGTGGGGCCGAGGGCGGGACTGACCGGGGCGATCGAGGCGACCTCCACGTGCTCGACCTGTGTCAGCCCGTAGCGGCGGCGCGGCCGGTCGGCGTAGCGGGGTTCGGGAAGCGAGAGGTCGTTGGTTCCGCGCAGGTCGCCGTCGCGGCGGCCCACCCGGACCAGCAGCACCTGCCGGGCGAGCGTGCTGCTGCGGCGCAACGGCCCCGCCCAGCGACGCCCTGCGGGACGCGGACTGTCAGTGGTACGACGCCGGCGCCATAGGGCTCTCGGCACGTTTCCTCCATCACCGGATCGGCTGGCCGCCGCGAGAGCGGGGCCGTCCGGCTGTCTCGTGCCGGGCCTTTTGGCCCGGCAGCCGTTTTGCGGAGTACACCATCGCATAAGGGAACGGGGATTGGCGATAGCTACCGGCGGTACTTATATCTGACCGAACCGTGCAAACCGCCGTCTTATTCCCATCCCGGGCTCCATCGCCCGTTTCCTCTACCAACCCCACATCGAATGTACCGGACCTCGCCTACGTCGGCTCGGCGAGCGGATGCCGCGGGAAGCCGCTGTCCGGTTACGGACGCCCGACGGAAGGCCGGTTCCCAGCGGCGGGGCAGCGATCCCGACGGCGACTCACCGGGCCTGGTCGGCAGGCCGGGCAGAGTCCGGGCAGCGATCCCGGCGGCGACTCACCGGGCCTGGTCGGCGGGGCCGGCCAGCGTCCGCGCGGCGATCTCGGTGAGTGGGAGCCCGACGAGCTGGTGCGGCGTGAACCAGGCCGCCCGGGCGGTGGACCCACCGGCCGACTCGGTCACCCGCGGCTCGGTCGGCGTGTCGACCGCCACCCGGTAGACCACCCGGACACTGTGCCAGTCGATCGGGTGCCCCTCCGGGCCCAGCGCGGCCGGGTTGTGCAGGGTGTCCACGCCGATCAGCTCGGCCACCCGGCCGAGCTGGCCGGACTCCTCGACCAACTCGCGCAGCAACGCGGCGACAGGCTGCTCGCCGTGATCCGTGCCACCACCGGGCAGGTGCCACAGGCCGGCGCCCGGATAGCCGTCGGCGATCATGGTGAGCAGCACGCGGTCGGCGGGGTCGGTGACCAACCCGTACGCCCCGAAGCGCTGCCGCCGGTCCGCGGACGGCGCGGCGGCCGGCTCGCGCGGGGGCAGGGGCAGCCCCGGCGGCAGGGGCGCGACGGGCACGCCGAGCCACTCGGCGGTGAACGGCATCAGCGGCACCGCCGCCGCCTCTGCGGTGGTGAACCAGGCCACCGCGTCGCTGCCGCCGGCCGGCTCCGGTCGCATCTCGCCACCCCGCACGGCGACATCGAAGACGAGGCGGTCGGTGTGCTCCGCGTCACCGGAACCCGGAAAGGTGGTCACGTCGGCGAGCACGGCCCGCAGTCCGGTCACCGCAACGGTGAGGCCGGTCTCCTCGGCGAACCCACGGACCACCGCGTGCGCCGGATGCTCCCCGTGCTCCAGCCCACCGCCGGGTAGCTGCCAGACGCCGGGAAACGGGCACCACGCGGAGCCCCGGGCCAGCAGCACCCGCCCGTCCGCGTCCCTGCACACCCCGTACGCCCCGACCCGCCGTCGCTCGCCCACCCGCACGCACCCCGCCCCCGCCGGACCCACCCCGTCGATCATGACGTTAGCGGCAGTACGTCCGGCGTGTCGCCCGGTCAACCTCATGATCGACGGGTCGGGCCCCGGGGCCCGGGGTTGGGGGGGGTGGGGGTTAGGCCAGGCGGGCGGCCTGGACGGCTTCCGCCGTCACCTCGGTCAGGCGGTCGGTGGGGAGGGCGCCCAGTTCGTCGCGGGCGAACCAGCGGGCCTCGCAGGTGGAGCCGCCGACGTCGGCGACGGTGGGCGGGGCCGGCTTGTCGACCACGACTCGGTAGAAGGCGCGGACGCCGTGCCAGTCGATCGGGTAGCCCTCCGGGCCGAGGGAGGCGGCGTCCCGGTGGCTGGCCACGCCGAGCAGCTCGACGAGGCGGCCGGTCTGCCCGGTCTCCTCGACCAGCTCCCGGATCAGGGCGGCACCGGGCTGCTCGCCGTAGTCGGTGCCGCCGCCGGGCAGGTGCCAGCAGCCCGCGCCCGGGTAGCCGTCGGAGACCCGGGTGAGCAGCACCCGGTCGTCCGGGTCGGTCACCACCGCGTACGCGGCGAAGCGCTGGGCCCGGTGCAGCCCGTCGGGGCCGGGCACCGCGTAGAAGGAGGGGAACTCCGGTGCCTCGTCCGGGACGATGTCGGCGGACGAGGCGGGCAGCCCCAGGGCGCGCGCGGTGAACGACCGCAGCGGCAGCTCACGGGCCTCCTCCGGGGTGAACCAGCGGGCCAGGTCGGTCGGCCGTTCGACCCGGTCGGTGAGCGTCCCGCCCCGGACCGAGACCTCGTAGATCAGGCGGTCGGTGTGGATGGTGATGCCCCGCTCCGGCAGCGCCCGCATGTCGGCGAGCACGTCGTGCAGGCCGGCGACGGTGACGGAGAGGCCGGTCTCGGCGGCGGTCTCCCGGACGACGGTGTGGTGCGGGTCCTCACCGTGGTCGACCGCGCCCCCGGGCAGCGACCAGGTGCCGGGAGTGCCGGAGCGCTCTGATGCGCGGACCAGCAACACTCGGCCGACTGAATCAGCACAAACTGCGTATGCCGCGATTTTGCGGAGCGGCTCCAGCATGGTGGTCACGGGGCCAAATTCTCCCCGGCGCGGGTTACCTCCATCGAAAAGAGTCAGATTCCTGACTCAATACTCGCGGGTCAGGGGCAGGTCAGGGTAGGGATCCGGGCGGTCACCGAGGCCGTCCCGGCCGCCGGCACGGACCGTGGAGGCATGACACACACCGCCCCCACCCAGCCCCCGTACAAGCAACTCCGTCGCCCCGTCACGGACCGGATGGTCGCCGGGGTGGCCAGCGGCCTCGGCCGCTACTTCGCCGTCGACCCCACCCTGGTCCGGGTCGTCTTCGCGGTCACCGGCCTGCTGACCGGCGGCCTCGCGCTGCTGGCGTACCCGGTCATGTGGTTCCTGATGCCCGAGGAGCCCGCCGGCGCGCCCGCCTGGCCGCACCCGGCGCCGACCGCCGGCGCACAGCCGGCACCGACGGCCCCGCAGCCGGCACCGACGCCCTACCCACCGACCCACCCACCGGCGGCGTGATCCGTGGTCACTCCCACTCGATCGTGCCCGGCGGCTTGCTCGTCACGTCCAGCACCACCCGGTTGACCTCGGCGACCTCGTTGGTGATCCGGGTGGAGATCCGGGCGACCAACTCGTAGGGCAGCCGGGACCAGTCGGCGGTCATCGCGTCCTCGCTGGAGACCGGCCGCAGCACCACGGGGTGCCCGTAGCTGCGGCCGTCACCCTGCACCCCGACGCTGCGCACGTCGGCCAGCAGCACGACCGGGAACTGCCAGACGCCCCGGTCCAGGCCGGCGGCGGACAACTCCTCACGGGCGATCAGGTCGGCCTTGCGCAGCAGGTCGAGCCGCTCCCGGTCGACCGCGCCGATGATCCGGATGGCCAGGCCGGGGCCCGGGAACGGGTGCCGCCAGACCATCGCCTCGGGCAGCCCCAACTGGAGACCGAGCGTCCGGACCTCGTCCTTGAACAGCGTGCGCAGCGGCTCGACCAGGGCGAACTTCAGGTCCTCGGGCAGGCCGCCGACGTTGTGGTGGCTCTTGATGTTGGCCGTGCCGGTGCCGCCGCCGGATTCCACCACGTCGGGGTAGAGGGTGCCCTGGACGAGGAACTCGACGTCGCCGTGGGCGGCGATCTCCCGCGCGGCGGCCTCGAAGACCCGGATGAACTCCCGACCGATGATCTTGCGCTTCTGCTCCGGGTCGGTCATCCCGGCCAGCGCGTCGAGGAACCGCTCCTGCGCGTCGACCACTTTCAGCTTGATGCCGGTGGCGGCCACGTAGTCCTTCTCCACCTGCTCGGCCTCGCCCGCGCGCAGCAGCCCGTGGTCGACGAAGACGCAGGTGAGCTGGTCGCCGACGGCCCGGTGCACCAGTGCGGCGGCCACGGCCGAGTCGACCCCGCCGCTCAGGCCGCAGATGACCTCCTTGTCGCCGACCTGTTCGCGGATCCGGGCGACCTGCTCGTCGATGATGTTCTCGGCCGTCCAGGTCGGCTCGATGCCCGCGATGTCGTAGAGGAAGCGGGTGAGCATCTCCTGGCCGTGCGCGGTGTGCCCGACCTCCGGGTGGAACTGCACGCCGGCCCGGCGCCCGACCAGGTCCTCGAACGCGGCCACCGGCGCGCCCGCCGACTCGGCGGTGACCGTGAAGCCCGCCGGGGCCTCGGTCACGCAGTCGCCGTGGCTCATCCAGACCGGCAGGTCGGCCGGCAGGTCGCGGAGCAGCACGCCGGGGTCGAGAAGGCGGGGGCGCAGCGGGGTGCCGCCGTACTCGCGGTTGCCGGTGCGGGCCACCGTGCCGCCGAGCGCCTGGGCCATCGCCTGGAAGCCGTAGCAGATGCCGAAGACCGGCACCCCGGCGGAGAACATGCCGGCGTCGATCTGCGGGGCGCCCGGGGCGTAGACGCTGGACGGACCGCCCGACAGGATGATCGCGGCGGGGTCCTTCGCCAGCATCTCGGCGACCGGCATCGAGTGCGGCACGATCTCCGAGTAGACCTTCGCCTCCCGCACCCGGCGCGCGATGAGCTGGGCGTACTGGGCTCCGAAGTCCACCACGAGGACGGGACGAGGCGTGCTCATGTGCAGAAAGCCTACCCACCCTCCCCCCTGACTCCCCGCCACACCCCGCCCCTGCCCCCTCGCCACTCCCCGATTCCCGCGATCTTGCACTTGTCGCCCCGACAAAAAGCACGAAGACGACATATCAGGGGCCGAAAGTGCAAGATCGCCGAGGTCGCAGGGGGCGGGGCGGGGGGCGGGGGGCGAGGGCGGGGGTTAGGGGCGGAGGGTGGCGGGGGCGTGGGGTGGGACGGCGGGGTGGTGGGGAAGGACGGGGGGTAGGCGGGTGTACTCGGAGTTCAGGGGTGGTCTCGGGTCCTCATCGCCCTTGTTGGGCCAGAAGGACATCGCGCGTTCCGCCTGGGCGGTGATGGTCAGCGACGGGTTCACCCCGAGGTTCGCCGAGACCGCCGCCCCGTCGACCACGTGCAGCCCCGGGTGGCCGTAGACCCGGTGCCACGGGTCGATCACGCCGTCGGCGGGGGTGGCGCCGATCACCGCGCCGCCGAGGATGTGGGCGGTCATCGGGATGTCGAACGGTTCGGTCAGCGCCCCGCCCGGCGTGCCCCCGATCTCCTCGGCCAGCAGCCGGACCGCGTGGTTGCCGGCCGGGATCCAGGTCGGGTTGGGCGCCCCGTGCCCCGGGCCGGAGACCAGGTGCCGGCCGAACGGGCCGCGCCGGAGCCGGGTGGTCAAGGAGTTGTCCACCGACTGCATGACCAGGGCGATGACCGTCCGCTCCGACCAGCCCCGGACGGACAGCAGCCGGGCCGCCGCGCCGGGCTGCCGCAGCAGGGTCCCCAGCCAGCGGCGCACCCGGTGCGGCCCGCCGTCGACCAGCAGCGACTGGAGCAGCCCCATCGCGTTCGAGCCCCGCCCGTAGCGGACCGGCTCGACGTGGGTCTGCGGGTCCGGGTGGAACGAGCTGGTGATCGCCACGCCCTCGGTGAAGTCGAGGCCGTCGGCGCGGGCCCGCCGGCGGGGCACCGAGGCGCCGAGGATCGCCTCCGAGTTGGTCCGGGTCAGCTCGCCGAGGCGGGGCGAGAGCCCGGGCAGCGCCCCCTCGGCCCGCATGGCGTGCAGCAGCCGCTGGGTGCCGAGCGCGCCGGCCGCGAAGACCACCTGGTCGGCGTGGATCACCTGCCGGCGGGCCCGGAGCCAGGCGCCGGTACGCACGGTGTGCACCGCGTACCCGCCGCCGTCGGCCGGGCGCACGGCGGTGACCGTGGTCAGCGGGTGCACCCGGGCGCCCACCCGCTCGGCCAGCCAGAGGTAGTTCTTGACGAGGGTGTTCTTCGCGCCGTGCCGGCAGCCGGTCATGCAGGCGCCGCAGTGCGTACAGCCGGTGCGTTCCGGCCCGGCCCCGCCGAAGTACGGGTCGGCGGCGCGCTCGCCGGGGCGGCCGATGAACACGCCGACCGGGGTCGCGTGGTGGGTGTGCCCCACCCCCATCCGGTCGGCCACCGCCCGCATCGCCCGGTCCGCCCGGGTGACGGCCGGGTACGTGGTGACGCCCAGCATCCGCTTCGCCTGGTCGAAGTGGCGGGCCAACTCGTCGCGCCAGTCGGTGACGTCGCGCCACTGCGGATCGGCGTAGAAGGCGTCCAGCGGCTCGTAGAGGGTGTTCGCGTAGACCAGCGAGCCGCCGCCGACCCCGGCGCCGGAGAGCACCAGCACGCCGCCGCCGGCCCTCCGGTCGGCCGGGCGCAGCAGGGTGAGCCGCTGGAGGCCGTAGCAGCCGAGGCGGGGCGCCCACAGGAACCGCCGCAGCCGCCAGGAGGTCTGCGGGAACTCGTGGTCGGCGAACCGTCGCCCGGCCTCCAGCACCCCCACCGAGTAGCCCTTCTCGGCCAGCCGCAGCGCGGTGACGCTGCCGCCGAAGCCGGACCCGATGACGACCACGTCGTACCGCATGGACGAATCATTACCGCCCGGTAGCCATCGCGCCAGCACCCGTTTCGCGCGATCATGCTCCCGGTCCGCCGATCCGGAGGCACTCGCCCGCAACTCGGGGCCCCCGTCGGGACGTTGTCATCACGGGGGTGTCGCATGGCTCAGCGCACAGGGGCGCAGCGCCCACGGTGGGTACTGGGGCTGGCCGCCCTCGCGGCGGTGGCCCTGATGGCCGTGGGCGCCCTGGTGGTCACCCGGCTCGTCGGCGACGACGGGCCGCGGCGCGCGGTCGGGCCGGCGGGCGCCATCGGGACCCCGACGGCGAGCCCCACCCCGAGCCCGACCGTCCCGCCGGGCGCCGGGATCACCGGCCCGCTCAACCTCCTGCTCGTCGGGGTGGACACCAGGGTCAGCGTGCCGGGCTGGGAGCCGCACGGCGACGCCGTACTGGTGCTGCACGTGCCCCGGGGCCTCGACCGGGCGTACCTCTTCTCCCTCCCCCGCGACCTGCTCGTCGACATCCCGGCCTTCCCGAAGGCCGGCTACCGCGGCGGGAAGACCAAGCTCACCCACGCGATGAGCTACGGCAGCCGGGTGCCCGGCAAGCCCAAGGAGCCGAGCGCCGCCCAGGGGTACGAACTGCTGCGCAGCACCGTCAGCGGCTACACCGGGCTGCGCTTCGACGCCGGCGCCGTGATCACCTTCAACGGCTTCGACAAGCTGGTGGACACCCTCGGCGGGGTGGATCTCTACGTCGACCAGCGGGTGGTCTCGCTGCACCGCCGGCCCGACGGCCGGCACCGGGAGCCCGCGCCGGGCGGCGGGGGCTACACGGGCCCGCAGATGGTGTACGAGAAGGGCGAGCGGCACCTCACCGGCTGGCAGGCGCTGGACTACGCCCGGCAGCGCTACACCACCGGCGGCGACTACGCCCGGCAGCGCCACCAGCAGCAGCTCGTCAAAGCGCTGGCGACCAAGATCCTCGACGAGGACCTGGCCCGGCAGCCGGACCGCGTGCAGCAGGTGGTGGACGCGCTCGGCGACACCCTGATCTACGCGGGCGGGCCGCGCGTCGTGGACGTCGCGTACGCCCTCGGCGGGCTGCGGCCGGACCGGTTCACGCTTGTCGGCCTGCCCGGCGCGGGGGTGGGCCAGGGCAGCGCCTACCGGGGCGAGCAGCTCACGCCGACCGGCCGGAAGTTCCTCACCGAGCTGCGCGCCGGGCGGGCGGACGCCTACCTCGCCGCCCACCCGGAGCTGCGCGTCAAGCGCTGAGCGCCGTCACAGCCGCTCGGGACGGGCGGGGCGCCGCGTGCCGTGCAGCCACGCCTCGAACAGCTCGTCGAGCTGCTTGCCGGAGACCCGTTCCGTCAGCGCGACGAACTCGGCGGTGGTCGCGTTGGCGTCGCGCTTCTGCGTCGCCCAGGTCTTGAGGATCTCGAAGAACGCCTTGTCGCCGACGGCCACCCGCAGCGCGTGCACGGTCATCGCGCCGCGCTGGTAGACCGACTCGCTGAACAGCTTCTCCGCCCCCGGGTCGCCCGGCGGCGTCCGCCAGACCTGGCCGGGCGATCCGGTGTACCGGGCGTCGAACTCCTGCCCGGCGGTGCGCCCGCCGTCGTGCTCGGCCCAGAGCCACTCGGCGTACGTGGCGAGCCCCTCGTTGAGCCAGATGTCCTGCCACCGCGCCACCGACACGCTGTTGCCGAACCACTGGTGTGCCAGCTCGTGGGCGACCACCCCGGTGTTCTCGCCCCGGGAGAAGAAGCTCGCGGCGTAGACCGGGCGGCTCTGCGTCTCCAGGGCGTACCGGATCCGCGGGTCGGAGATCACCACACCTCCGTACGCCCCGAACGGATACGGCCCGAAGACGCTCTCCAGGTAGTCCGACACCTCGACCGTGTCGGCGATCGACCGGTCCGCCGCGCCCTCCGGCAGGTCGGTGGTGACCGCGTGGAACACCGGCCGTCCCCTGTGCTCGCCCCTGGTGATCCGGAACTCGCCGATCACCACCATGCTCAGGTAGCTCGCCATCGGGTTGCGCTCGGACCACTTCCAGGTGGTCCAGCCGCCGGCCGTGCTCTTTCCCCCGGGCACGCCGTTGCTGACCGCCGTCAGCCCGTCCGGCACGGTGATCTCGAAGTCGTAGGTGGCCTTGTCCGAGGGGTGGTCGTTCACCGGGAACCAGGTGCTCGCCGACTCGGGCTGGCCGAGCGCGATCGCGCCGTCGTCGGTGTGCAGGAAGCCGCCGAGGCCGAGGGCCTCGTTGCGCAGCGGCTCCGGCTCGCCCTCGTACGTGATCTCGGCGGCGAAGCCGTTGCCCGCGATCAGGCCGCTGGCCGGCGTGATCGTCAGCTCGTCGCCCTTGCGGCGGTGCTTCGCCGGGGCGCCGTCGACCGTCACCGACCGCACGGTCAGCCCGGCCAGGTCCAGGTTGAACGCGGACAGGTCGGTGGTCGCCGCCGCCCGCACGGTGGTGGTGCCCGCGAGCCGGTCCTTCGCCGGGTCGTAGCGCACCTTGACGGTGTAGGCGATGACGTCGTACCCGCCGTTGCCGTACGTCGGGAAGTACGCGTCGCCGGCGCCGGGCGCCCCGAGGATGAACTGGCGGGGTGTCTCCGGCCCTGTGGTGGCCGCAGCCGGGGCCGCGTCCTCGGCGGACCCGCATCCGGCCAGTCCGAGCGTCCCGGCCAGCAGCAGGCCGGCGCCCGCGCACAGCATCCGCCGCGACAGCGTCATCGCCTCGTCCCTCCCCTGGGTCGCGGGTCGCCGAACCGGCGGCCCGTGGCGGATCCGCGCCCGGTCGGTGCCCGCTCCCGGCGGGTGCGCGGGTGCGGCGGCCGGGCCGGGCCGGTGGTGCGGCGCCGGGATCCGGCGGCAGCCTACCGAGCGCCGGGGAGGCCCGCGTCAGGGCAGGGCGGGGGCGGTCCCGCCGACGAGCCAGGCGTCGAAGAGCGGGCGTAGGGGCTTGCCGGCGACCTGCTCGGCCAGCGCGACCAGGTCCTCGGTGGTGGCGTTGCCGTCGCGCCGCTGCGCGGTCCACGTCCGCAGGATCTGGAAGAACGTGTCGTCGCCGACCGTCCGGCGCAGCGCGTGCACGGCGAGCGCGCCGCGCTTGTAGACGGCCGTGCCGAACAACCTGGACCGTCCGGGGTCGACGGACGGCCGGGACCAGTCGGTGCCGGCGTACTCCAGCTCGAAGTTGCGCTGCGCGGTGCGGCCGCCGTCGTGCTCCTCCCACAGCCACTCCGCGTAGCTGGCGAAGCCCTCGTTGAGCCAGATGTCGCTCCACCGGCTCAGCGCCACGCTGTTGCCGAACCACTGGTGCGCCAGCTCGTGCGCGACCACGTTCGGGTTGGGTCGCCCGCCCCGGAAGAAGCCGGGCCCGTAGACCGGCCGGGACTGGGTCTCCAGCGCGTAGCCGATCCGGCCGTCGGTGACCACGACGCCGCCGTAGGAGTCGAACGGGTACGGCCCGAACCGGCTGGCCAGGAAGTCCGCGATCTCGCCGGTGCGGGCGAGCGAGGCGGCCTCCGGCCCGGTCTCGGGCAGGCTCGCCGGCACCGCCGTGACCATCGGCTTGCCGGCGTGCGTGCCGGTCCGCACCCGGTAGTCGCCGATCACCAGCGTGGTCAGGTAGCTGGCCATCGGCGACCGCTCCGCCCACCGCCACGTCGTCCAGCCGCCGGCGCTGGTCCGCTCCCCCGGCACCCCGTTGCTCAACGCGGCCAGCCCGTCCGGGACGGTCGCCTCGATGTCGTACGTGGCCTTGTCGGACGGGTGGTCGTTGACCGGGAACCAGCTGGCCGCCGACCAGGGCTGGCCGAGCGCGACCGCGCCGTCGGCGGTGTGCAGGAAGCCGCCGCTGCCGAGTTGGCCGTCGGTCCGGGCGACCGGCACCCCGCCATAGTCCACCTCGACGGTGAACCGGGTGCCCCCGGAGCGGCCACCGGACGGGGTGACCAGCAGTTCGTCACCGTCGCGGGCGAATCCGGTTGGCTTCCCGTCGACGGTCACCCGCGACACGTCCAGCCCGGCGAGGTCGAGGTTGAACCGGGACAGCCCGGTGGTCGCGGTGGCGGTGATCGCGGCCCGCCCGGAGAGCCGGTCGGTGGCCGGGTCGTACCGGACGGCGAGCCGGTAGGACGCGACGTCGTAGCCGCCGTTGCCGGCCCCCGGCGCGTACGGGTCGGCGAGGTCGGCCGCGCCCGGCCGGAGGCCGTCCCGCCGCTCGCCGTCCGTGCAGGCCGTGAACACCAGGGCGGCCACCAGGGCCACGCCCAGGGCCGGCCGGATCCGACCAGGATTGCGGGCCATCCGCCGAGCCTAGGACATGTACGGCCGGACGGTCCGCTGATCGGCGGCCCGGCCGGCCGGCGCCCTCGGCGTCATGCCGGGGCCGGGCACGGATCGGGCCGGCCGGCTACGGGCGGCTGCTGGAGACCGGAGCGGTCGGCCGAGCGGCACCCGCCCGGGCTCCGGCACGTGCCGGAGCCCGGGCGACCGGTCAGCGGTCGAGGACCAGGCCGACCTTCTGGAACTCCTTGAGATCGCGGTAGCCGCACTTGGCCATTGCCCGGCGTAGCCCGCCGAAGAGGTTGAGCTGGCCGTCCGGCTCGTCGGCCGGACCGAAGAGCAACTGCTCCATCGAGCCGAGCGGCTCGCCAGCGGCCTCGAACGCGCCCCGGGGCAGCGACGGGTGGCTGGCGGCGGAGTGCCACCAGGCGCCCCCGGCCGGCGCCTCCGCGCAGAGCGACAGCGGCTCGCCGAGCATCACCGCGTCCGCGCCGCAGCCGAGCGCCTTGGCGATGTCGCCCGAGGTCTGGATGTCGCCGTCGGCGATCAGGTGCACGTACCGGCCGCCGGTCTCGTCGAGGTAGTCCCGGCGGGCCGCCGCCGCGTCGGCGATCGCGGTCGCCATCGGCACCCGGATACCCAGCACCGACTCGGTGGTGGACCACTCGTCGCCGCCGATGCCGACGATCACGCCGGCCGCGCCCGTCCGCATCAGGTGCAGCGCGGTCTTGTAGTCGGTGCAGCCGCCGACGATGACCGGGAGGTCGAGGTCGGCGATGAACTCCTTGAGGTTGAGCGGCTCGTCGGTGGTCGAGACGTGCTCGGCGGAGACGATGGTGCCCTGGATGACCAGGATGTCCACGCCGGCGTCGAGGATCACCGGGGCCAGCGCCAGGGTGTGCTGCGGGGAGACCCGCACCGCCACCGTGCCGCCGCCCGCGCGCAGCTCGCGGACCCGCTCGGCGATCAGGTCGGGGCGGATCGGCTCCGCGTACACCTCCTGGAGCCGCTTGGTGGCGCGGGCGTCCTCGCCGAGCCCGGCCAGCTCCTCCAGCACCTTGGCCGGGTTCTCGTAGCGGGTCCAGAGGCCCTCGACGTTGAGCACGCCGAGACCGCCGTGCTGGCCGAGCCGGACGGCGGACGCCGGGCTCATCGTCGCGTCCGAGGGGTGCCCGACACAGGGGATGCCGAACTGGTAGGCGTCGAGCTGCCAGGCGGTCGAGACGTCGTCGACGTCCCGCGTCCGGCGGCTCGGCACGATGGCGATGTCGTCCAGGTGGTAACCGCGCTGCGCGGTCTTGCCCAGCCCGATCTCGACCACGTCACGCATGGGGGACTCCAGGTGGTTGGGGGTGGTGGGTCAGCGGGTGTGGTAGTTGGGCGCCTCGACGGTCATCTGGATGTCGTGCGGGTGGCTCTCCTTGAGCCCCGCCGCCGTGATCCGGATGAGCTGGCCCCGGCTGTGCAGCTCGGGGATGCTCTCCGCGCCGGCGTACCCCATGGCGAGCCGCAGGCCACCGACCAGCTGGTGGGCCACCCGGGCCAGCGGACCCCGGTACGGCACCTGACCCTCGACGCCCTCGGGGACCAGCTTCTCGTCGCTGGTCACGTCCTGCTGGAAGTAGCGGTCCTTCGAGTAGGACTTGGCCTGGCCCCGGGACTGCATGGCGCCGAGCGAGCCCATCCCCCGGTACGCCTTGAACTGCTTGCCGTTGACGAAGATCAGCTCACCGGGGCTCTCCTCGCAGCCGGCCAGCAGGCTGCCGAGCATCACCGTGTCGGCGCCGGCGACGAGCGCCTTGGCGATGTCGCCCGAGTACTGGACGCCGCCGTCGCCGATCACCGGCACGCCGGCCGGTCGGGCGGCCCGGGCCGCCTCCATGATCGCGGTGATCTGCGGTACGCCGACGCCGGCGACGATCCGGGTGGTGCAGATCGCACCCGGGCCGACCCCGACCTTGACCCCGTCGGCACCCGCCTCGACCAGGGCCCTGGCCCCGGCGTACGTGGCGATGTTGCCGCCGACGACGTCGACGCCCACGTCCCTCTTGAGCCGGGCGACCATGTCCAGCACGGCCCGCTGGTGGCCGTGCGCGGTGTCCACGATCAGCACGTCCACGCCCGCGTCGACAAGCGCCCGGGCCCGCTTGTAGGAGTCCTCGCCGACACCGATCGCGGCGGCGACGCGAAGCCGGCCGGCGTCGTCCTTGGTCGCGTTCGGATACTGCTCGCTCTTGGTGAAGTCCTTGACGGTGATCAGCCCGCGCAGCCGGCCCGAGTCGTCGACGATCGGCAGCTTCTCGACCTTGTGCTGGCGCAGCAGGCCCAGGGCGTCGTCCTTGCTCACCCCGACCGGGGCGGTGATCAGGGGGGTACGCGTCATGATGTCGCGGACGGGGGTGTCCGGGTCGGTGACGAAGCGCATGTCCCGGTTGGTGACGATGCCGACCAACTGGCCCTCGCCGTCCACCACCGGCACACCGGAGATCCGGTAGCGGCCGCAGAGCGAGTCGACGTCGCGGAGGGTGTCGTCGGGGCTGGCGGTGACCGGGTTGGTGATCATGCCGGACTCGGAGCGCTTCACCAGGTCGACCTGGAGGGCCTGGTCCTCCACCGAGAGGTTGCGGTGCAGCACGCCGATGCCGCCCTGACGGGCCATGGCGATGGCCATCCGGGCCTCGGTCACCGTGTCCATCGCGCTGGACAGCAGCGGGATCGAGAGGCTGATGTTGCGGGTCAGCTTCGTCACGGTGTTGACCCGGCTGGGCACCACGTCCGACTCGCCCGGCTGGAGCAGCACGTCGTCGAAGGTCAGCCCGAGCGGAACCACCCGGGCGGAGCCCGCGGGCAGCTCCGGCAGGTGGCCGCCCAGCTCGCCGCTGTCGGCGCCGGCCGGAAGATCGGTGCTGGGCGAAAATTCCACGATTGCTCCCCTGAGCTGCTCGGATGGGCTTCAGCGAGGTGGCGCGGGCGGGCACCGGCACACGCCGGGTGACGGGCGCGTCGTCCCATCGTACCCACCGACCTGGGCTGCTTCCGGGCGGTGGCGGCGCAGGTCACCAGCGGCCGGGGGCGCACGCGAGGATGGCGTTGGGTCTACGGTGAGGGGGTGCACGACGAGCCCATCGACCCCTTCAACGGCGACCCGGCCGATCCGGCCGCCGGCCTGCACGATCCGAGCGACGCCCCGCTCGACCCGCTGACCGACGTCGAGCGGCAGGACGTGCTGGAGGATCTCGCCGACCTGGAGATCTACCAGGCGCTGCTGGCGCCGATCGGGGTGCGCGGGCTGGTCATCGAGTGCGAGGACTGCCGGGAGCCACACTACTTCGACTGGGACCTGCTGCGGGGCAACCTGCGGCACCTGCTCAGCTCGGGCCGCCCCCGGGTGCACGAGCCGGCCTACGATCCCGACCCGGACCACTACGTCACCTGGGACTACGCGCGGGGCTACGCCGACGGGGTGCACGACACCCTGACCGAGGGCACCGACGAGGGCGCCGCCGAGGAGCCCGGCTCCGCCCGCTGACGCCGGTCGCAGTCGGTTCAGGGCGCGCGACCCACGGGCGAGTCGTCGAAGCCTGCGGTTCAGGCCACCAGGCCGGCGCGGAAGCCGGCCGCCACCGCGTGTGCGCGGTCGCGGGCGCCGAGCTTGCGGAACAGCCGCCGGGCGTGGGTCTTCACCGTGTCCTCCGAGACGAACAGCTCCCGGCCGATCTCGGCGTTGCTCTTGCCCTCCGCCATGCCCAGCAGCACCTGGAGTTCCCGTTCGGTGAGCCCGATGGCGGACCGGCCGGTGCGCGCGCCGGACCCGCCCCGCCGCCCGGGGGGCGCGGCCTCCGCCGGTTCGTCGGCGGGCTCGGCCGGGTCGTCACCGCGCTGCGCCGGCACCACCGTGGGGGCGCCGGCCGTCCCGTCGGCGGACGTCGCCGACCAGGTGGAACCCTGTTCGCCCGGTGGCCGGCCGCCGGGGGTGGTGCGGGCCGGGCCACCGACGGCCGCGGTGTCCCGGGCGGGGTCGGCCACCCGCCGCTGGGCCGCCCGGCCGGGCCCGGAGAGCAGCAGCAGCGCCTTCGCCACCGCGCTGGTCAGATCCTGGTCGACGCCCTGGATGAGGCCCCGGGCACCCGCGCTGATGGTGGCGGCGGCCGCCTCCGACTCCTCGGTGCCGAGCAGCAGCACGGAGGCCTGCGGCGCGCGGGCGAGCACCCGGCGGACGAAGCCGGCGCTGTCCGGCCGGGTGAGCGCGGTGTCCGCCAGCACCACGTCGGCCGGCCGCTCCGCCAGACGCAACATCACCTCGGGATCGGAGACGGCCGTCCGCACCACGGCGGACAAGCCGAGCCGGGCCGCCGCGGATGCCAGATGCTGCGCCGCGAGCGGTGTCCGAACGCACACGAGAACCGTACGCACAGTGGTCTCCTCTCCGTCCACGAGCAGACCATGACCGGGTCGGGTCGCGAGGGGGTTCCGGGCAATCCTTCGAACTTTTCCGACAAGTGGGGCATATACCGCTAGTTGCCGGAAGTTTTCGATCACAGGTGTGTGAGCCGGCGACGGCCCGGGTAGGAGGTGTTCAGGCCGGAAACGGCGCGCCTGCGCGGACCGTCGCCCGGACGCCGATTCACATGGATCTGCGCGGTGCCGCGCGGGAGGAGGGGTGCTGATGTCGAACGTACGCAGACTGCCCGGACCCATCGTCGACCTCTGGGACTGGCAGCGGCTCGGTGCCTGCCGGGGGCGGGACAGCGCCCAGTTCTTCCACCCGGACGGCGAGCGCGGCTCGTCACGCCTGCGGCGGGAGTCCGGCGCCAAGTCCGTCTGCCGGGCCTGCCCCGTCCGGGCCGAGTGCGCCGCACACGCCCTCGCCGTCCGCGAGCCGTACGGCGTGTGGGGCGGCTTCAGTGAGTCGGAGCGGCTGCGGCTGCTCGCCGTCGGCTGGGAGGACCTGGCCGACCGCCGCCACAGCCGCGTCGACGTGGCCCGGCTGGAGGCCCGCCTGGGCCAGCCGCACCGGTCGACCGTCCCCGCTCAGCGCAAGATCGCCTGAGCCGACCGTCCAGAACCGCGTCGGTCGGCCCCCCGGCACAGCCAGGCCCGCCTGGAGCTGGCGGAGGCCGGCCGCCCCGATGCCGCCGCCCCTGCGGCCCCCCGGGTCGG
>NZ_JBEYVB010000060.1:0-26253 GCF_040643815.1 Micromonospora sp. NPDC047074
GGCCATCGAACTCTCCCGGGGCAGCACCGTGTCCGGGGACCGGTCGACCTTGGCGGCGGTGTCGTAGATCAGCAGCCGGGCGCACTCGATCTCGGGTCGGCCGCCCCGGCCAGCTCCAGCGCGGCCCGGATCGCCGCACCCGCCTCGGCCACGACCGCCCCGGACCGGGCGGTTGCCGGCGCGCGGGCGGGGTCGGCGGTGACCCGCCCCTGCCGGTCGACCCGCAGCCCGGCCGCGCCCGCGTGGGTCACCGCGGCGGCGAGCCGGGCCCTGGCCACGCCGAGCCGGCCGGCGAACTCGGCGAGCACCTGGTCGGCCTCGACCAGCGCGGGGCGGACCGTCATCAGCTCGGTGCGCAGCGCCGCTAGGCGGGCCCCAGCGGCGTCGGCCGCTCCGCCCGACCAACCGGCCCGCAGCACGGCCGCGTCGGCGGCCAGCTCGCCGGCCCGGCGCGCCACCGGCTCGGACAGCCCGCACCAGGCCGACCCGGCGGCCCGCCACGCCCCGGGATCGGCCGCCCAGAGCTGTCGGTAACCGACATCCGTCGCCCGGTCGGCCGGGTGCGCCGGCCGCCCGACCGGGGTGCCCCCGCCCACCGCCGGTGGTGCCGGCGCGGTCACCGGGGCAGGGCGGCGAGCCGGCCGGCCGCCCGGTCGTCCGCCGCCTCGTAGGCCCCGGCGGCCGCCCGGACCGCCCCGGCCGTCCCGGCCACCCGGGCGCCGAGGCCGCCCAACCAGGCGTGCACGGCCGACTCCAGACCGGCGAGGGCCGCCGCGGCCGACCACTCCGGTGCGGGCAGCACCAGCCCCGGCACGCCGAGCAGGCCGTGCCCCAGCCGGTACGCGTCGTCGTCGAGCCCGCTCGCGCCCCGGCGCAGCGCGTCGGGCCGTACGGTCAACGGCTCCTCGGTCATCCTCGACTCCCCCCGCTTCGCGGAAACTTCGACGGCCGCGACGCTAGGCGTCGTCGGAACCCGCGTGCGCGGCCTGTGGACGACGCCCCGCCCGGGGTACGCCCCGGTTGTCCACAGGCGTTGCCCCGCCCGGTGTCGACGGCTAATGTGCCGCCCCCCGCGCCGGTAGGGTGGGCCCGTGATCGTCGCTGTCGGCATCGACGTCGTCCTGGTCGACCGGTTCGGCCGGGCGCTGGAACGGACGCCGCTGCTCGCCGACCGGCTCTTCACGGAGGCGGAACGGTTCACCCGCGCCGGCAACCCGCGCTCGCCGGAGTCGCTGGCGGCCCGGTTCGCGGCCAAGGAGGCGGTGGCCAAGGCGCTCGGCGCCCCGGCCGGGCTGAGTTGGCACGACTGCGAGATCGTGCCGGACCCGCACGGCCGTCCCTGGCTGACCGTCTCCGGTTCGGTCGCGGCGGCGGCCGTCGAGCGCGGGATCGACCGCTGGCATCTGTCGTTGTCCCACGACGGCGGGATCGCCTCGGCGATGGTGGTCGCGGAAGGATGATCACGCGCCGGGTCTTCGGCGCGTCGGGAGACGGACGGGACGGGGTGGCATGAGACCGGTGTGGCGGGTCGCGGACGTACGCGCGGCGGAGGCGGGCCTGATGGCCACGCTCCCGTCCGGGACGCTGATGAGGCGGGCGGCCGCCGGGCTGGCCCGCCGCTGCGCGCTGCTGCTCGCCGACCGGGGCGGGGTCTACGCCGGGCGGGTGCTGCTGCTGGTCGGAACCGGTGACAACGGCGGCGACACGCTCCTGGCCGGCGCGCACCTGGCCCGCCGGGGAGCGGCCGTGTCGGCGCTGCTGCTGAGCCCCGGCCGGGCGCACGCGGAGGGGTTGGCCGCGCTGCGGGCCGCCGGCGGGCGGATCGTCGACCGGCCACCGGCGACGGTCGACCTGGTGCTGGACGGCATCGTCGGGATCGGCGGGCGCGGCGGGCTGCGGGACACCGCCGACCAGCTCGCCGCCAGCCTCGTGCGGCACCACGGGCGCGACGGCGCCCCGGCCACGGTGGTCGCGGTGGACGTGCCCAGCGGGGTCTCGGTCGACACCGGGGACGTGCCGTTGACCGCCTCCGGGCGGCCGAGCGCGGTGCGGGCCGACGTGACGGTGGCGTTCGGCGCGCTCAAGCCCGCGCTGGTGGTCGGCCCGGCGGCCGCGCTCGCCGGCCACGTGGAACTGGTCGACATCGGATTGGAACCGTGGCTGCGGGGCAGCCCGGCGCTGGGCGTGACCGAGTGGTCGGACGTCGCCGACTGGTGGCCCCGGCTCGGCCCGGCCTCGGAGAAGTACACCCGGGGCGTGGTGGGCCTCGCGACCGGGTCCGCGACCTACCCCGGCGCGGCCGTGCTCTCCGTCGCCGGGGCGCTGGCCGGCCCGACCGGCCTGGTCCGGTACGCCGGCTCGGCCCGGCCCGACGTGTTGCGCCGCTATCCGTCGGTGATCGCGACCGGTCGGGTGGCCGACGCCGGCCGGGTGCAGGCGTGGGTCTGCGGCTCCGGCCTGGGCACCGGCGCGGACGCGGCCGGGGAGCTGCGGGCGGTGCTCGCCGCACCCGTGCCGGTGGTGCTCGACGCGGACGCGTTGACCCTGCTGGTCGACGGCTCGCTCGCCGAGCGGCTGCGCACGCGGGACGCCCCGATCGTGGTCACCCCGCACGACCGGGAGTTCGCCCGGCTCTGCGGGGAGGAACCGGGGGCCGACCGGGTGGGCGCCGCGCTGCGGCTGGCCGCCTGGATGAACGCGGTGGTGCTGCTCAAGGGCGACCGTACGGTGATCGGCACGCCGGACGGCCGGGCGTACGTCAACCCGACCGGCACCCCCGCGCTGGCCACCGGGGGCACCGGCGACGTGCTGGCCGGGTTGCTCGGTTCGCTGCTCGCGGCCGGGCTGCCCCCGGAGCGGGCGGCGGCTGCCGCCGCGTACCTGCACGGGCTGGCCGGCCGCGAGGCCGCCCGGGGCGGGCCGGTCACGGCACCCGACGTGGCCGAGGCACTCCGCCCGGTCGTCGCCCGCCTCGGCTGACGTCGGGCTGTGCCCGTCCGTGCCGGCTTCGGCCCTGTCGTCCGGGTCCGCCCCGGGGCGATCCGGCAGGGCTGTCCGGGCCGGCCCCGGGCGTGGCGGCGGGCGCGGAAAGTAGGCTGGGGGCATGTGGCAGGCCGAAGTACGCGTGGACCTGGACGCGATCCGTGAGAACGTGAGCCGGCTCCGGGCCGGCACCACCGCCGAGCTGATGGCCGTGGTGAAGGGCGACGGCTACGGCCACGGCATGATCCCGGCCGCCCGGGCGGCGCTCGACGCCGGAGCGGACTGGCTGGGGGTCTGCACGCTGGACGAGGCGCTGACGCTGCGCCGGGCCGGGCTCACCGCGCCGGTGCTGGCCTGGCTGCTCGCGCCCGGGCTGCCGTTGCACGAGGGCGTCGCCGCCGGGGTGGACCTCGGCGTCGCCAGCCTGCCCCAGCTCGACGAGATGGTCGAGGCGGCCCGCGCCGCCGGCCGGCCGGCCAGCGTCCATCTCAAGATCGACACCGGGCTCGCCCGGGGCGGCGCGACCGTCGCCGACTGGCCCGCCCTGCTCGACGCCGCCGCCAAGGCACAGGCCGACGGCCTGGTCGAGGTGACCGGGGTGTGGAGCCACTTCGTCTACGCGGACTCGCCCGGCCACCCGACCATCGACCGCCAGATCGCCGTCTTCCACGAGGGCCTGGGCATGGTCGAGCGGGCCGGCCTGCGGCCCCGCTACCGGCACCTGGCCAACTCGGCCGCCACGCTGACCCGGCCGGACACCCACTTCGACCTGGTCCGGCCGGGGCTGGCCATCTACGGGCTCTCCCCGGTGGTCGGCGAGCGGCACGGGCTGCGCCCGGCGATGACCGCCCGGGCGAAGGTGATGCTCACCAAACGCGTTCCCGCCGGCGTCGGTGTGTCGTACGCGCACACCTACACCACCGAGCAGGAGGCCAACCTCGCGGTCGTGCCGCTCGGCTACGCCGACGGGGTGCCCCGGCACGCCTCGAACAGCGGCCCGGTGCAGCTCGGCGGCAAACGCCGGACGATCTCGGGCCGGGTCTGCATGGACCAGTTCGTGCTCGACTGCGGCGACGACCCGGTGGCCGCCGGGGACGTGGTCACCCTGTTCGGCAGTGGCGTCGACGGCGAGCCGACCGCCGACGACTGGGCCGAGGCGGCCGGCACCATCAACTACGAGATCGTCACCCGGTTCGGCAGCACCAGGGTGCCGCGCGTCTACGACGGCGAGCGTCCGTGACGTCCCGTTCCCGGATTCCGCTGCCCCGGTCCGGGCCCGCCAGGGCCGCCGTCGGCGCGCTGGCCGCGGTGGGGGTGGCCGCCGCCGGGCTCGCGGCCGGCGTCGCCACCGAGCGGGCGCTGATCCGCAAGCTCAAGTCCGACCCCACCGACCGGTACGCCGGGGAGGTCTTCGACGAGCAGCGGTACGACGAGTCGTTCCGGCTGGAGATGCCCGACGGCACCGACATCCACGTCGAGGTGGTGGAGCCGACCCGCCCCCGCCCCGGTGCACCCACCGTGGTGCTGGTGCACGGCTTCTGCCTGGACATGGGCACCTTCCACTTCCAGCGCAAGCTGCTCGCCGAGCGGGGCGAGCACCGGATCGTCGCGTACGACCAGCCCGGGCACGGCCGGTCCGGGCGGCTGGAGACCGGCGAGTACGACCTCACCGCGCTCGGCCGGACGCTGCGCGAGGTGATCGACCGGGCCGCGCCGGAGGGGCCGCTCGTGCTCGTCGGGCACTCGATGGGCGGGATGACCATCATGGCCTTCGCCGAGCTGTTTCCAGAGCTGTTCGGCGACCGGGTCGTGGGCACCGTGCTGATGGCGACCTCGGGCGGCCTGCTCGCCGAGACGAAGCTGGTGGCGCCGGCCATGCTGGGCCGCGTCGGCACGCCGGTGCTCTACATGGTCGGCAACGTCACCCGCTACGGCGGCCCGGTGATCGACCGGGCCCGCAGGTCCACCACAAACGTGGCCTGGCTGCTCACCCGCAAGTACGGCTTCGGCACCCGCCACCCCAGCCCGGCGCTGGTGTCGTACGTCGAGACGATGAACTCGCGCACCTCCGCCGACACGGTGACCCGCTACCTGCGGACCCTGGCGACACACTCCCGGTTCCCGGCGCTCGCCGCGCTGGCGGACACTCCCGTGCTGGTCGTGGTCGGCGACAAGGACATGATCACCCCGGTGACGCACTCCGAGGAGATCGTCCGGCGGCTGCCGCACGCCGAGTTCGTCAAGATCTCCGACAGCGGGCACGTGGTGATGCTGGAGCACGCCGACGAGGTCAACGAGGCGCTCATCCGGTTCCTGGAGGCGCTGTGAGCCAGGAGAACGAGGCGTCGTGAGCCACGTGGTGAAGCTGCCGACGGTCGACGACACCCACGAGTTCGGGCGGCGGCTGGCCGGGCTGCTGCGCGCCGGCGACCTGCTGCTGCTGACCGGGCCGCTCGGCGCGGGCAAGACCGCGCTGACCCAGGGCGTCGGGGCCGGGCTCGGGGTGCTCGGCGACATCACCTCGCCCACCTTCGTGATCGCCCGGGTGCACCGGCCGGACCCGGCGCGCGGCGGCACGGTGGCGCTGGTGCACGCCGACGCGTACCGGCTGGGGGACGCGGCCGACCCGCGCGCCGAGATCGACGACCTCGACCTGGACGCCTCGGTGGACGACTCGGTGACCGTGGTGGAGTGGGGCGAGGGCCTGGTCGAGCAGTTGGTCGACGCCCACCTGCGGGTACGCATCGACCGGCGCGACGACGACACCCGGGTGGTCGAGCTGGAGCCGGTCGGCGGCGACTGGGCACGGCGACTGACGGCACTGCGCTGAACCGGGCGGCGCCGGTCCGCCGGCTCCGCGCCTCGTGACCGGGGTCGCGCGGCGCGGAGTGTCGGGCGGCGGCTAGGGCTGGAGCGGCATCGTCCAGCAGTTGGAGCCGGCGGTCCGGCCCGCGAGCCGGTCCGTCAGCCAGGACACGGCGTCGCCCTGGTCGGTGATGAGCGGGACCAGGTGGTTGGTGAGGATCTTGTCCCCGAGGTTCGGCAGGCTGACGGCCTCGTAGGTGACGTTGCCGCCCTTGCGGCACCAGTCCACGGCCAGTTGGCGGGCCTGCCGGTGCGGGACGATGTCGTCGTGGACGCCGGTCGCCAGGCGTACCGGGCCGGCGGGCTTGAGGTTGCCGATGCGCTGCCGGTCGAGGGCCGCCTTCGCCTCGGGGGAGGCCGCGATGATGTCGCCGAGAGACCGGCCGCTGTTGGTCCACCTGGTGCTGTTGGCGAAGCCGTAGCTGAAGAGCACGTCGCCGACGCACATGGTCGACATGTCCTTCAACGCCGCCCGGCCGGTGGGGTTGATGTTCGTCTCGACGACCTCGCGCAGAGCCGGGTCGGACTGGGCGAAGCCGTTCATCGACCAGCCCAGCGCACCCGCCAGGGCGCTGCCGTCGATGCCCTTGATGACCGAGGTCAGGTCGGCCGGCGGCGCGCCGACGTAGGTGCCGGCCAGGGGCACCTCCGGTGCGTAGCCCGGCTGTAGTTCCGCGGCGGCGGCGCTGGCGCCACCGCCCTGGCTGTAGCCGTACAGGCCGACGCGCGAGTCAGGGGTGACCGTCGCTCCCGGCACGGCCCGCGCGGCGCGGGCCGCGTCCAGCAGGGCGTGGCCCTGGTCGAGGCGGTTGACGTAGGTGTGCAGCCGGTCGGTCGCGCCCAGGCCGACGTAGTCGGTGACGACGACGGCCGAGCCGGTGGCGAGGATGCGGTAGATGGCCAGGGCCTCGTAGCCGACCGAGACGGTGTCGCCGCGCAGGGTCAGCGGAAACTGCAGCGCCATCGAGGGCGCGCACTGGTCGCCCTGCCCCATGGTCCCGGAGGCGACGGCCACCAGCGGGCGCGGGCCGGTGCCCCGCCACGCCGCCCACGGCTCGATGTAGGCGCCGGTCACCCCGACGGGCTGGCCGTTGGAGTCGGTGGACCTGTACATCAGCCGGGTCGCCGTGCCCGGCATCGGGCGGCCGTCCAGCCCCGGGATGCTCAGGCCGAGCGGCAGGGGCTCGTGGCGGATCAGCGTGCCGTTGGCGGCGGGCAACTCGGCGGGTGGGTGGTAGAAGGCGGGAATGGTCACTCCGCGGGACACCACGGGTTCCGCCTCGGCGGCGGAGGCGGGTGCGCCGGACACGCCCAGACAGGCGGCGGCTGCCACCGCGACGGCCAGCACCCGCACGCTGGCGGGCCGTTGCCGGCGGTTGGCGGAAGGCACCCGGTGCGCGGTGCCGGGGACGGGACGGGAACGGGGAATCCTGCGGCTCACAGAACACTCCTCGTGTGCATGGATGGAGGTGAATGCAAGCTAGCAGCGCCCGCGCGTGGGCGTAACTCGCCAGTAAGTTACGCTACGGTAACTTTTGGGAGCGCTCCACGATGGACTCCCGCCGCCGAGGTCGGTGTCATCCGCTGTCGGTCGCGACTGGTAGGAAGGTGGCGATCGACTACGAAAGGTTGCCGATGCCCGACGACGCCCCCACCCTGGACCTGCTGGCACTGCTGCCGGAGGAATGGCGTGCCGTGCTCAACCCGCACCTCGACCCGGCCCGCACCGCCGAGCTGGCCGCGTTCGTCGCGGGGGAGTATTCGACCCGCACCGTCTTCCCGCCGGTCGAGGATCTCTTCTCGGCCTACCGGCTCTGCGCGCCGGCCGACTGCCGGGTGCTGATCCTCGGCCAGGACCCCTACCACAAGGCGGGGCAGGCGCACGGGCTCAGCTTCAGCGTGCGGGAGGGCGTGAGCGTGCCGCCGTCGTTGCGCAACGTCTTCAAGGAGTTGGGCGAGGACCTCGGCGTGGCCAAGCCGCGCGGCGGCAACCTCAGCGGCTGGGCGGCCCAGGGCGTGCTGCTGCTCAACGCCGTGCTCACCGTCCGCGAGGCGACGCCCGGCTCGCACGCCAACCGTGGCTGGGAGGAGTTCACCGACGCCACCATCCGGGCGCTCGACGCGCTGGACTCCCGGGTGGTCTTCCTGCTCTGGGGCGGCTACGCGCGGAAGAAGGCCGCCCTGGTCACCAACCCGCGGCACGTGGTGCTGGAGGCGGGGCACCCGAGCCCGATGAACCCCCGCGGCTTCCTGGGCAGCCGCCCGTTCAGCGCGGCCAACAAGGCGCTCGCCGACGCCGGCCTGCCCACCGTCGACTGGGAGCGCACGGCGGGCTGACAGCTCCGCACTTTCGCGGTCACGACGCGCTGACCGTCCGTTGTAGCCTGTGCGTCGAGCGGTCGGCGAGCCGGGAGGCGGCGATGGCGGCGACGGTCAGCGAAGAGCGGTGGCGGGTGGCGCGGACGGCGCTGGCGGACCAGACGGGCCGCTTCCTCGACCTGGTCCGCGCCACCCCGCCCGAGGCGATGGCCACCGCCCACTGGTCGGTGGCCGACACGCTGGCCCACGTGGGCTCCCTCGCCTGGTACTACGTGTGCCTCGTGGACCCGGAGCACCCGCCCCTGCCGGTGCCGGGTCTGCACCCGCAGCTCCCCGACGTCACCGTCGACACCGTGGCGGACTTCAACGACGTGCTGCTCCGGCACCTCACCGAGCGGGAGCCGCAGGCCCTGGCCGACCGGTTGCGGGCCGACGTCGGGCAGCTCCTGGCCGCCTGCGAGCACCGGCGCCCCGACGAGACGGTGCCCTGGCTCGGCGGGGCCCGGGTGCCCCTCGCCGGCCTCTGCGCGCACCTGGTCAACGAGCTGCTCATCCACGGTCGCGACGTCGCCCGCGCCACCGGGCGCCCGTGGCCGATCCCGGGCCGCGACGCCGCGCTGTTCATGGAGCTGTTCCTGGCCGGGGTGGTCCGGCACGGCTACGGGCGGCTGATCGACGGCGGCGCGCCGCCGAGCGAGCGCCCCGTCGTGGTCGAGTTCGGCTCGGCGTACGCGGCCCCCGTCCGGCTCCTCCTGCACCGGGGGCGGATGACGTTCGCCGACCCCGGCGCCCGGCCCGACGCCCGGATCGTCGACCACCACCCCGGCACGCTCAACCTGGTGATGTTCGGCCGGGTCAGCCGCACCCGGGCGGTGCTCACCGGGAAGGTGCGCGTCAGCGGACGACGCCCGTGGCTGCTGCCCGGCTTCCTGCGGAAGTTCCGCACCCCGAGCTGATCCGCACCCGTGGGCCCGGCGTGGCACGGGGTGTCACCGGGGGTGACGGCGGGACGGCTAGGCTGGCTTACCGTGCTCGTACTGGTGGTGGACAGCTCGACCCCCGCGGTGACCGCCGCGCTGGCGGAGGTCACGGCGGACGGCGTGGCGATCCGGTCGAGGCGCTGCACCGTCGACGCCCGCGCCCACGGCGAGCTGCTCGCCCCGCAGGTCGACGCCGTGCTCGCCGACACCGACGCCCGCCCGGCCGACCTGGGCGCGATCGTCTCCGGCCTCGGCCCCGGCCCGTTCACCGGGCTGCGGGTGGGGCTGGTCACGGCCGCCACCATGGGCCAGGTGCTGGGCGTCCCGACGTACGGCGTCTGCTCGCTGGACGCCATCGGCCACCCGGCAGCCGCCGGCGAGCCGGTGCTGGCGGCGAGCGACGCGCGCCGCCGGGAGATCTACTGGGCGGTCTACGACGGCGCGGGCCAGCGGATCGTCGGGCCGGAGGTGTCCGCGCCGGCGGTCGCCGCCGAGCGGGCCCGCGGCCTGGCCGTCACCGTCGCGGTCGGCGACGGCGCGCACCGGTACGCGGACGCGCTCGGCCTGCCCGTGCGGGCCGAGCCGCGCTACCCGGATCCGGGCGTGCTCGCGGCCCTGGCCGCCGAGCGGATCCGGGCCGGCGCCCCCGGCGAGGTACTCACCCCGCTCTACCTGCGCCGCCCCGACGCGGTCGCGGCGACCGCCCGCAAGCCGGTCCTGCCATGAGGTTGCGGCTGGAACGGTTCCGGTGGTGGCATGTCGACGAGGTGCTGCCCATCGAGGCGGACCTGTTCGGCGCCGAGCAGTGGTCGGCGGCCATGTTCTGGAACGAGCTGGCCAACGGGCACTTCTACGTGGTCGCCACCGACGACGACGGCACGGTGCTCGGCTACGCCGGGCTCGCCACCGCCCCGCCCGACGAGGCGTGGGTGCAGAACGTCGCGGTGCGCCGGGACGCCCAGCGGCGCGGCGTCGGCCGCCTGCTGCTGGAGGCGTTGCTCACCGAGGCGGCCCGGCTCGGCGCCCGCAGCACCCTGCTGGAGGTCGCGGCGGACAACGCCCCCGCCCAGAAGCTCTACGCGACGTACGACTTCGAACCGATCGGCGTACGGCGTGGCTACTACCAACCGAGCAACACCGACGCGCTGGTCATGCGGCGCACCCAGGATGTGAGCGATGGCTGACGAACCTTTGGTCCTCGGCATCGAGACCTCCTGCGACGAGACCGGGGTCGGTATCGTGCGCGGGCACACCCTGCTGGCCGACGCGCTCGCCTCCAGCGTCGAACAGCACGCCCGGTTCGGTGGCGTGGTGCCCGAGGTGGCCAGCCGGGCCCACCTGGAGGCCATCGTGCCGACCATGGACCGGGCGTTGAAGCAGGCGGGGGTGACGCTCGCCGACATCGACGCGATCGCGGTCACCTCCGGCCCGGGGCTGGCCGGCGCGCTGCTGGTCGGGGTGGCCGCCGCGAAGGGCTACGCGCTCGCCGCCGAGAAGCCGGTCTACGGCGTCAACCACCTGGCGGCGCACGTCGCCGTGGACACCCTGGAACACGGCCCGCTGCCCGAGCCGGCGATCGCCCTGCTGGTCTCCGGCGGGCACTCGTCCCTGCTCCTCGTCGACGACCTGGCCCGGGGCGTCACCCCGCTCGGCGCCACCATCGACGACGCGGCCGGCGAGGCGTTCGACAAGGTGGCCCGGCTGCTCGGGCTGCCGTTCCCCGGCGGCCCGTACGTCGACCGGGAGGCCCGGGCCGGCGACCCCGCCGCCATCGGCTTTCCACGCGGCCTGACCGCCGCCAAGGACCTCGCCGCCCACCGCTACGACTTCTCCTTCTCCGGGCTGAAGACGGCGGTGGCCCGCTGGGTCGAGGCGCGGCAGCGGAACGGCGAACCGGTGCCGGTCGCCGACGTGGCCGCCTCCTTCCAGGAGGCGGTCTGCGACGTGCTGGTACGCAAGGCGCTGGACGCCTGCCGGGCCAGCGGCATCGAGACGCTGGTGATCGGCGGGGGCGTGGCGGCCAACTCCCGGCTGCGGGCGATGGCCGAGGACCGTGCCGCCGCGCACGGCATCCGGGTCCGGGTGCCCCGTCCCGGCCTCTGCACGGACAACGGCGCGATGGTCGCCGCCCTCGGCTCGCACCTGGTCGCCTCGGGTGTCGCGCCGAGCCGGCTGGACCTGCCCGCCGACTCCGCCATGCCGCTGACGACAGTCAGCGTCTGAACCCCGAGGATGGCTGACGTGATCGTGCGGATGTGGGAGGCCCGGGCGGAGCCGTACGGCGTCGCGGACCTGATCACCTGGGTGTGCGACACCGCGCTGCCGGAGTTCGAGCACGACCCGATGCACCTGTCCAGCGAGGTGTTCTCCTCCACCGACCACCGGGTGGTGGTCGTCTCCAAGTGGCGCAGCAACCCACGTCCCCTGCCGGAACCGCCGGCGACGCTGCTGGCCCGCCCGCCGCACTCCTGGGACTTCACCCAGGTCGACCGCTGAGGCGGGCCGGGCGACGCACGGCGGGCGGCTACCCGACGCGCCGCCGGGCAGAGCGCCGGGAGACCGGCGTGAGCTGGGGCACCTCGCCGCGGTAAATGGTTGGCGGGCCGGTCGGGCCGCCACCTAGCGTCGGTGGGCCATGCGTTTCTCACCGGCCGGGGACCCCGGCGTACCCGACACCCGCTCGGCGACCCGCTACCTGGTGTGGCTGGCCTGGCGGCACAAGGTGCTGCTCACCGTCGCCATCCTGCTCGGCGTGCTCTGGATGGTCGCCCAGGCGCTGATGCCGGCGGCCGTCGGGCGGGCCGTCGACGGGCTCACCCGACGGGACGAGGACGCGCTGCTCACCTGGGGGCTGGTGCTGCTGGGCCTGGGCGTGTTCCAGGCGGTCGCGGGGATCCTGCGACACCGCTGCGCGGTGCACAACTTCCTCGGTGGGGCGTACCGGACGGTGCAGCTGACCGTGCAGGCGGCCAACCGGCTCGGCGCCGCGTTGCCCCGCCGGGTGTCCGCCGGCGAGGTGGTGAGCATCGGCACGGCCGACATCAGCCAGATCGGTGCGGCGATCGACATCACCGCCCGGGGCGCCGGCGCGATCGTCGCCATCGTGACCGTGGGGGTGATCCTGCTCGGTGCCTCCGTCCCGCTCGGGCTGGTCGTGGTGCTCGGCGTGCCGCTGCTGATGGCGGTGGTGGGGCTGCTCATCCGGCCGCTGCACCGGCAGCAGCAGGCGTACCGGGACTCGGAGGGGGCGCTGACGTCCCGGGCCGGCGACATCGTCTCCGGGCTGCGGGTGCTGCGGGGCGTCGGCGGCGAGCCGGTGCTCTCCGCCCGCTACCGGGCACGGTCGCAGGCGCTGCGCGCCGACGGCCTGCGGGTGGCCCGGATCGAGTCGCTGCTGGAGGCGGCCCAGGTGCTGCTCCCGGGCGCGTTCCTGGTGCTGGTGACCTGGCTCGGGGCGAAGTTCGCGCTGCGCGGCGAGATCAGCGCCGGGCAGCTCGTCGCGTTCTACGGCTACACCGCGTTCCTGGTCAGCCCGTTGCGGCAGCTCACCGAGGCGGTCGACAAGCTCACCCGGGGGCACGTCGCCGCCCGGCGCGTGGTGCGGCTGCTGCGGCTCGCCCCGGAGCTGGGCGACCCGGCCCGCCCGGTCACCCTGCCGGACGGCCCCGGCGAGCTGGCCGATCCGGCGTCCGGCGTGACGGTGCCACCGGGCCGGTTCACCGCGCTCGCCGCGACCGCGCCCGAGGACGCGGCGGCGATCGTGGACCGCCTCGGCCGGTACGCCGACTCGGACGCGACGCTGCACGGCGTACCGCTGCGCGACGTGGCGCTGGCGACGGTGCGGGAGCGGATCCTGGTGGCCGACAACGACGCGCACCTGTTCACCGGCCCGCTCCGCGCCGAGCTGGACCCGCACGACCGGGCCGACGAGGCGGCGGTCGCCGCGGCGCTGACGGTGGCGAGCGCGACGGACGTCGTCGAGGCCCTGCCCGCCGGCCTGGACAGCGCGGTCGCCGAGCGCGGACGGGAGTTCTCCGGCGGCCAGCAGCAGCGGCTGCGGTTGGCCCGGGCGCTGGTCGCCGATCCCGAGACCCTGCTGCTGGTCGAGCCGACCAGCGCGGTCGACGCGCACACCGAGGCCCGGATCGCCGACCGGCTCGGCGCGGCCCGCACGGGCCGCACCACCCTGGTCTGCACCACCAGCCCGCTCGTGCTGCACCGTGCCGATCACGTGATCTTCGTGGAGGACGGCAAGGTGGTGGCCGAGGGATCGCACACCGCACTGCTCGACGGCGAGGCGCGCTACCTCGCGACGGTCAGCCGGGGGGAGGACTGATGGCCGCCGCGCTACCGGTCGCCGACGCGCGCCAGGTCCGCCGCTACGCCCGCACGCTGGTCCGCCGGCATCCGAGGGCGCTCGGCGTCGCGCTGGGACTGCACGCCCTCGCCGCCGCGGCCGGCCTGGTCGCGCCGCGGCTGCTCGGCGACCTGGTGGAGGGGATCTCCCGGGGTACGAGTGGCGTCACCGTCGACCGGATCGCCCTGCTGATCGGCGGGTTCGTGCTGGCCCAGTCGGTGCTGGTGCGGTTCGCCCACCTGGCCTCGGCCCGGCTCGGCGAGCGCGTGCTGGCGGAGCTGCGTGAGGACTTCGTCGACCGGATCCTGGCGTTGCCGCTGGCCACCGTGGAACGGGCCGGCACGGGCGACCTGCTCACCCGGACGTCGCGGGACGTCTCCGCGCTGTCCCGGACGGTCCGGTTCGCGGTGCCGGAGACGCTGATCGCCGTCGTGACCGGCTGCTTCGTCGTCGCCGCGCTGCTGCTGGTCGACCCGCTGCTGGCGGTGCCCTGCCTGGTGGCGGTGCCGCTGCTGTGGGCCGGCACCCGCTGGTACCTGCGCCGCGCCCCGGCCGGCTACCTGCGGGAGAACGCCGCCTACTCCGACATCACCGACGGGATCAGCGAGACCGTCGAGGGCTCGCGGACCACCGAGGCGCTGCGGCAGCAGGCGCGCCGCCGGGCCCGCGTCGACGCCGACATCCGCCGGTCGTACGCGGCCGAGCGCTACACCCTGCGGCTGCGCACGGTGTTCTTCCCCGTGGCCGAGATCGGCTACGTGTTGCCGGTGGTCGCGACGCTGCTCGTCGGCGGCTGGTTCTACCTGGAGGGCTGGGTGAGCCTCGGCGAGGTCACCGCCGCCACGCTCTACGTGCAGCAACTGGTCGACCCGGTCGACCGGCTGCTCTCCTGGCTGGACGAGTTGCAGGTCGGCGGCGCCTCGATGGCCCGCCTGCTCGGGGTGGCCGACGCCGACCCGCCGGCCGGTACCGCGACCGGGGCCGGGGCGTCCGCACCGGCCGGGACCGGCTCCCCGGTGCGGACCGGGGACCGGCGGGTGGCCGCCCGCGACGTCCGGTACGCGTACCGGGAGGGGCGGGACGTGCTGCACGGGGTGACCCTGGTGCCGGAGCCGGGGGAGAAGCTGGCCATGGTCGGCCCGTCGGGCGCCGGCAAGTCCACCCTCGGCCGGCTGCTCGCCGGGGTGCACGCGCCCCGCTCGGGCTCGGTCACCGTGGCCGGGCGGCGGCTCGACGAACTGCCCCTGGCCGAGCTGCGGACGCACGTCGCGCTGGTCACCCAGGAGCACCACGTCTTCATCGGCACGCTGCGGGAGAACGTGGCGATGGTGCGGCCCGGCGCCGACGAGACGGCCGTCCGGTCGGCGCTGGCGGCCGTCGACGCGCTGGACTGGGCCGACGCGCTGCCCGGCGGGCTGGACACGGCCGTCGGCGCCGGCGGGCACCCGCTGTCGCCCGCGCAGGCGCAGCAGCTCGCGCTGGCCCGGCTGGTGCTGGCCGACCCGCACACCCTCGTGCTGGACGAGGCCACCTCGCTGATCGACCCCCGCGCCGCCCGGCACCTGGAGCGGTCCCTCGCGGCCGTCCTGGCGGGGCGGACGGTGGTGGCCATCGCGCACCGCCTCTTCTCGGCGCACGACGCCGACCGGGTCGCGGTGGTGGAGGACGGCCGGATCACCGAGATCGGCTCGCACGACGAGCTGGTCGCCGCCGGCGGCTCCTACGCGGCACTCTGGCGCTCCTGGCACGGCACCGGCTCCTGACGCGCCCCGCGCCGGCACCTGTTTCCGGGTTCGACGGCGTCCCGTCCGTTCGCCGTACCACGATGGTGGGGCGGCAGGCCACTGGTGCGCACCCGGCACCGCGCCCGCCGGTGACGGGGGTGCGACGTGGGCGGTCTCGAACTGGTCGTGGTGCTGGGCGTCACGGTGCTGGTCGGCACCACCCTCGGTGGGCGGTACAGCGTGGCGCCCCCGGTCCTGCTCATCACGATGGGCGCGCTGCTCGCGCTCCTGCCGCCGCTGTCCCACGTGGTGCTGCCACCCGAGGTGGTGCTGCTGCTCTTCCTGCCGGCGATCCTCTACAAGGAGAGCATCACCACCAGCCTGCGCGAGATCCGCACCAACTTTCTCGCGATCGCGCTGCTCGCGGTGGGGCTGGTGGTGGCCACGATGGTCGTGGTGTCGCTCGTCGTCCAGCGGTTCGGCGTCGACCCTGCCGCGGCCTGGGTCCTCGGCGCGGTGCTCGCGCCGACCGATGCCGCGGCCGTCGCCGGGCTGGCCAAGCGGATGCCGCGCCGGATCCTGACCACCCTGCACGCGGAGAGCCTGATCAACGACGGCACGGCGCTGGTGCTCTTCTCCGTCGGGGTGGGCCTGATCGTCGGCGGCACCGAGCCGGGGGTGCTCGGGCTGACCGAGCGGTTCGTCGCCGTGTCGGCCGGCGGTGTCGCCGCGGGCCTGCTGGTCGGCGGGGCGGTGATCCTGATCCGGCGACGCCTCGACGACCCGTTGCGCGAGGGCGCGCTGAGCGTGCTCACGCCGTTCGTGGCGTTCCTGCTCGCCGAACTCGTCCACGCGAGCGGCGTCCTGGCGGTGGTGGTCGCGGGCCTGCTGCTGACGTACGCGGCCCCCCGGGTCATCCGGGCCCGTTCCCGGGTGCTGGCGTTCGGCTTCTGGGATCTCGCCACGTTCCTGATCAACGGCGGCCTGTTCGTGCTCCTCGGGTTGCAGATCCCCCGGGCCCTGCGGGACGTCACCAGCCTGTCGGTGGCCCGGGCGCTGGTCATCGCGGTGGTGGTGACGGGCGTGGTCGTGCTGACCCGGATGGTCTGGATCCATCTGGCCGCGTTCGCCTTCCTCCTCGTCGACCGCCGGGCGGCGCAGCAGGACGAGCGGGTGAACTGGCGGGTGCGGACGGCGATGGGGTGGGCGGGATTCCGGGGGGCGGTCTCCCTCGCGGCCGCCCTCGCGGTGCCGGTGGCCACGTCCACCGGCGATCGCGTGCACGACCGTGACCTGATCATCTTCGCCACCGCCGTGGTCATCCTGCTGACGATGCTGGTCCAGGGCACCACGCTGCCGGCCGTCGTCAACTGGGCGGGGCTGGTCGGGGACAGCCGGCGGCTCGACGAGGTGCGGCTGGCCCGGGTGCGGGCCACCGAGGCCGCGCTGGCGGCGCTGCCCGAGGTCGCCGACCGGCTCGGCGCCGCGCCGGGCGCGGTCGACCGGATCCGGACGGACTACCAACGGCACCTCGACGACGCCCGGTCCACCGATCCGGACCGGTCGGCGGACCAGGAGCAGGACCGGGACCTCGACCGGCGGCTGCGGCTCGCCGTCCTCGAACACAAGCGCCGCGAGATCACCAGGCTGCGGGACACGAAGGAGATCGACGACATCGTGCTGCGCGAGGTGCAGGCGGCCCTCGACATCGAGGAGATCCGGCTGTTGGGGCCGGAGCTCAACGAGTAGCCCGGCCGAGGTCGCCGGGGCGTGCCGGGACTCGGCCGACCGCAGCGTGGACCAGCACGTCGACACTCACCGTGACGAGGCTGTCAGGAGGCCGCCGGTGTCACGGAGAGTGGCTGTTCTGAGTGGTCGGCTGGCTGCGGAAGAAGCCTGTCAGGCCCACCCTGGCCGCTGACCAGCCACTTCTTGGCCCTCCCTGCCGAGCCCGCCACCTTCCCCGCGCTCCCTTTGCTCTGCAGCCACGGACGCACCAGGCACCCTCGGTAACTGGTGCGTCCGTGGCTGCAGAGCAAAGGGAGTGGGGCGGGTTGTCTGTGGCCGGCGGGATGCGGCCCTGTTGATTACCGAGAGTCATGCGGCTCGCCGGTGGCGGCCGGCCGTGGGGACGGCGGCCGGCTGCGGGGACGGCGGCAGCGGGGGCGGCGACCGTGGGCGTTCCGGCCGGTGGACCAGGCCCGGGGGTTCTCTCAGCCGGCGTCGAGGGGGTCGGCCAGCAGCCGATCGAAGGCCAGCTCGGCGGCGCCGATGAGCGCCGCGTCGTCGCCGAGCTTGGGAGTGCGCAGCCGGACGTGTTCCAGGCAGGCCGGCAGGGCGATCGAGTTGAGCCGGCTGCGCACCTGGGCCGCCGCCGCGAGGTAGAGGTCCCGCATGCCGCCGCCGAAGATGACCATCTCCGGGTTGAAGATGTTGACCAGGTTGGCCACCCCGAAACCGAGCCAGTCGCCGGCCTGGCGTACCGCCGTCTGGGCCCGCAGGTCGCCGCGGTCCGCGGCGTCGAAGACGGCCAGCAGCGCGTCGCGGCCGCGGGCGTCGGAGCGGCCGGCCGCGCGGAGCAGTGCGTGCTCGCCGATCTCGGTCTCCCAGCAGCCCCGGGAGCCGCACTCGCAGGGCGCGCCGTCCCGGACGACCACCATGTGGCCGACCTCGCCGCCGTAGCCGCCGTGCCCGGTCAGCCGCCGTCCGCCGGCGATGATGCCCGCGCCGACGCCCACGTCCCCGTACAGGTAGATGACGTTGTCGCAGCCGGCCGCCGCGCCCCGGGTGTGCTCGGCGAAGGCCGCCACGTCGGCCACGTTGCCGACCGTCACCGGCACCTCGCAGCCCAGCTCCGCGCCGAGCGCGGCCCCGATCGGCTCGTCCACCCACCCGGTGGTCGGGCCCAGCCGGACCAACCCGTCGTCACGGCGGACCATGCCGCAGACCGCGACGCCCGCGCCCACGCAGACGGCGTCCGCCGGCACGGCCTGCTGCATCTCCTTGACCGCCCCGGCCAGCAGCGGGGCGGCCTCCGCGGCGGTCAGGCCCCGGGGGCGCTCCAGCTCCCGGCGGTCGAGCACCGCACCGCCGAGACCGATCCGCGCGGCCCGCAGCCGGTCCACCTCGATGCTGTACGCGTACGCGTGTACCCGGTCCGACTCGGGCCGGACGACCAGCGACGGTCGCCCGGCCCGGCCGGTCTCCTTCGGAGCGCCCTCGCTGACCAGTCCGGCGCCGGCCAGGTCGGCGGTCAGCGCGCCGATGGTGCTGCGGTTGAGCCCCAGCGTGGTGGTCAGCTCGGCACGGGTGGTGGCCCCGTGCACGTGCACGTACCGCAGCAACGCGCCCAGGTTCTGCCGACGGATCTCGTCCTGGCTCGGTCCCGCGCGCATCGCCGTCGTCGCTTCCGGTGCGGGGTGGTCAGCGGTTGCCGGTGGCGGTGGAACGCCGGCGGGAGAACGCGTCCACGCTCGCGGCGAGCAGCAGCACCACGCCGGTGACCACGTACTTCACCCCCGAGCTGTATCCCATCAGGCCCATCCCGTTGTCGATGACCGCGACCACCGCGCCACCGAGGACGGCGTCGAGCACCCGGCCCTTGCCGCCGAAGAGGCTGGTGCCTCCGATGACCGCCGCGCCGACCGCGTAGAGCAGTACGTTACTGCCCCCCGTGTTCGGGTCCACCGAGTTGGCCCGGCTGGCGGCGACGATACCGCCGACGGCCGCCATCGAGGAGCAGATCACGAAGACCGAGATGCGGATCCGGTCCACGTTGATGCCCGCGCGGCGGGCCGCCTCCTTGTTGCCGCCGACCGCGTAGACGTGCCGGCCGTAGCTGGTGCGCTGGAGCACGAACGTCCAGAGGACCAGCAGCACCGCGATGATCGGCACCACGATCGGCACGCCCTTGAGCGAGCTGATCAGTACGTTGCGGCTGCGCTCCAGGTTCAGGATGAAGACCGCCGCGCCGAGGATGAGCGCCAGCCCGCCGATCCGGGCGAACACCACCGCGGCCGGGTCGGTGACCAGCCCCCGGGCGGCGCGCGTACGGTGCCGGAGCAGTTGCACGGCCGCGTAGCCGGCGACCGCCACGGCGGCCAGCAGCCAGCCGAGGACGGGGGAGAGGTTGCGGTTGGCGATGGCCACCAGCACCTCGTCGCGGACCGAGATGTTGGTGCCCTCCTCCATCAGCATCAGCACGATGCCCTGGAAGGCGAGGAAGCCGGCGAGGGTAACCACGAAGGACGGGATGCCGATCTTCGCGACCAGGAAGCCGAGGGCGGTGCCGATCGCCACGCCGGTGACGAGCGCGGCGAGCACGGCCACGTACCACGGGTAGCCGAGCACGGTGACGACGTTGGCGAGGATGGCGGCGCAGACCCCGCTGGCGAAGCCGGCGGAGAGGTCGATCTCGCCGAGCAGCAGCACGAAGACCAGCCCCATCGCGATCAGCGTGGTCGCCGCGCCCTGGGTGAACAGGTTGGCGAAGTTGCCGGCGGTGAGGAACGACGGCCGCATGATCGAGAAGACCGTGCAGAGCACGATCAGGCCGAGCACGGCGGGTAGCGCGCCGATGTCGCCGCCGCGTACCCGGCTCACGTAGTTGCGGACGTGGCTGCCGAGGCTGGGCGGCGGTGTGACGGCCGCCGGGCCGTCCTTCTGCACGACGGTGGTGGTCATCGGGCCCCTCCTGAGGTGGTGTCGGCCGGCTCCGCGCCGTGCCCGTTGCCGCCGTTGGCCGGCTCGGCGGCGAGCCCGAGCCCGCCGGAACGACCGGCGGTGATCAGCTCGACCACCTGCGAGTGGGTGATTTCGGTGGTCTTCACCTGGGCGACCATCTGCCCGAGGTAGAGCGCGGCGATCCGGTCGGAGACGGCGAAGACGTCGTTCATGTTGTGCGAGATGAGCACCACGGCCAGGCCGTTGTCGGCCAGCCGGCGGACGAGTTCGAGCACCTGGGCGGTCTGCGCGACGCCGAGCGCGGCGGTTGGCTCGTCGAGGATGACGAGTCTGCTGTTCCAGAGCACGGCCTTGGCGATCGCCACGGTCTGGCGCTGGCCGCCGGAGAGGCTGGAGACGTGCTGCCGCAGCGACTTCACGGTCCGTACGCTCAGCCCGGCTAGGGTGTCGGCGGCCATCTGCTCCATGGTCGGCTCGTCGAGGACGATGCCGCTGCGCTTCTCCCGCCCGAGGAACATGTTCTGCACGATGTCGAGGTTGTCGCAGAGCGCGAGGTCCTGGTAGACGACCTCGATGCCGAGCGCGGCGGCGTCGCGGGGGCTGTTGATGCTCACCGGCCGGCCGTCGAAGAGGAACTCGCCGGCGTCGGTGGGGTGGATGCCGCTGATGCACTTGACGAGGGTCGACTTGCCGGCGCCGTTGTCGCCGACCAGCGCGGTCACCTCGCCCGGGTGGGCGGAGAAGGCGACGTCGCGCAGGACCTGGACGGGACCGAAGCTCTTGTCGATCCCGCGTAGCTCCAGCAGGGGGGTTGCGGACACGGGGGGCTCCTTCAGACGGAGGGGGAGGTCTCGGATCCCGTCCGGCGCGAGCCGCCCGGCACGGGGTCCGTGCCGGGCGGCGTGCGCATGGATCGGGTACGGGTCAGCTGATGCCGGCGTCGGCGCAGAGCTTGGCGTACGCCCCGGCGCAGACCTCGTCCTTGGTGACGTAGCCGTCGGCGATGACGTCCTTGACGTTCTCCTTGAAGATCAGCTTCGGGGTCAGCAGCACCGACGGGACGTCCCGGCCGCCCTCCGGGTCCTTGACCACCTGGCCCGTCTCCTTCTTCTCGCCCTTGGCCACCGCGATGGCCAGGTCGGAGGCGGCCTTCGCCTCCTCCTTGATCGCCTTGTAGACGGTCATGCACTGGTCGCCGGCGAGGATGTTCTGCAGGCCCTGCGGGGTGGCGTCCTGGCCGGTCACCGGGACCTTCCCGTTGAGCTTGTTCTTCTTCAGCACCGAGATGGCCGCGTTGCCGAGACCGTCGTTGGCGGCGAGCACTCCGTCGATCTTGCCGCCGGTCTGGGTGAGCATCTGCTCGAAGATGGTGGCCGCCTGGGCGTTGTCCCACTCCGGAACGTTCTGGTCCGGGCCCTTGGTGTACTCCTTCGAGTCGAACTTCGGCTTGAGCACCGAGTCGTACCCGTTCTTGAAGAGGGTGGCGTTGTTGTCGGTCGGGGAGCCGTTCAGGTAGGCCACGACCGGGTTCTTGGCGCCCTTGTCGGTCAGGCACTTGCTCAGGCCCTCGCCCTGGAGCTTGCCGACGACCTCGTTGTCGAAGCTGACGTAGTAGGTGGCCGAGCCGCCCAGGGTGAGCCGGTCGTAGTCGATCGTCGCGACGCCCTGGGACTTCGCCTTGTCGAGCACGGCCTTGCCGGTGCCGGAGTCCAGGTTGACGATCATGAGGGCGGTCACCCCGTTGGTGATCATCTGGTCGGCGATGGTCTGGAACGCCGACTTGTCGCCCTGGGCGTTCTGGATGTCGTACTGGACGCCGGCGGCCTTGAACGCCTCCTCCAGGAATCTGCGGTCCGCGCCCTCCCAGCGGGCGGAGGACTTGCTGTCCGGCAGGATCACGCCGATCTTCGGAGTCTTGTCGCTGCCGCCGGCCTGGTCACCGCTGCCGGAGTCGTCGCCGCAGGCGGTCATGCTGCCCGTGGCGAGCAGGCCCACGGCGGCGAGGGTGAGGAAGCCCTTGCGCATGTGCAGGGTCCTTTCGGGGGTGGGGGACGATGCGTTTTGTTGTGTCCGGCAACGTATTCCGGGTCACACCGTGGGCACAAGAGAGCCGAGGTGGCGAGTTTGTTGTCGGCGGTAACAATTCAGCAACGTCCCTGACACCTGGCCGCCGCGGGGTGCGGGAGCGCTCTCCCGCCGCCCAGTGCGGTGGCCCAGGTCAGCGGGTGGAGAGCGGGGCCGTGGCCGCCCCGGTCAGCGCCACCAGATCCTGCGGGGCGAGCTGGAGTTGGAGGCCGCGCCGGCCCGCCGAGACGTAGACGGTGGGATGGTCGAGCGCCGACGAGTCGAGCACCGTGGGCAGTCGCCGGCGTTGGCCGAGCGGGCTGATCCCGCCGCGTACGTAGCCGGTGGCCCGCTCGGCCGCCGCCCGGTCGGCCATGGTGGCCCGCTTGCCGCCGACCGCCGTGGCGAGCGCCTTGAGGTCCAGCTCCCCGGTGACCGGCACGACCGCGACGGTCAGCGCGCCGTCGACCTCGGCGACCAGCGACTTGAACACCCGCTCCGGCGGTACCCCGAGCGCCGCCGCGACCAGCGCGCCGTAGTGGGGCGCGTCCGGGGAGACGTCGTACGGATGGGTGCTGTGGGCGATCTTCCGCTTCGTCAGCAGCACCGTCGCCGGGGTGCCCTGTCCCGCCATGACCGACAAGCTAACCCCGGGCGGCGCGACCCGCGAGCCGAAATGCTCGTTACCCGACCGGCCGGCAGACCAGCGCCGTCGGTGCCCCGGCGACCCGGGTCAACACCAGGCTGGCCGCCTCGTCGCCGGCCAGCCGCAGGTCCCGCCGAAGCTTCTCCGGTTCCAGGGCGGACCCGCGCTTGAGGATCTCCACCCGCCCGACCCGGCGCTCCCGCAGCAGCGCCCGCAGCCGCTTGAGCGAGAAGGGCAGCACGTCGGTGACCTCCAGGCAGCGGGCGAACGGCGTCGGCGTCGCCGCGTCCGCGTACAGGTAGGCGATGCTCGGGTCGGCCAGCGTCGCGCCCAGGGTCTCGGCCAGCTCCGCGACCAGGTGCGCGCGGACCACCGCCGGGTCCGGGTCGTACAGGAAGCGGCCGACCGGGCCGACCGGGGCCTCGGCGTCCCCGGAGCCCGTCAACTGATGGCAGGGGACCCTTCCTCCACCGGAGGCGTTGACAGGGGGCCCTTCCTTACCGCGCAGCAGGGTGGCGCGGCGGGGGGTCCCGGCGAGGCCGCCGCACCACAGGGCCGCCTCGACCAGGTCGCCGTCGACGCTCACCCACTCCGCCTCGGCGCCCGCCGGGATCAGCGCATGGTCGATGCCGGGCGCCACCTTCACCACCGTGTGCGGCACCCGCTCGGCCAGCCCGACGACGAAGTCCCAGGGCGGGGAGTACGCGGTCGGGTCGAAGATCCGCCGCCCGGTGCCCGCCTTCCGGCGCGCCGGGTCGCAGAACACCCCGTCGACCCGGCCCACGTCGAACGCCGTGGCGTCGCCGCACTCCACGGTGAACTCCTCGGCCAGTCCGGCCGCCGCGGCGTTCGCGGCGGCCATCGCGGCGGTCAGCGGGTCGGCCTCCACGCCGTACACCCGGATGCCGGCCCGGGCGGCGGCCAGCGCGTCCGCGCCGAGGCCGCAGCCGAGGTCGGCGAGGGTGCGCACCCCGGCGGCCCGTAGCCGGTCGGCCCGCCGCGCCGCGACGACGCCACGGGTGGCCTGCTCCAGGCCGGCCCGGGTGAGGAACATCCCCGCCGCGGCGGGCCCGAACTTGCCGACCGCCCGGCGCCGCAGCTCGGCCTGGGTGAGCGCGGCGGCCGCCAGGCCGGCCGGTAGCCCGGCGGAGCGGAGCGTGGCCGCCGCGGTCAGCGGGTCGCCGCCGGCCACCCGTGCCGCCGCGTCGAGCGCGGCCGACCCCTCGGGCGTACGCAGGGCGGCGAACTGGTCGAGATCCACCCGGCCATTGTGGTCGTCGGGCCCGACGCGCCGGCCGGCGGGTTGGCACTCTCCTTGACGGAGTGCTAGCCGAGGAATAACCTGCGATTAGCACTCTCACCCCGAGGGTGCCAGCTTCCGGGCCCCGTGGCCCGGGCGCTGAACGCCAGGCGGACCGGCACCCGCGACGACGGCCCCGCCCGGTGGCATGTGGCAGATTGACGCTGGTCGGCATGCCGGCCGGTAACGAAACCAAGTACCCGGGAGGGTATGCCCGTGACTACCGCGACCAAGGTTGCGATCAAGCCGCTCGAGGACCGCATCGTGGTCCAGGCGAACGAGGCCGAGACCACCACCGCCTCCGGCATCGTGATCCCCGACACCGCCAAGGAGAAGCCGCAGGAGGGCACCGTCCTCGCTGTCGGCCCGGGCCGGATCGACGACAAGGGCAACCGCGTGCCGGTCGACGTGAAGGTCGGCGACACCGTCCTCTACTCGAAGTACGGCGGCACCGAGGTCAAGTACGCCGGCGAGGAGTACCTGGTGCTCTCCGCCCGCGACGTCCTCGCGGTCATCGAGAAGTAAGCAACCGATCAGTGTCGTCGCCCCGGTCCGGCTCGCCGGGCCGGGGCGACGTCGCTTCGAAGGGACATTCATGGCGAAGATCCTGAGCTTCTCGGACGACGCCCGGCACCTGCTCGAGCACGGTGTCAACGCGCTCGCGGACGCGGTCAAGGTCACCCTCGGCCCGCGCGGGCGCAACGTCGTTCTGGACAAGAAATTCGGTGCGCCCACGATCACCAACGACGGCGTGACCATCGCCAAGGAGATCGAGCTCACCAACCCGTACGAGAACCTCGGCGCGCAGCTGGTCAAGGAGGTGGCGACCAAGACCAACGACGTCGCCGGCGACGGGACCACGACCGCCACCGTGCTGGCCCAGGCGATGGTCCGCGAGGGCCTGCGCAATGTCACGGCCGGCGCCAACCCGGCGGGCCTCAAGCGGGGCATCGACGCGGCGGCCGCCAAGGTCTCGGAGGCGCTGCTCGGCCGCGCGGTCGAGGTCGCCGACAAGGAGTCGATCGCGCACGTCGCGACGATCTCCGCGCAGGACGCCACGATCGGCGAGCTGATCGCCGAGGCGATGGAGCGGGTCGGCCGCGACGGTGTCATCACCGTCGAGGAGGGCTCCGCCCTGCACACCGAGCTGGACGTGACCGAGGGTCTCCAGTTCGACAAGGGCTTCATCTCGCCGAACTTCGTCACCGACGCGGAGGGGCAGGAGTCGGTCCTGGAGGACCCGTACATCCTGATCACCACGCAGAAGATCTCGGCGATCGAGGAGCTGCTGCCGCTGCTGGAGAAGGTCCTCCAGAACAGCAAGCCGCTGCTGATCATCGCCGAGGACGTCGAGGGCCAGGCGCTGTCGACGCTGGTGGTCAACTCGATCCGCAAGACCCTGAAGGTCTGCGCGGTGAAGGCCCCCGGCTTCGGCGACCGCCGCAAGGCGATGCTCCAGGACATGGCGATCCTCACCGGCGCCGAGCTGGTCGCCCCGGAGCTGGGCTACAAGCTCGACCAGGTGGGCCTGGAGGTGCTCGGCACCGCCCGGCGCGTGGTGGTCGACAAGGAGAACACCACGGTCGTCGACGGCGGCGGCCAGGCGAGCGAGGTCGCCGACCGGGTGGCGCAGATCCGCAAGGAGATCGAGGCCTCGGACTCCGACTGGGACCGGGAGAAGCTCGCCGAGCGGCTGGCCAAGCTGTCCGGCGGCATCGCGGTCATCAAGGTCGGCGCCGCGACCGAGGTCGAGATGAAGGAGCGTAAGCACCGCATCGAGGACGCGATCGCCGCGACCAAGGCCGCGGTCGAGGAGGGCACCGTCCCCGGCGGTGGTGCCGCCCTGGCGCAGATCCTGCCGACGCTCGACGACGACCTCGGCTTCACCGGTGACGAGAAGGTGGGTGTCTCGATCGTGCGCAAGGCGCTGGTCGAGCCGCTGCGCTGGATCGCGCAGAACGCCGGCCACGACGGCTACGTCGTGGTGCAGAAGGTCGTCGGCAAGGAGTGGGGCCACGGCCTCGACGCCGCCACCGGCCAGTACGTCGACCTGGCGAAGTCGGGCATCGTCGACCCGGTCAAGGTGACCCGCAACGCGGTCACCAACGCCGCGTCGATCGCCGGGCTGCTGCTCACCACGGAGAGCCTCGTGGTCGAGAAGCCGGAGCAGGCCGAGCCGGCCGCCGGTGGGCACGGCCACAGCCACGGGCACGGCCACAGCCACCAGCACGGCCCGGGTTTCTGACCCTCGCCGTACGAAACGTCGGGGCGCGCCGGCAACGGGCCGGGGGCGCCCGGGCGGGTAGGGGGGGGGGGCGGAGGGGCGCGTGGGG
>NZ_JBEYVB010000061.1:0-25251 GCF_040643815.1 Micromonospora sp. NPDC047074
GCCCCGCCGAGCGTCGACGTCGCGGCGTTCCGGCTGATGGGTCTGGCCGTGGTCAGCCGCCTGGCCTCCCGCTACGCCATCCGGGTGGAGCTGCGCCGCAACGTGGAGGGCGGCACCGTCGCCCAGGTGACGCTCCCCGCCTCGACCGTGGTGCTGCCGCCCGTGCACAGCCGGGACCAGCAGATCACCCGGCCCCGGCAACCGCTCGCGGTCGAGCAGGCGCCGTTCGCCCCGGCCGGCCGGGGCGAGCCGACGGTCGGCGCCGGGCGCACGGCCTCGGCCACGCTGACCGAGCAGTGGCGGTCCGCCGCCCCGGCACCCTGGCAGGCCCCGGAACAGGCGCGGGACACCACGGCGCCGGTGCAGGCCGGTGGCCTGGCCGGAACGCACCCGGCCGCCCCTGCCCAGCCGGCCTTCACCAGCGGTGGCTTCTCGGCCGGCGGGCCGACCGTCGCCTACCCCACGGTCGATCCGCTGCCCAAGCGTGTCCCCGGCGGGGAGGCCACGGCGGGCACCTCGGCGCTGCCGGTCGGCCCGGTCGCCGGCGCGCCGGCCATCACCGGGCTGTCGGCTGGCCTGCCCGGGGCCCGGGGAGCCGGCTTCGGCACCGACCCGAACGCCGGCCGTGGCCTCGGAGCCGGTCTGGCCGCCACGGCCCCGGCCGCCCCGGCGGCTCCGATCACCCCACGTCCCGAGCTGCCGGCCGAGGCCCCGATTTTCCGGGAGATGGAGGCGGTGTGGTTCCGGTCGCACGGTAACGAGGCGACGGCCATCTTCACCCGCCCGGACTTCAGCCAGTCGGCCCAGCAGACCGGTGGCACGCCGGCCGCCGGGACGCCGACCCCGGCCCCGCAGGCGGCGGCCCGCGGGCCCAAGCTGCCCACGCGTACGCCGGGCAGCACCGCCACCCCGCCGCCCGCGCAGTCGGCACCGTCCTCGTACGGGCCGCCGGCCACGCCCCCCACGACACCACCTGCGGCGCCGGTTGCGGAGCCGCCCCCGGCGGCCGCCCCGATCGACCCGTCCGCCTGGCGGACGGCGGCCGACGAAGGCTGGTCCCGGGCCAGCCAGGCGGCCGAACCCGCCGCTGCCGGCACCACCCGCTCCGGACTGCCGAAGCGGGTGCCGCAGGCGCAGCTCGTGCCCGGCGGGATCGAGCCCCGGGCCGGCCGCGACCGCAGCCGGCGTACCCCCGACGAAGTTCGGGGCCTGTTGTCGGCCTACCACCGTGGGGTGCAGCGCGGCCGGTCGGCAGGTACGGACCAGAACAGCACCTCGACCAAGGAGACGAGTCGATGAACAGGCCAGCGGCCATGCAGGACATGAGTTGGTTGCTCACCAACTTCGCCGACAGCGTGGCGGGGATCGCCCACGTGGTGGCGGTGTCCGCCGACGGGCTGCTGCTCGCCTCCTCGCGGGACCTGCCCGCGGACCGGGCGGACCAGCTGGCCGCGATCACCTCGGGTGTGGTGAGCCTGACCGAGGGCGCGGCGCGGATGTTCAGTGCCGGTGGCGTCCTGCAGACGGTCATCGAGATGGACAGCGGATACCTGTTCCTGATGTCGATCAGCGACGGGTCGTCGATGGCGGTGCTGGCGGCGCGCAGCTGCGACGTCGGCCAGGTGGGCTACGAGATGGCGCTGCTGGTCGAGCGCGTCGGTGCGGCGTTGGTGCCGCTGCCCCGGGACGCGGTGCGGTCCTAGCGGGTGCGCGACGCGCAAACCGTGCGTCGCCAGGAACGAGAAAGATCCGGTGCCCGCCCAGGGCCCCGGCCGGGAGAGGAGGTGATCGTCAATGGACCAACGGCGGGTGGACCCGCGTGGTGCGCTGGTACGGCCCTACGCGGTCACCCGCGGCCGGACAGAGGCCCGGATGGACATCGCCCTGGAGGCGGTCCTGACGGCCACCCCGACCCAGGCCGCGGAGGCCCGCTTCGCCGGGCACGACAAGCACCGCATCGCCACCGTCTGTGAGGGCCGGGCACAGTCGCTGGCCGAGATCTCCGCGTACACCCGGATGCCGCTGGGCGTCACCCGGGTGCTGGTCGCCGACATGGTGGCCGAGAGCCTGCTGACGCTACACACTGCCGCTCCCGCCGAGGGGTTCGAGGAGCGGATGGAAATCCTTGGAAGGGTGCTAAGTGGACTTCGCAGGCTATGACCCCGCCGGGGCCCGCCAGAAACGGGGAATCGTCTCCGCGAAGATCGTGGTCGCCGGCGGCTTCGGCGTGGGCAAGACGACCCTGGTCGGCGCGATTTCGGAGATCACACCGCTGCGGACCGAGGCGGTGATGACCGCGGCCGGTGTGGGCATCGACGACCCCTCCAAGGTGCCGGGGAAGCAGACCACCACGGTCGCCATGGACTTCGGCCGGATCACCATGGCCGAGGACCTGATCCTGTACCTCTTCGGCACGCCGGGTCAGACGCGGTTCTGGTTCATGTGGGACGAGATCATCAAGGGCGCGGTGGGCGCGGCTGTCCTGGTGGACACCCGCCGGATCACCGACGCCTTCGCGCCACTGGACTACTTCGAGAACCGCAGGCTGCCGTACGTCGTGGCCCTGAACCGTTTCGACGGCGCGCCGCAGTACGAGCTGGAGGAGGTCCGCGAGGCGCTGGCCATCTCGCCGGACGTCCCGCTGGTGCTGACCGACGCCCGGCACCGCGACGCGGTCAAGCAGGTGCTGGTGACGGTCGTGGAGCACGCCATGCTCCGCCTCGAGGCCGAGCACGGCCGGGGCTTCCCGGCTCCGGTCGGCCGCTGAGCGAGCGGCTACCGCCTCCGGGTCGCGTCAGTCGACCCGGAGGCGGTAGCCACGCTTGACCACGGTCTGCACCACCCGGGGCGCGCGCAACCCGGCGCGTAGCCGGGCCACCGCCATCTCCACGGCGTGCTCGTCGGCCCCGCGCGGCAGGGTCCGCAACAGCGCGGTGCGGGACAGCACCCGACCGGGGGAGGTGGACAGCGCCCGGAGCACGGCCATCGGTGCCGGCGCGAGCGGGCGCAGCTCGCCGTCGACCACGGCGGCGTGCCCGCGCAGGGTCAGCAGGTGGCCGGCCACCTTCAGGGTGACCGTGCGGCGTGGCAGTTCGTCGACGATGGTCCGGACCAGGGCGCCCAGCCGGGCCCGTGCCGGCGCGCTGACCGGCACCCCGCGCCGGAGCAGCGGTTCCGCGGTGACCGCGCCCACGCAACTGGCGAGCACGTCACCGCGGAACGCGTCGAGTACCACGTCGGTGCGGTCCCCGGCGGCGCGCAGCAGCGCCTCGGCCGCCGGGGCCGAGGTGAAGGTGACCGCGTCGACCAGCCGGCCGGCGACCAGGTCGATCAGCCGGTGCAGCGGGGCAGGGTCGGTCGGTGGCGCCCAGCGGTAGACGGGCACCTCGATCACGGTGGCCCCGGCCGCCTCCAACGCCAGCGTGCACTCCGGCTGCCGCTCGCCGTGCAGTTGCATGGCGACGACCTGCCCGGCGACTCCGCGCCGGCACAGGTGCTCGATCACCTCCTCGCAGCTCTCCGAGTCCGGTGACCACTGGTCGTGCAGGCCGGCGGCCCGGATGGCCCCGCGCGCCTTGGGGCCCCGGGCCACCACGTACGCGCCCCCGAGCACGTTGCGCAGCGGCTCGGCCAGCCCCCAGCCCTCGGCCGCCTCCAGCCAGCCGCGCATCCCGATGCCGGTGTTGGCCATCACGACGTCCGGCGGCCGGTCCAGGCAGGCCCGGGTGGCCTCCCGCAGATCGGTGTCGTCGGCCAGCGGCACGATCCGCAGGGCCGGGGCGATCACCACCCGGGCACCCCGCCGCTGGAGCAACGCGGCGAGTTCGTCCCGCCGCCGGTCGGCGGTCACTCCGATGGTGAAGCCGGCCAGTTCGTCGCGCATTCACTCCTCCTGTCGCAGCCGCACCTCGACCAGGCCGTCCCGGCAGCGCACCTCGTGCCGGGGCACGGCGACCCCGGGCAGGTCCAGACAGACCCCGGTACGCAGGTCGTACACCTGCTTGTGCAGCGGGGAGGCGACCGTCGGTACCCCGCCCCTGCTGCCGACGATCCCCCGCGACATCACGTACGCCCCGGCGACCGGGTCGAGGTTGCCGACGGCGAACAGCCCGTCGGTGGTGTGGAAGAGGGCCACCTGCACGCCGTCGACGAGCGCGGCCACGCCCCGGTCGGGGTCCAGCCGGTCGAGCGGGCAGACCGGCGTCCAGGTGCGCGTCGGGTTGGGCATCGTGGTGGTCATCGCCGTACCTCCGGCATGCCCAGCGTGACCGGCTGCCGGCCCTCGCCGGCCGGTGCCCGGCCCACCGGGACCGGCTGGCCCCGCTCCAGGGCGAACGTGATGGACGGGTCGGGCACCTCGGGGGCGTTGACGAAGGAGTCGAACCGGCGCAGCCGGACCGGGTCCTCCAGCACGTCGCGCCACTCGTCGGAGTAGGAGACGACGTGCCGGGCCATCGCGGCGTCGAGTTCGGCGCACAGGCCGAGCGAGTCGTCCACGATGACCGCGCGGAGGTGGTCCAGCCCGCCGTCCATCGCCTCGATCCAGGCGGCGGTGCGTTGCAGCCGGTCGGCGGTGCGGATGTAGTACATGAGGAACCTGTCGATCAGTTGGATCAGCGCCTCGGTGGACAGGTCGGTGGCGAAGAGGTCGGCGTGCCGGGGCCGGAAACCGCCGTTGCCGCCGACGTAGAGGTTCCAGCCGGTCTCGGTGGCGATGATGCCGAAGTCCTTGCTGCGCGCCTCGGCACACTCGCGGGCGCAGCCCGACACCGCTGATTTGATCTTGTGTGGACCGCGTAGTCCCCGGTAGCGCAACTCCAGGGCGATGGCCAGCCCGACCGAGTCCTGCACCCCGTACCGGCACCACGTCTCACCGACGCAGGACTTCACCGTCCGCAGCGCCTTGCCGTACGCGTGGCCCGACTCGAAGCCGGCGTCGACCAGCCGGCGCCAGATCTGCGGTAGCTGGTCCACCCGGGCCCCGAACAGGTCGATCCGCTGCCCGCCGGTGATCTTCGTGTAGAGCTGGAAGTCCCGGGCCACCTCGCCGATCACGATGAGCTTCTCCGGCGTGATCTCGCCACCGGGGATCCGGGGCACCACGGAGTAGCTGCCGTCGCGTTGCAGGTTGGCCAGGAAGTGGTCGTTGGTGTCCTGCAACGACGCCTGCTCGCCGTCCAGCACGTGCCCGGTGCCGAGGGAGGCGAGGATCGAGGCGACCACCGGCTTGCAGATGTCGCAGCCGCGCCCCCTGCCGTGCTCGGCGATGAGCTGCGAGAAGGTGCGGATGCCCCGGACCCGGACGATGTCGAAGAGTTCCTGCCGGCTGGCGTCGAAGTGCTCGCAGAGCGCGGTGGACTGCCGGACCCCGGCCGCGTCGAGGAGCTGCTTGAGCATCGGCACGCAGGAGCCGCAGCTCGTCCCCGCCCGGGTGCACGCCTTCAGCGCCGGCACGTCCGCGCAGCCGCCGGCGATCGCCGTGTCGATGTCGGCGCGGGTCACCGCGTTGCAGGAACAGACCTGCGCGGTGGCGGGCAACGCGCCGGCCCCCGCGCCCGCCGCGCCCTCCGGGGCGAGCAGCGCCAGCGGCGGCCCGGGCAGCGGACCGCCGACGCTGGCCCGCAGCGTCGGGTACGCGCTCGCGTCGCCGACCAGGACCCCACCGAGCAGGGTCTTCGCGTCGTCGGAGAGGACCAGCTTGGCGTAGACCCGGGTGGCCGGGTCGGTGAACGTCACGTCGAGGCAGCCCGGCGTCGTGCCGTGCGCGTCGCCGAACGAGGCCACGTCCACGCCGAGCAGCTTCAGCTTGGTGGCGGTGTCCGCGCCGGGGAAGGTGGCCGCCCCGCCGACCAGCCGGTCGGCGACCACCTCGGCCATGGCGTACCCGGGGGCGACCAGGCCGTGGCAGACGCCGTCGACCGCCGCGCACTCGCCGACCGCCCAGATCCGCTCGTCGGCGGTCCGGCAGGCGTCGTCGACCAGTACGCCGCCGCGTGGGCCCAGGGTGAGGCCCGCCGCCCGGGCCAACTCGTCGCGGGGCCGGATGCCCGCCGCGACCACCACCAGGTCGGCGTCGAGCACGGTCCCGTCCGCCAGTTCCAGCCCGGCGACCGTGCCGTCCGGGCCGGGCCGCACGGCGGTGGTGGCCACGCCCAGGTGGGTGGTGACGCCCAACTCGTCGACGTACCGGCGGAGCATCGCGCCACCGGCCGTGTCCACCTGCACCGGCATCAGCCGGGGCGCGAACTCCACCACGCCGGTGTCCAGCCCGAGCAGGCGCAGCGCGTTCGCCGCCTCCAGCCCGAGCAGCCCGCCGCCGATCACCGCCCCCGTCCGCCGGCCCCGCGCGTGCTCCCGGATCGCCTCCAGGTCGTCCAGCGTCCGGTAGACGAAGACCCCGGGCAGGTCCGCGCCGGCCACCGGCGGCACGAACGCGTACGAGCCGGTGGCGAGCACCAGGGCGTCGTACGGGTGCTCGCCGGTCGCGGTACGCACCAGCCGCCGCTCCCGGTCGATCGCCGTCGCGGGCTCGCCCAGGCGCAGCTCCACCCCGTCGTCGGGGGTGTGCAGGTTCAGCTCCGCTGTGCCCACGCCGTCGAAGAACGCCGACAGCCGCACCCGGTCGTACGCCGGGCGGGTCTCCTCGGCGAGCACGGTGACCCGCCACCGCCCCTCGGGGTCGCGGGCCCGCAGCGCGTCGACGAAGCGCTGCCCGACCATGCCGTTGCCGACGACGACCAACCTGCTGATCCGCTCGCTCATGACGGCACTCCGCTCCGCTCGCTCATCGCGCCACCTCCACTGAATCCACCTCGGACAGCCAGCCGACGATGCCGGCGACCGCGTCCCGGCAGCTCCCGCATCCCGTGCCGGCCCGGGTCGCGGCGACCACGGCGTCGACCGTCCGGGCCCCGGAACGCCAGCAGCTCACCAGCGTTCCCTTGCTGACGTTGTTGCACTGGCAGACGGTCGCCGCGTCCGGCATCAGGGCCGGCGTCGCGGCGGGCGCACCCGCCGTCGCGCCGAACGCCCGGCCGAGCAGCAGCGAGCGCCGGTCGGCCGGCACCGGCTGGCCCCGGTCGAAGAGCTGGATGACCGTGCCGACCGCCGGGTTGTCGCCGAGCAGGATCGCGGCCGTCAACCGCTCGTCGTGGATGCGCAGCCGGGCGTACGTGCCCCGGGACGGGTCGGCGAAGGTCAGCTCCTCGCCGGCCCCGCCGTCACCCGGGTCACCCATGGCAGCGAGGTCGATGCCGGCCGCCTTGAGCCGCGTCACCACCGGCCGGGGCCGGTAGCGGGCCTGCGGGTCCTCCCCGGTGAGCACCTGGGCCACCACCCGGGCCTGCGCCCAGGCCGGGGCGACCAGCCCGGTCAGGTTGCCGTCGTGCTGGACGCAGTCGCCGATTGCCGAGATCCGCGGGTCGCTGGTGCGCAGCCGGTCGTCGACCAGCACGCCCCGTTCCACGGCCAGGCCGGCGGCGCGGGCGAGGGCGGTGTCGGGGCGTACCCCGCAGGAGAGGACCAGCAGGTCGGCGGTGAGGGACCGGCCGTCGGCCAGGTCGAGCCGGACCCCGTCGGCGTCCGCGACCACCGCGGTGGCCGACACGGCCAGGTGGGTGGTCACCCCGAGGCCGGCCAGCGTGCCGGCCAGGACGGCCGCGCCGGCCGGGTCGAGCTGCCGCTCCATCAGGTACGGCACCGGGTGCACCACCCCGACGTCGAGCCCTCGGGCGGCGAGCCCGCGGGCCGCCTCCAGCCCGAGCAGCCCGCCGCCGAGCACCAGGGCGCTGCGCGCGCCGCCGGCCACGGCGAGGATCCGGCGGCAGTCGTCCAGGGTGCGGAACGGCACCACCCGCTCCGGCAGCCCCGGCCCGTCCAGCCCGGGCAGCGGCGGCACCACGGCCTGGCTGCCGGTGGCGAGCACCAGATGGTCGTACGCGATGCGGTCGCCGTCGTCGGTGTGGACCGTGCCGGTGGCGCGGTCGATGGCGGTGACCGTCACCCCGGTACGCAGGTCGACGCCCTGCCCGGCGGCCTCGGCCAGCTCCACGTCCGGCTCGCCGATCTTGCCCGCCAGCAGGGTGGAGAGCATGATCCGGTTGTACGCCCGGTGCGGCTCCGCGCCGAGCACGGTGACCTTCCGGTCCCCGCCCCGGGCGTGCAGCTCGCCGGCCAACCGGGAACCGGCCATCCCGTTGCCGACGATCACGACGCTTTCGCTCACGGTCAGTCCACCCTCTCCAGCCGGACGGCGCAGATCTTGAACTCCGGCATCCCGGAGACCGGGTCGACGGCGTCGTTGGTGACCGAGTTGGCCCGCGCGGCGCCGCCCCAGTGGAACGGTGCGAAGACCGTGTCGGGCCGGATCGCGGTGCTGAGCCGGGCGGGCGCGCAGAACTCGCCCCGGCGGGAGACCACCCGTACCGGTTCGCCGTCGCCGACGCCCAGCCGCGCGCCGAGGTCGGGGTGCAGCTCGACGAACGCGTCCGGGGCGGCCCGGCGCAGCGCGGCGACCCGGCGGGTCTGGGTGCCGGACTGGTACTGCGCGAGGACCCGGCCGGTGGTGAAGTGCAACGGGTACTCGGCGCACACCTCCTCGGCCGCCGGTCGGTGCTCCACCGGGTGGAACCGGGCCCGCCCGTCGGGGGTGGCGAAGCGGTCGGCGAAGAGCCGGGGGGTGTCCGGGCCGTCCTCGGTCGGGCAGGGCCAGAAGACGCCGTCCCGCTCGTCGATCCGTTCCCAGCTCACCCCGCCGTAGTCGGCGATCCCGCCGGCCGAGGCCCGCCGCAGCTCCGCGAAGACGACCCGCGGGTCGCTGGCGTCCGCCCCACCCTGGAGGGGTGTAAGGAAGGGCACCTTCTTATCGGATTCCGTATAGGAAGGTGCCCTTCCTAACGTCCGGAGGCGGGTGGTGAGGTCGGCGAGGATCGCCAGGTCGGTACGGACGCCAGCAGGCGGCGGGCGCAGCGCGTGGCGGCGCAACACGCGACCCTCCAGGTTGGTCATGGTGCCGTCCTCCTCGGCCCACTGGGCGGTGGGGAGCACCACGTCGGCCAGCGCGGCGGTCTCGGAGAGCAGGAAGTCGGCGACGACGAGCAGGTCGAGGTCGCGTAGCCGGCCCTCGATCCGGGCGGCCCGGGGCGCGGAGACCACCGGGTTGGAGCCGAAGACCAGCAGCGCCTTCGGCCCGGCGGGTGTGCCCAGCGAGTCCAGCAGCTGGTACGCCGGCACGCCCGGCCCGGGCAGCTCGTCGGCCGGCACCCCCCAGACCCCGGCGACGTGCTCCCGGGCGACCGGGTCGTCGATCTTCCGGTAGCCGGGGAGCTGGTCGGCCTTCTGCCCGTGCTCGCGTCCGCCCTGTCCGTTGCCCTGGCCGGTGAGGCAGCCGTAGCCGGAGCCGGGGCGGCCGGGCAGCCCGAGGGCGAGCGCCAGGTTGACGAAGCCGGTGACCGTGTCGACGCCCTTGGCGTGCTGCTCGGCGCCCCGCGCGGTCAGGATGATCACGCGTTCGGCGGTGCCGAGGGCCCGGGCGGTGGCCTCCAGGTCGGCCACCGGCACCCCGGAGAGCGCCTCCGCGCGGGCCGGCCACCAGCCCGCCACGCCGCGGCGGACCGCCTCGAAACCGGTGGTACGGGCGGCGACGTAGTCCCGGTCGACCCAGCCCTCGGTGAGCGCGATGTGCAGCAGCGCGTTCGCCACCGCGAGGTCGGTGCCGGGCAGGGGTTGCAGGTGCAGGTCGGCCTGCCGGGCGGTGGCGGTGACCCGGGGGTCGACCACGATCAGCCGGCCGCCGCGTTCGCGCTGCTCGGTCAGCCAGCGCACCAGCGGGGGCATGGTCTCCGCGGGGTTCGCGCCGACCAGCAGCAGTGTGTCGGCCCGGCCCAGGTCGGCCAGCGGGAACGGCAGACCCCGGTCGACGCCGAAGGCGCGCATCCCGGCAGCCGCCGCCGAGGACATGCAGAAGCGCCCGTTGTAGTCGATGTGCTTCGTACGCAGCGCCACCCGGGCGAACTTTCCGAGCGCGTACGCCTTCTCGTTGGTGAGCCCGCCGCCGCCGAAGACGGCCACCGCGTCGCGGCCGTGTCCGGACTGGACGGCGCCGATGCCGGTGACGATCCGGTCGAGGGCGGCGTCCCAGCTCGCCGGGCGCAGCTCGCCGCTGGCCGGGTCGCGCAGCAGCGGGGTGGTCAGCCGGTCGGGGTGGTCGAGCAGCTCGGCGGCGGTCCAGCCCTTCTGGCAGAGGCCGCCCCGGTTGGTGGGGAACTGCCGGGGGAGCACGGCCACCCGCCCGGCCTCCTCGCGCAGCGTCATTCCGCATTGGAGAGCGCAGTACGGGCAGTGCGTGGCCACCTCCCGGGGCGTCCGCCCCGGCCCGGTCGCGGCCCGTGCACCGTCTGTCATGTCGGCAAAGCGTGCCGGCGGGCGGTTTCCGGTCCGGGTCTCGTTTGTTTCGGTCCTGTCAAGAGCCGCTCACACCGCACGGGGGCACCGAGCCGGCTCGCGGTGTTTACAATGTGAGAAAACCGTCTCGATATCTGGGAGGAACGATGGACGTGGCCGAGGCCTTCGACGCGGTGGCCGGCAGCTACGACGAGGCACGCCGTCGCCTGGTGCCCTGCTTCGACGCCTTCTACGGCACGGCCGTCGAGGTCGCCGCGCCGCCGTTGCGGGCCGCGCTCGCCGAGGGGCGTACCCCCGAGGTGCTGGACCTGGGCGCGGGCACCGGGCTGCTGTCGCTGCTGCTCGCCGCGGCGGTGCCGGGGATCCGGCTGACCCTGGTCGACGCCGCGCCGGCCATGCTCGCCGTCGCCGCCGACCACCTGCGCGCCCGCGGGGTGGCCCACCGGACGGTCCTGGCCGACCTGGCCGACCCGCTGCCGGCGGGCCGATACGACGCCGTGGTCAGCGCGCTGGCCGTCCACCACCTCGACGACGCCGGCAAGCGCGAGCTCTACCGGCGGGTGCCGGCGGCGCTGGTGCCCGGTGGCGTGTTCGTCAACGCCGAGCAGGTGGCCGGGCCCACCCCGGCGCTGGACCGGCGCTACCACGAGGTGTGGCTGGCGCGGATCGCCGCGCTGGGCTCCGACGCCGACGAGATCGCCGCCGCCGAGGGGCGGATGGCGTACGACCGGCCGTCGCCGGTCGCCGCACAGTGCCACTGGCTGACCGAGGCGGGCCTGACCGACGTCGACTGCTTCTTCAAGCAGTGGCGGTTCGCCGTCTTCGGCGGCCGACGCGCACCCGACACCAACCCTGCCGACTGACCGAACTGCCGCCCCGCCCCCCGCCCCGCCCCCGCCCCGCCCAGCCTTTCGTCGATCTTGCACTTCATGCCCCGACATGAGCCCCATTCCGCCCAAAGCGAGGGCCGAAACTGCAAGATCGACGGTGCAGGGTGGCGCAGGGTGGCGCAGGGTGGCGCAGGGTGGCGCAGGGTGGCGCAGGGTGGCGCGGGTGGCGCGGGTGTGGGTGTTGGCGTGGTGGCGGTGGTGGTCGCGTTGATGGGGCAGCTCGACAGGGGCCCGGCCACCCACGGGGAGGGGGCGAGGCCCGGGGATGCCGGCGGCCAGGTGCCGCGACGGGCGGCCAGGCCGGGGCCAGGGTCAGGGCCAGGGTCAGGGCCAGGGCCGAGGCCAGGATGGGTGATTTGTTGGGTTTGGCGGTCGGCGGCAAGTGGGATGACTGGCGGTCATACCGGTGGGTAGTCTGCACGGCATGACTGCCAAGGTGACCCTGTCGTTCTCGGACGAGACGATCGAGGAGGCCCGGCGGTTCGCCAAACGCGAAGGGCTCTCCCTGTCGGCGTGGATGGACCAGGCGGCCCGGGAGAAGGCGTTGCGCGAGGTCTTCACCGCGCACGCCGCCGCCGTCGGCCGGGCCGGGCTCGACCTCGAAGCCGCCGCCCTCGCCGACGCGCGCGAGGCGGGCATGGTCGACGACGTGCTCTTCGGCGGGCGCCCGCGTGCTGCGTAGGGGCGAGGTCTGGCGCATCGACGGCGCCCGGGAACGGCTCGGCCTGGTGATCAGTTCCGACGTCTACAACTCCACCGACGTGCCGATCGTGATGGTGGCCGAGGTGGTCGAGGAGGCCCTGCTGCGCGACTCGCCCCTGGCGGTGCCGATGGGCGCGTACGTGGTGATGCCCGACCGGCTCTCCTCGCCGATGAAGAAGTGGTTCACCGAGTGCGTGGACGTCGCCGACACCGACACCATGCAGCGGGTCGGCCGGGCGTTGCGCATCCTGCAACAACTCTGAAATCTCACCGGCGACATCCGGCAGCGGTGCGGTCTCCGTTTCCGGCCCGACCCGCGACGGGCACCCCGGGGTAATCCCGGATTCCTAGCGTTCCTCCAGGTCGTACCGACGAGGAGGAGTCGCCGTGAGCACACTGGCCCCCACCACACCCCTGGCCGAGGCCGCCCCGGCCGCCGCCGGGCGGCGACGCGGCATCACCGACTGGCGGCCCGAGGACCCCGAGTTCTGGCGTACGACCGGGGCGCCGATCGCCCGCCGCAACCTCTGGGTCTCCATCTTCGCCGAGCACGTGGGCTTCTCCGTGTGGAGCCTCTGGTCGGTGATGGTGCTCTTCCTCGGCCCGGAGTACGGCATCGACCCGGCGGGGAAGTTCCTGCTCACCGCCGTGCCGGCTGCCCTGGGGGCGGCGCTGCGGTTGCCCTACACGCTGGCCGTGGCCCGCTTCGGCGGGCGCACCTGGACGATCGTCAGCGCGCTGCTGCTGCTCGTACCGGCCGTGCCGATGGTGGTGCTGCTGGAACCGGGCGTGTCCTACTCCACCCTGATGGTGCTGGCCTGCCTGACCGGCGTCGGCGGGGGCAACTTCGCCTCCTCGATGGCGAACATCAACCTGTTCTACCCGCAGCGGCTCAAGGGCCGGGCACTCGGGCTCAACGCCGGCGGCGGCAACCTCGGCGTGCCGGCGGTGCAGCTGGTCGGTCTGGCGGTGCTGGCGACGGCGGGGGCCGCGTACCCCCGCCTGGTGCCGGCGGTGTACCTGCCGCTGATCGTGCTGGCCGCGCTCGCCGCGGCCCGGGGGTTGGACAACATCGCCGGGGCGCGCAACGAGCCAGGCGCGCTGCGCGAGGCCGCCCGCGACCCGCACACCTGGATCATGTCGCTGCTCTACATCGGCACCTTCGGCTCGTTCATCGGCTTCGGCTTCGCCTTCGGCCAGGTGCTCCAGCTCCAGTTCGCCGACCGCTTCCCGACCCCGGTGGACGCCGCCTGGCTGACCTTCCTCGGCCCGCTGGTCGGCTCGCTGATCCGGCCGGTGGGCGGGCACCTCGCCGACCGCCTCGGCGGGGCCCGGGTGACCTTCTGGAACTTCGTCGGGATGGCCGCCGGCGCCACCCTGGTGCTGTACGCCGCCCGGGACCGGTCGTTCGGGCTCTACCTGGTCGGCTTCCTGTCCCTCTTCGTCTTCTCCGGGATCGGCAACGGCTCGACGTACAAGATGATCCCGGCGATCTTCCGGGCCCGGGCGACCGCCGCGGTGGACGGCGGCCGGCGGGAGGCGGGCACGGCCCAGCGCTGGGCCGTACGGATGACCGGGTCGCTGATCGGCATCGCCGGGGCGGTCGGCGCCTTCGGCGGGGTGCTGGTGAACATCGCCTTCCGGCAGTCCTTCCTGGCGCAGGGGAGCGCGGACGCGGCGTACGTCGCCTTCATCGCCGCCTACGCGCTCTGCTTCGGGGTGACCTGGCTGGTCTACCTGCGGCCGGGCCGGCGCCGGCTGGCCGGGGTGTGACTCGCGCCACGACCCGCGGCAGGCCGGGCGGGAGGGTACCCCGTTTTGACCTGCCGACAGGGCGCCGGGTATCGTTGCCTGCTGTTGTACGACATCCAGAGGCGTGCCGCCTAAGGTACGCTTGGTCGTTCGTGCGCGCCCGGTAACCTCGGCGCGCGACCCCAGACCGACGACGAGACAAGGTATACCTGTGCGTACGTACAGCCCGAAGCCGGGTGAGATCGAGCGTCAGTGGCACGTCATCGACGCCTCTGATGTCGTGCTGGGCCGCCTGGCCACCCACGCCGCCACGCTGCTGCGCGGCAAGCACAAGCCGACTTTCGCGCCGCACGTCGACACGGGCGACTTCGTCGTCATCGTGAACGCGGGCAAGGTCGCGCTGACCGGCAACAAGCGCCACACCAAGATCGCCTACCGCCACTCCGGCTACCCGGGTGGTCTGAAGCAGGTCGGCTACGACGAGCTGCTGACCAAGCGTCCCGAGCGGGCCATCGAGCTGGCCGTCAAGGGCATGCTCCCGCACAACAAGCTCGGCCGTCAGCTCATCAAGAAGCTGAAGGTCTACGCCGGTGCCGAGCACCCGCACGCCGCGCAGCAGCCGGTGCCGTTCGAGATCAAGCAGATCGCGCAGTGAGCGCGGGCGAAGGAAACAGCATGACCGACATCACCGAGACCGAGGTCGCCCCCGAGGCCACCGAGGCGCCGGCGCCCGTCGCCCGCGCGCCGCGTGGTGACCGCCCGATCCAGACCGTGGGTCGGCGCAAGGAGGCCATCGTCCGGGTGCGCATCGTGCCCGGCAGCGGCAAGATCACCTGCAACGGCCGGGAGCTCGAGGCCTACTTCCCGAGCAAGGTGCACCAGCAGCTGATCAAGGACCCGCTGGTCACCGCCGAGAAGCCGGAAGCGTTCGACGTCATCGCCAACCTGCGTGGCGGCGGCACCACCGGTCAGGCCGGCGCGCTCCGGCTGGCCATCGCCCGGGCCCTGATCGTCAGCGAGCCGGACGACCGCCCGGCGCTGAAGAAGGCCGGCTTCCTCACCCGGGACGCCCGGGTCAAGGAAAGCAAGAAGTACGGCCTCAAGAAGGCCCGTAAGGCTCCCCAGTACTCGAAGCGCTGATCCTCAGCGACGCGTTGTACTTCTGACGGACGGCCGGGTCCGCCTCCCCGCGACGGGAGGTGGCCCGGCCGTTCGCCTTTCCTGGACCGTTTCTTCGGAGGTTGGCGGGTATGGGCCGGTTGTTCGGCACGGACGGTGTACGCGGGCGGGCGAACGCGGATCTCACGCCCGAGTTGGCGCTCGCGGTGGCGGTCGCCGCCGCGCACACACTCGCCGAGTCGGACCGGAGCCATCCCCCGCTGGCTGTCGTCGGGCGGGACACCCGGGCCAGCGGCGAGATGCTGGAGGCCGCCGTGGTCGCCGGTCTCACCAGCGCCGGCGCCAACGTGGTCCGGGTGGGCGTGCTGCCCACCCCGGCCGTGGCGTTCCTCACGGCCGAGGCCAAGGCCGACCTGGGCGTCATGCTCTCCGCCTCGCACAACCCGATGCCCGACAACGGGATCAAGCTCTTCGCGGCCGGCGGGCACAAGCTGCCGGACGAGATCGAGATGCAGATCGAGTCGGCCGTCGCGGCGAACGCCACCACCGCCTGGGAGCGGCCGGTCGGTGCCGGCGTCGGCCGGGTGCACGACCTGCTCGACGGCGCCGACCACTACGTGCAACACCTGGTCGGCACCGTGCCGCACCGTCTCGACGGGATCAAGGTCGTGGTCGACTGCGCCAACGGCGCGGCCGCCGACGTGGCACCGGTGGCCTACCGGGAGGCGGGAGCCGAGGTCGTCGCCATCCACGCCGAGCCGGACGGCCTCAACATCAACGACGAGTGCGGCTCCAACCACATCGAGGCCCTGCGGCTCGCCGTGGTCGAGCACGGCGCGCACCTGGGCATCGCCCACGACGGCGACGCCGACCGTTGCGTCGCGGTGACCGCCGACGGCGACGAGGTCGACGGCGACCAGGTGATGGCGATCCTCGCCCTGGCGATGCGGGAGGCGGGCACGCTGAGCCAGGACACGCTGGTCGCCACCGTCATGAGCAACCTGGGCCTGCGCCTGGCGATGTCCCGGGAGGGCATCCGGTTGATCGAGACCAAGGTGGGCGACCGGTACGTGCTGGAGGAGCTGCGGGCGTCCGGGCTGGCGCTGGGCGGCGAGCAGAGCGGGCACATCGTCATGCCCGCGCACGCGACCACCGGCGACGGCGTGCTGACCGGGCTGCACCTGATGTCCCGGATGGCGTCGACCGGGAAGTCCCTGGCGGAGCTGGCGGGCGTCGTCACCCGGCTGCCGCAGGTGCTGATCAACGTGCCGGTCGGGGACCGTACGGTCGGCGCGGCGGCGCCCGCCGTCCGCGCCGAGGTGGAGCTGGCCGAGGCGGAGCTGGGGGAGACGGGCCGGGTGCTGTTGCGCCCGTCCGGCACCGAGCCCCTGGTCCGGGTCATGGTCGAGGCCGCCACGGAACAGGTCGCCCGCGAGATCGCCGAGCGCATCGCCGACCAGGTCCGGACGGCGAGCCCGGCGTCGGCCTGACGGGCGCGCCCGTCGCCGGGTACCGGCCACGGCCAGGGCGAGCCGCCCCGGGGCTGTCCCGCGGCCGAGCGCACCCGCGGATGCCGGCCAGGCCCATGCCGACGGTCAGAGGCGCAGGGTGCTGGCGCGGGCGTAGCTCGTGGCGGCATCCTCGCCGTCGGTGAGGTCGAGGTCCTCGACCACCCGACCGTCGCCGAGCCGGATCAGCCGGTCACACCGGGCGGCGACCGCCCGCTCGTGGGTGGCGAGCAGGATCGTCATGCCGTGCCGGTCGCGCAGGTCGAGCAGCAGGTCGAGGATCTGCGTGCCGGTGGCCGAGTCGAGGTTGCCGGTCGGCTCGTCGGCGAGCAACAGCCCGGGGGCACCCATCAGCGCCCGCGCGATCGCCACCCGCTGCTGCTGGCCGCCGGAGAGCTGAGCCGGCAGGGCCCGCTCCCGCCCGGCCAGGCCCACCGCGTCGAGCAACTCCCGGGCCCGGGCGGCGTGGTCGGCCCGCCCCGGGCGGGGCAGCATCGGCGCGATCACGTTGTCCAGCACGGTCAGCGCGGGCAGCAGGTGGTAGCGCTGGAAGACGAAACCCACCCGCTGCCGGTACCGGGTGAGGGCGGACCGGCCGAGCCCCGTGACCTCCAAGTCGTCCACCGCGACGGTGCCGGAGTCGACCTGCTCGATCGCGCCGATCATGTGCAGCAGCGTCGACTTGCCGGAGCCGCTGGGCCCGGTCAACGCCACCACCGTCCCGGCCGGGATCTCCAGGGACACGTCGTCGACCGCGGTCACCCGCTGCGGGCCGGCCCCGAACCGCCGGACCAGCCCGGCGACCCGGACCGTGCTGCCCACCGTCGTCGTCTCCATCGTCACTCCTCCGCGAGCAGTCGTGCGGTCGGCAGCCGGCGCAGCAGCGCGGCCGGGACCAGGGCGGCCACCGAGGTGACCAGGACGCCGGCCACCGCCACCGACGCGGCGACCGCGAGCAGGGTGCCGGGCAGGGTGCCGACCAGCCAGGCCGCCCCGGCCAGCCCGAGGCCGGCGCCGGTGACCGCGCCGAGCAGGCCGAGGGCCAGCCCCTCGTACCCGATCAGGCGGCCCAGCGCGGCGTCGCTCCAGCCGACCGCGCGCAGGGTGGCCAGTTCGGCGGCCCGGTCCCGGATGTTCAGGTAGAGCACGTCGGCGACCGCGGCGGCACCGAGCAGCACCGTCGCGACGGCGGCCATGGTGTCCGCGCCGCGCACGCTGAGCGAGACCGTGTCGCCGAGCAGGCTGCCGACGATGGCACCCCGGAACGCGTACCCGGCGGCGGTGACCAGGGTCAGCGCGGCCACCCCGATGGCCAGGGCGCCGGCCCCGAGCAGGGTGCGGCCGGGCGTGCGGGCCAGGTTGGCCAGGGCCAGGCCGGCCAGGGTGCGCGGCCGGCGTACCCAGCGGGCCGTCGCCACCGGCGGGCGCAGCGCGGCGGCCGGGTGGGCGCGCGCGGCCCGCAGGGCCGGCGTCAGGCCTGCGACCAGCGCCAGCAGCAACGCCACCGGTACGGCCAGCAGCGCCCGCCGCCACCCCACGTCGATGCCGAGCGCGGCCCCGAGGGGGACCGCCAGCGCCAGCGCGAGCAGCCCGGCGGCCAGCCCGAGGGCGGCGACCTCGCCGAGGATCAGCGCGCCGATCCGCCGGGCCGGCCAGCCGAGGCAGGCGAGCACCGCCAGCTCGGGCCGGCGGTCCCGGACGGCGGCGGCGACCGCGTTGCCGAGGAAGAGCGCGCAGACCACCAGCACCAGCACGAAGAGCGCGACACTCTTGCGGTCCACCGCCTTCGTGATCACCGAGGCGACCCCGAGCGCCGACCACTCCTCGGTCAGCCGCAGCGCCGGCCGGCCGAACGAACCGGCGGGCAGCTCGACGGCCTGCGGGGCGGGGGACGAGCCGAGCGTGATGTCGACGTCGAGCCCGGTGACCTGGGCGATCCGCTCGGCGACGAGCCGGACCTGTTCGGCGCCGCGCTCGCTGTAGCCGCCCACGTCGGCGACCCGGACCCGGATCGCGCTGATCGGGGCGGCGAGTTGCGGACTGCCGCCGCCCGCCAGCAGCTTCGGCACGCTGGCCAGGGTGGTCAGCAGCAGCGGCGGGGCGGAGAGGTGGCCGGCCGGGTTGCCGCCCGGCTCCAGCGGACGCCCGCCCAGGGCGTCCCGACTGCCGCCGTCCGCACCCTGCGCCGACGGCGGCTCGTACGTCTCCAGCGGCACCCGCCCGAGGTCGCTGAAGCCGGTGAGCTTCTCCGGGTCGAAGACCCCGACGGCCCGCCAGCTCCGGTACAGGGTGCCCGGTGCGACCTTCTTCAGCGGAAGCTTGCGCAGCGACCTCGCCCCTGTATCCCCGGTCAGCCAGGGGCGCGGGTAGGGGTTGAACGTGAATTGATCGCCGTACACCGCCGGATCGGCCGGTGGGAGCGTGCCGACCCGCAGCGTGCCGTCGGGCAGCCGGTCGTACCGCGTCGGTCCGGCCTGGACCATTGTCTGGAGTTGGCCGAAGCAGCAGCCGTCCGGGGAGAGGCCCGCGGCGAGCCGGGTGCGCCAGGCGGCGGCCACGTCGTGGCGAGCGTTGCCGGCGGGGAACTCGGGACCGCGCCCCAGGGCCCGCTCCAGCTCGACGAGGTCGACGCCGGCCGGGCGGGCCGCGGGCAGCCGTGTGAAGCTGGCGCGCAGCTCCTCGTCGACGAAGGGGCGGCTGGTCGCGAGCACCGGCACGCTGTGCATTTCTCCCCCGTCCATTCGCTTGATGGTCACCGTGTCGTCCTGGCCCAGCGCCCGCCCGTCGACCACCGTCGCGCCGAGGCCCACGAGGCGGTCCTCGGTGGCCGGGTCCACGGCGGCGAGCAGGAGCGGCACCGTCAGGTTGACCGCGATCCGCAGCCGGTCGGAGGCGGACGAGGCGGCCGTGCCTCCGTCGGCGAGCACGCCCGCGCCGGCCTCGAACCGGCCGTCGGGGAGCAGCCGCACGGCCACCAGCGACCACTCCTCGCGCTCCGAGTACGCGCCCGGGCTGCCCAGGGCGTACCGGGGATCGCAGACGGCCCGGGTGCGGCCGTCAGGCAGGACCTCGCGCGGGGATGGACCGCACGTGTCGGACCAGGGATAGCTGCGCCCGTCGGTGTAGAGGGTGGCGTCGCTGGTGCTGGGCCGGTCGTGGCTGGGGTAGATCAACGGGTGGGTGGTGACGTACACGTAGCGGGGCCGGCCCGGCGCGCCGGAGAGGCCGCGCTCGGCGACGAACCGGGGATCGACGCGGATGACCTGCCGGTCGAGCGAGCGGTCGACGGCGCCGGTCAGGTCCAGCGGGGTCGGCACCGGGGCGGTGGAGTGGCCGAGCATGGCGATGGGGGCGGCGACGTCCACCCCGGCGACCGCCTTCACCTGCTCGTACTGGGCGGTGGTGATGCCGCCGAAGAGGCCGGAGAGGTAGTTGGGCTGGACCAGCCGTCGTTCGGCCTCCAGCGGGGTGCGGGTGCCCTTCGGGCGGACCAGGATGTCGTAGGCGACGTCGGTGTTCCGCTCGACGGTGCCGGTGACGTCGAGCCGGGAGGTGGTGGTGGCACCCGTCAGGACGACGAAACCGGTGGTCGCCACCAGTACGCCGACCAGCAGGGCCACCGACCGTCCCGCACGGCCGCGAAGTTGTCGCCAGATGAAACTGAGCATGTCGCGCCTCCCCGTGTGCTGAGCACACTGTGCGCGATACATTGTGACAATGCAAGACCCGACCCGGAGGTGACATGGCGATCCAGCACGCCGTCCTGGCCCTGCTCGCCGGCGGCCCCAGCTACGGCTACGAGCTGAAGGGCGCCTTCGAGCAGGCGGTCGGCCCACAGTGGGGGCCGCTCAACATCGGGCACCTCTACCAGATCCTCGACCGGCTCTTTCGGGACGGCCTGGTGGTGGCCGAACGACATCCCCAGCCGGTCAAGCCCGACCGGGTGGTCTACGAGATCACCCCGGACGGCCGGGCCGAGCTGGGCCGCTGGCTCGCCGAGCCCAGCCCGCGCAGCGGTGGGTTCCGGGACGACTTCTTCCTCAAGGTGACCGCCGCGGCCCGGTCCGGCGAGCCGGCGACCGTGCGCGCGGTGCTCGGCAACCAGCGCGGTCACCTGATGCGGGAGCTGCGCAACCTCGACGGGCTGCGCCGCCGGGCCGAGGATCCGGTGGTCGGCCTGCTGCTCTCGGCGGCGAGCCGGCACGTCGAGGCCGACCTGGCCTTCGTCGACGACGCCGAGGCCGCCCTGCTCGCCGACGGTGGCGCGGTGCTCGCCGGGCTTCGCACGCCCCGCGCCGACGGGGCGGGGTCGGAGCGGGGGAGCGGCCCGACCCGGGCCGCCGGCTGACGGTCAGGCGTACGCGTCGGTCACCGCGCGCCCGTCAGCCGGCGCAGCCGGGTGACGGCCTCGGTCAGCACCTCGGGCCGCTTGCAGAAGGCGAAGCGGACGAGGTGCCGGCCCGCCTCCGGGTCGTCGTAGAAGACCTGGGTCGGGACGGCCACCACCCCGCACCGCTCGGGCAGCGAGCGGCAGAACTCGATCCCGTCGCGCCCGCCGAGCGCGGTGACGTCGGCGGTGACGAAGTACGTCCCCTCCGGCGCCAGCACCTCGAACCCGGCGTCGGTCAGCCCGCCGACGAGCTGGTCGCGGCGGGCCTGCATGCCGTCGCGGAAGGCGGTGAAGTAGCCGTCGGGCAGGGCCAGGGCCGTCGCCACGGCCGGCTGGAGCGGCGCGGCGTTGACGAAGGTGAGGAACTGCTTCACCCGCAGCGCCGCCGAGACCAGCGCCGCCGGCCCGCTCGCCCAGCCGACCTTCCAGCCCGTGCAGGAGAACGTCTTGCCGGCCGAGGAGATCCGCAGCGTCCGCCCGCGCATCCCGGGCAGGGTCGCCAGCGGTACGTGGCCGGCGGCGGCGTCGGTGAAGACCAGGTGCTCGTACACCTCGTCGGTCACCGCGTACGCGTCGTGCTCCTGGCACAGCTCGGCGACCAGGGCCAGCTCGTCGCGGGTGAACACCTTGCCGGTCGGGTTGTGCGGCGAGTTGAGCAGCACGAGCCGGGTGCGCGGGCCGAACGCGGCGCGCAGGGCGGCCGGGTCGAAGGCGTACCGGCCGTCGCCGCCGGGCCGCAGCGTGACCGGCCGGCGGACCGCGCCGGCCAGCGCGATCGAGGCGGCGTACGAGTCGTAGTAGGGCTCGAAGCAGACCACCTCGTCGCCCGGCTCGCAGAGTCCGAGGATGGCCGCGGCGATCGCCTCGGTGGCGCCCGCCGTCACCACGATCTCGCCGTCCGGGTCGTACTCCAGCCCCCAGAAGCGGCGCTGGTGCGCGGCCACCGCCGCGCGCAGCGCCGGGATCCCCGGGCCCGGCGGGTACTGGTTCTGCCCGCTGCGCAGTGCCTCCGCCGCGGCGGCCAGCATCTCCGGCGGCCCGTCGGTGTCGGGGAAGCCCTGGCCGAGGTTGACCGCTCCGGTGCGGGCGGCGAGGGCGGACATCTCGGCGAAGATGGTCGTCCCGAACGGGCGCATCCGGGCCACCAGCGGATCCACGTCGGCGGTCGTCACGCCCGTCAGCCTACGGACTCCCGGCGCGGCTTCAATCCCCCGGAACGCGCCCGGACTCCCCGGCGGTGTCTCCGTGGCTCGTGCGGAGGTTCGTCACGGCGGCTGCCACCCCGACCTGTTCGCTCAGACTCAATGATTGTTTACCCGGCTTTCGAGCACGCACGATGAGCGAAACTGGGTTAGGCTCCGAGCCATGTGTGGAATCGTGGGTTACGCCGGCACCCGCCCGGCGCTCGGCATCGTGCTCGACGGGCTGCGGCGGCTGGAGTACCGCGGCTACGACTCTGCCGGTGTCGCCATCGTCTGCGACGGCGAACTGCTGACCGAGAAGAAGGCCGGCAAGCTGGCCAACCTGGAGAAGGTGCTCTCCGAGCGGGCCGCCGAGGATCCCACGTCCTGCGGGGCCAGCCCGATCGGCATCGGGGACGGCACCACCGGCATCGGCCACACCCGCTGGGCCACCCACGGCGGCCCGACCGACCGCAACGCCCACCCGCACCTGGCCCCCGACGGCCGGGTGGCCGTGATCCACAACGGCATCATCGAGAACTTCGCGAAGCTCCGCGCCGAGCTTGAGGCCGACGGTGTCCAGTTCGCCAGCGACACCGACACCGAGTGCGCGGCGCACCTGCTCTCCGCCGCGCTGGCCGACCTGCGGGCCGCCGGCCACCCCGACGGGCCGCAGTTGCTCGCCGCCGGCATGCGGGTGGTCTGCCAGCGGCTGGAGGGCGCGTTCACGCTGCTGGCCGTCGACGCCGCCGTGCCCGGCGCGGTCGTGGGCGCCCGGCGCAACTCGCCGCTGGTCGTCGGGCGGGGCGACGGGGAGAACTACCTGGCCAGCGACGTGGCCGCGTTCATCGAGCACACCCGGGAGGCGGTGGAGCTCGGCCAGGACCAGATCGTCCTGATCACCGGCGACACCATCGAGATCACCGACTTCGCCGGTCAGCCCGCCAGCGGCAAGGACTTCCACATCGACTGGGATTCCTCCGCCGCCGAGAAGGGCGGCTACGACTGGTTCATGCTCAAGGAGATCGAGGAGCAGCCGCAGGCCATCGCGGACACGCTGCTCGGCCGGCTCACCGAGAGCGGCGAGATCATGCTGGACGAGGTCCGTCTCAGCGACCAGGACCTGCGCGACGTCGACAAGATCTTCATCGTCGCCTGCGGCACCGCGTACCACTCCGGCCTGGTCGCCAAGTACGCCATCGAGCACTGGACCCGGATCCCGTGCGAGGTGGAGCTGGCCAGCGAGTTCCGCTACCGCGACCCGGTCCTCGACCGGTCCACGCTGATCGTGGTGATCTCGCAGTCCGGCGAGACGATGGACACCCTGATGGCGCTGCGGCACGCCAAGGAGCAGAAGGCCCGCGTCCTGGCCATCTGCAACACCAACGGCTCCACCATCCCCCGCGAGTCCGACGCGGTCCTCTACACCCACGGCGGGCCGGAGATCGCCGTCGCGTCCACCAAGGCGTTCCTGACCCAGCTCGTGGCCTGCTACCTGATCGGCCTGCACCTGGCCCAGGTACGCGGCATCAAGTTCGCCGACGAGGTGGCCGCCGTGGTCGCCCAGCTCCAGGAGATGCCGGGCAAGCTACGCGAGCTGCTGGACCGCATCGAGCCCGTCCGGGAGCTGGCCCGCGACCTGAAGGCCGCGCCGACCGTGCTCTTCATCGGCCGGCACGTGGGCTACCCGGTGGCGTTGGAGGGCGCGCTCAAGCTCAAGGAGCTGGCGTACATGCACGCCGAGGGCTTCGCCGCCGGCGAGCTGAAGCACGGCCCGATCGCACTGATCGACAAGGGCACCCCGGTGATCTGCATCGTGCCCTCCCCGGTCGGCCGGGGCATGCTGCACGACAAGGTCGTCTCCAACATCCAGGAGGTGCGGGCGCGGGGCGCCCGGACCATCGTGATCGCGGAGGAGGGCGACGAGGCGGTCGTCCGCTACGCCGACCACCTGATCCGCGTGCCGCGTACGCCGACGCTGCTCGCGCCGCTGGTCACCACCGTGCCGTTGCAGGTCCTCGCGGCGGAGATCGCCGCCGCCCGGGGCCACGACGTCGACCAGCCCCGCAACCTGGCCAAGTCGGTCACCGTCGAGTAGCCGTAGCGGCCCCGCCGGGCCCCGTCCACCTCAACGGCGGACGGGGCCCGCGCCGTGCCGGACTGCCGCACGCAGCGGCGACCGGCTTCGCTGGTCGCGCGGACGGGGCAGCTCGACAGGCCCGTCAGCGGCCGAGCACCACCCGGGCCATCCCGTCCAGGGCCGGATTGTCGGGCGCCCAGTAGCCGGTGTGGCCGTGCCGGCCGCTGGGAAAGGTGCGCCCGCCGAAGCTCGGGTGGGACGGATCCTGCCCGAACCACAGCTCGCGTCCCGGCGCGTCGAGCAGCCCTCCGAGCGCCTTGCCGAATGGCGACCCGTCGAGCAGGGCCCGCCGGACCAACTCGTCCGGCGGCCGGGCCAGCCGGATCACGTCGTCGGGCGCGGTGCTCGCCCAGACCTGCCCGGGCGGCAGGCCCAGCTCCCCGGCGTGTGCCACCCCCACCCCGGGCGAACCGACGAAGACCAGGGCGTCGGCGGCCAGCCCGTGGTCACGGGCGGCGGTGCCGACCACCAGCGAGCCGTAGCTGTGCCCCAGCACCGTCTGCCGGCCCGGCGGCCCGTCGTGGGTCGCCCGCAGCCCCTCCTGGAACCGGTGCAGCGCCGGACCGGCGTCCCGGGCCTGCCCCGGCCATGCCGCCTCGTGCAGGAAATCGGGAGCGTCGTAGTCCAGCCAGAGCACCGCGGCGGCCTCCTCCTCGGGTGCCAGGGCGGCGCAGCGGGAGAGCACCCGGCCCGCCCGGCCCAGCTCGCCGGGCACGTCGTCGAGGCCGGCGGTCATCCCCGGCACGTAGGTCAGCACGCGCGCCGACCGGTCCGGGTTGCCCAGTGCCACGATCGCCCGCCCCTCGCCGGCCGTGCCCAGCGCCAGCAGGTAGGCCCGCGGCCCCGCACCGGCGGCGAGGCGGGCGGCCAGCGCGTCCAGCCCCGCCAGGGCCCGCTCGACCCGCAGCAGCCCGGCCAGCTCGACCGGCCCCCGGGGCACCCGTGCCAGCAGGCGGCGCCGCGCGGTGAGCAGCTCGTCCCGCTGCGCCCCGAGCAGCAGCCGGTTGGCCTGGTCGCGGTCGGCCGCCGGCACCCCGTCGAGACGGCCGACCAGCCCCGGCTCGTACGCGACCAGCCAGCGCCGCTGCGCCGGGGTGAGCCCGGCCCACCACGCCCGCACGGCTGCCGGACCCGCACCGGGTGCCGGCCGGCCGGGCGGCGGCCCGGC
>NZ_JBEYVB010000062.1:0-22698 GCF_040643815.1 Micromonospora sp. NPDC047074
GCCCGGGCGTACCGCGCGCCGCCGGTGCGGGCGTACCGGCCCAGGGCCCGGCCGACGCCGGCCAGCCCGTCGGTGAAGCCCGGGCCTGCGGGCAGGTCGTCCCGCTCGACCGCGTCGGCGAGCCGGTCGGCGCAACTGCGGGCGAGCGCCCCCGCCGGCTCGTGACCCAGTTCGGCGTGCACCGCGTCCATGGCGGCGAGGCAACCCGCGCTGCCGTCGGCCCAGCCGACGGCCCGGGACGCCGCGCTGGCGGCGGTGGTCAGGTCGACCGCCGTGCGGGCCTGTTCGGCGAGACCGGGGTCGGCCAGCAGGGTGGACAGCCGGGCGAGCCCGTACGCGATGCCGCCGAGGCCGGCCAGCCCGCCGGGACCGATCGCGGCCACCAGCTCCGGTCGGGCCCCGAGTAGTCGGAACAGCCCCGGCACCGCGCCGACGCCCCGGTGCGCCAGCTCGGCGTGGCGCGAGCTGCCTGTCACCGCCGCGAGCTGGGCGAGGAAGAGCGCGACCCCGAGGTGGCCGGTGGCGAGCCCGGCGCCCATCGGCAGGACCAGCCACTGCCGGTCGTCGACCAGCTCCAGGCCGAGCCAGTTCACCCGGCCGGGGCCGGCCACGCCGCGGGCCTCGATCTCGTCGGCGATCACGGACGCCGTGGCGAGCAGGCGCTCCGGCGACGCGTCGGCCGCCGCCACCACCCGCGACCCGGGTGGTGGGGTGTGCCGCCCGTCGACCGGACGCCGGGTGGCCAGCGTCGCCGAGACGATCCACTCCTGGTGCCGCCGGTCGGTGTCGCCCAGCGTGGCCAGCTTGTCGAGCGCGGCGTCGAGCCCGCAGCGGGCCAGCGGCACCGGCAGCGGTTCGTCGTCGCCGGCGGCCCGGACGGCGCGGCTGCCGGGTGTGCCCTCGAACAGCGGGACGTCGCCCTCCCACAGCGCGGCGACCTCGTGCCGGGGGAGCTGGGCGAGGAACGGGTGCGTGGCGGCGCTCGACCAGAGGGCGCCGAACGCGCGGTCCCGATCCAGCGCGTCGCCGAGGACGTCCGGGTGGGTGGTCTCGGCGAGCAGGGCACGGTAGGCCGAGGTGGGGCGGGCGACCAGTCGCACCGGGATGGCGGCGCAGGAGACGACCAGCTCGGTGAACTGCCGCCGGTGGGCGTGGATCGCCTCGTACGCCAGCCGGAACCCCGCGCGCAGCGCCGGCTCGTGGGCCGTGGGGTCGATGTCGGTGTCACCGAGGCGGGGGCGGTTGCGGCCGCCGAGGAAGCCGACGGCGCGCCGGGTCAACCGCATCCGGTCGGTGCCCGGATCGGCCCAGTCGATCGCGCTGGCGGGTGCCGTCCCGCCGCGGTCGCCGCCGATGCCGGACAGGTCCATCGCTCCCTGGTCACCCACGACGATCAGCGGGACCAGGCCGGTCCGGTGCACCGACGCGGTCAACAGGTCCGCGGCCGGGTCGCCGGTGCCCGCCGGCTCACCCAGCGCGGGGTGGAAGAGCGTCTCGGTGTCCACCACGACCGGCGTCGCACCGGCGGCGATCAGGTTCTCGTAGTGCATGTCCGTCGCGTGCAGGGCGTGCAGCAGCGCGAGCAGGGCACCCTGGCGACGGTAGAACCCGTCCGCCTCCTCCGGACGGCTGAGCGCCACCGCGTCGACGTACTCCGACCAGCCGTAACCCGGCCGGGCCAGGGTCGCGACGCCGCGCAGCCCCAGCCCCGGCGCCCGCCGTTCCAGCCAGTCGACGAAGCCCGTGAACCGCACCTGGGAGGTCAGGTCGCGCGGCTTGTAGACGAGGTGTCGGCCGTCCGCGAAGCGCAGCACGGCGGTCGTCCGGCCGCCGGCGTGGGCGTCGCCCAGGTCGCTCTGGACCGCGACCAGCAGGCCCGGGTCGGTGCCGCCGAGCAGGGCCCGGACCAGGTCGCCACGGTCGGCGAGGAACCGGGCCAGCAGTTCCAGCCCGGCCCGGGCGGCGCGCGTGCCGGTCTGGGCCAGCAGGCGGGCCAGCACCGGGTAACGGTCGACCAGGTCGGCGAGCCCGGCGGGGGCGCAGAGCTGCGTCACGAAGTCGGCGAACCGCGCCCGGCTGTCGGCGCCGGCCAGCCGGCCGGCCGCCCGTCGGCGGTGCAGCTCCGAGACCAGCGTGCGGGCCGCCACGGAGAGCAGGTGGCGACCCACCTCGGCGGCGAGGTGACCGGTGAGGGCGGGCAGGTCCACCACCCGCTCCGTCGCGAGCCGATCGGCTCCGGCGGCGAACCGGTCCACGGCGAGGTCGACGAACGGGCGCAGGGGCGCGGTGAGGGCGGCCCGCCAGTCCGCCGGGTCGGCCGGCGGGCGGGGCGCCGCCGCGGCGCGCAGCGCCGACTCGACGGTCTCCGCCCAGGCCGGGCGGGGGATCCTGGCCGCGATCGCGGCGCGGTCCTCCGCCAGCAGGTCGAGCAACCCCGGCTCGTCCAGGCCGACCTCGGCGAGCCGCGCCGAGAGCCCCACGCCGTGCCCGGCGCGCCACGGGGCCAGCCGCCGGTCGGTCTCGTCCGTGTCGCGCGCCGCGTGTCCGCCCGGTCGGCCCGACGCGCCGCCGGCCGGCCCGGAGGCCCGCTCGTGCAGCGCGAGCCCCGACGCCCACCAGTGCGGAGCCAGCCGTACGCCGTAGGCGTGGTCGGTGGCGCCGGCCAGGGGAGTCGAGGTCACCGTTGCAAGGTGCCAGAGCGGGATGAGGAATTCATGAGTGGAAACCACTCACATTCATGTCACTTTGCTGGCAGCGGCGGCGGACGCGGGGCGGGCGGCGCCGGTGGCCGACGGGGCGCGGAGGGCCGGAGGGCGCTGGATGGCGCCCGGCATCGACGGTCGACCATCCATGGTAGTCACCATGCGTGATCAAGTGAATGGCCAGCGTGATGTCGGTGCGAAATTGAGTGCCGCTCACGCATGTGGACAGTGCCGGTGCCGATGAGTCTTCGGACGACTGTTCCCGGGCGGGGCGGCGCGATGGACGGAGCCAGGCATGGAGTTTCGGGTGCTAGGGCCGGTGGGGGCCTGGAGGGGCGACGGGGAGGTGGCACTGGACGGCGCGAAGCAGCGGACGGTGCTGGCGGCGTTGCTGCTCGCCGAGGGGCGCACCGTGCCGGACACCCGGCTGTGCGAACTGCTCTGGGGGGAGCGCCCGCCGGCCACCTTCGCCGCCCAGCTCTACAACTACGTCTCGCGGCTGCGCAAGTACCTCGGCGCCGGGGTGGACATCGTCCGCCAGTGGTCCGGGTACCAGATCCGGATCGGTACCGCCCGGCTCGACCTCGACGAGTTCGAGCGGCTGGCCGAGGCCGGGCGGGAGGCGCTGCGCGGCGGGCGGCACGGCGAGGCCGCCGATCGGCTGCACGCCGCCATGGGGTTGTGGCGCGGCCCGGCGTTGTCCAACGTCACCGAACACCTCGCCGCGGCCGAGTCGCACCGGATGGCCGAGCTGCGGATGGCCGTCCTGGAGAGCCGGATCGAGGCCGACCTGCTGCTGGGGCGCCACGTCCGGCTGGTCCCCGAGATCACCCAGCTTGTCGCCGAGCACCCGCTGCACGAGGGACTGCGGGGGCAGCTGATGACCGCCCTGGTCCGCTGTGACCGGCAGGCCGACGCGCTGGCCACCTACCACGAGGGCCGCCGGGTGCTCGCGGACGAACTGGGCGTCGACCCGGGCCCGCAACTCGCCGAGACGTACCGGGCGATTCTCGCCGGCACCCCGGCCCCTGCCCCGGCCCCGGCCCCGGCGGTCGTCGCGGAGCCGAGCTGGCACGGCGTGCGGCCCGCGATGCTCCCGCCCGGCGTCGGCGACTTCGCCGGGCGGGAGGATGAGCTGAGCGGGCTGGTCCGGGTGTTGACAGCCGTGCCGCCGGCCCGCCCGCCGGTCGCCGTGGTGACCGGGATGGCCGGCGTCGGCAAGAGCACGCTCGCCCTGCACGCCGCCCACCTCACCCGGGCCGCGTTCCCCGACGGTCAGCTCTACGCCGACCTCGGTGGCGCGCGCGGCAACGCCGTCGAGCCGTACGACGTGCTCGGCTGGTTCCTGCGCAGTCTGGGCCACGCCGAGTCGGCGATCCCCAAAGGGCTCGACGAGCGGGTCCGGCTCTACCGCAGCCAGCTCGCCGGCCGGCGGCTGCTGGTCATGCTCGACGGCACCGCGAACTACGCGCAGGTGTCCCCGCTGCTGCCCGGCGATCCCGGCTGTCAGGTCATCGTCACCAGCCGGCTCCGGATGCCCGAACTGGCCGGCGCCACGTCGATCGAGGTCGGCACCCTGAACCGCGAACAGGCGCTGGCCCTGTTGGGCCGGATCATCGGGGCGGAGCGGGTCGCCGAGGAGGCCGATGCCGCCAACCGGATCGTCGAGCTGTGCGGCCGGCTCTCCCTCGGGGTCCGGGTCACCGGCTCCCGGCTCCTGGCCCGCCCGCACTGGTCGCTCGGGTACCTGGCGGACCGGCTCGCCGACGAACGGTACCGGCTGGACGAGCTCCGGCTGGGCTCGATGGACGTCCGGGAACGGCTGGACAGCAGCTACCACCAGCTGGCCGACCTGGGACAGCTCGCCCTGCGCCGGTTGGCGCTGCTGCGCGCGCCAGCCTTTCCGAGCTGGGCCACCGCCGAGGTGCTGGGCATCTCCCGGCACGCCGGTGACGAGGTCGGGGAGAACCTGGTCGACGCGCGCCTGCTGGAGATCGTCGAGTCCGACGGCGGCCGGCGGCAGCGGTTCCGCTTCCACGACCTGGTCCGCGTCTTCGCCCGGGAGAAGGCCGACCAGACCGACCGGGTGCTGGTGGCCGGCGCCGGGGCGCTGAGCGCGGTGGGAAGCTGAGCGTGCGGGGACCGCGCCGTGGTGTAGAGAAGATATAGCGGATCGCCGCATGGTGGCCGGGTGAATGCCCTGACTACGGCCGACTGCGCGACGGCCGTCCCCATCGACGTGGAACGCGTCGACCCCGACACGATCGTGGCCCGGATCCGCCCCGACCTCGACGATCCGGTCTTCGCCGGACACTACCCCGGATTCCCGCTGGTGCCGGGGGTGCACATCTTCGAGTTCGTGCACCGGGCGGTCCGCGCCGCCGAGCCCGGGCTGGTGCTGACCGAGATCGTCAGCTGCCGCTTCCTGCTGCCCTTCCGCGGCGAGGACGAGCTGGTCGTGACGATCCGCCGGACCGGCGAGCTGTGGCGGGGCGACGTCGAGGTCGCGGCCGTGCCGGTCGCCGAGGTGCTGCTGCGCTACCAGAGCGAGGAGTGACGACCATGCTGGGTATCGAGGAGATCAGAAGGATAATCCCGCACCGACCGCCGATGCTGCTGGTCGACCGGGTCACCACGCTGGAGCCCCGGCGGCGGCTGGTGGGTTCGCTCACCGTCACCGGTGACCGGCCGCTGCCGCTGTCGCTGCTCCTGGAGTCCTGGGGGCAGGCGGCGCTGGTGCTGATCCGCCACGACCGGCCGATGCCGGACGTGCTCACCGACGGCGTGCCGGTCGCCGGGGTCTTCGAGCACATCCGGTTCGGCCGCCCGGTGCTGCCCGGGGAGACCGTGGAGCACCACGTCACCATGACCAGGCTGGTCGCCGACACCGCCTTCGTCACCGGCGAGAGCGTCGTCGGGTCCGACGTGGTGCTGCGCGTCGGCCGGCTGGTCGGGGCGATGCGGACGGTGGAGTCGCTGCGCGCCTCCCTGGAGGCGGCCACCCCGGGTCCGACAGTGGCGTCCGGGGCGGCGCGGTGAGCGCCGGTGGGCGGCCGGTCGCCCTGGTCACCGGCGGCTCGCGGGGCATCGGCCGGGCGGTGGTGCTCCAGCTCGTCCGGGACGGCTACGACGTGGCCATGTGCTACCAGTCCAGCAAGGACGCCGCCGACGAGGTCGTCGCGGAGGCGGCCCGGGCCGGCGGGCGGGTGCTCGCCATGACGGTGGACGTCGCCGACGCCGCCGCGGTCCGCGACTTCGTGTCGACCGCGGAGCGGGAGCTGGGTGACCCCGACGCGGTGGTCACCGTCGCCGGGATCATCCGGGACAAGCCGCTGGCGCTGATGGCCGACTCCGACTGGCGCTCGGTGATCGAGGTGAACCTGGACGGCACGTACCACCTCTGCCGCGCGGTCGTCCGCCGGATGATGCGCCGACGCGCCGGATCGATCGTCACGGTCTCCTCGGTGTCCGGCGTGGCCGGAAACCCGATGCAGACCAACTACTCCGCCTCCAAGGCCGGGATCATCGGGTTCACCAAGGCGCTGGCCAAGGAGGTCGGCCGGTACAACATCCGGGCCAACGTGGTCGCGCCGGGCTACGTGGACACCGACATGATCGCGGCCCTCTCCGGAGAGCTGGGCGCCATCGCGCGGGACCGGGTGGCCCTGGGCCGGCTCGGGCGCAGCGAGGAGATCGCCGAGGTGGTCTCGTTCCTGCTCTCGTCCCGCGCGTCGTACCTGACCGGCCAGGTGATCACCGTGGACGGCGGCCTGTCGACGTGACCGGCCGCCGGCCACCGCCGGTGACGACCCTGGGATACCAGGGGCCGAGCAGCCGGGTCAGGATCTCGGTGCGGTAGGCGTCCGCGCCGATCAGGATCCGGGCCCGGTTTCGGACCACCCCGCGCAGGATGACCCGGGCGGCGTACTCCGCCGAGATGTCGACGGACCGCTCGAAGTCCTCCCGGACCGCCTGGTAGTCCCGTAGCCCGTCGTTGCGGGAGTTGCGCATGATGTTCGTCCTGATCCGGCCCGGGTGCACGCAGCTCACCCTGACCGGCACCCCGTCGGCCCGCAGCTCCTGCGCCACCGCCTCCGTGAAGCCCCGGACGGCGAACTTGGCGGCGTTGTACCCGCTCTGCATCGGCGCGCCGGCCAGCCCCAGCACGCTGGAGACGTTGACCAGGTGCCCGCGCGACGCGGTCAGCAACGGCAGGAACGCGCGGGTGCCGTGCACGACACCCCAGAAGTCGACGTTCATCACCCATTCGAGGTCTTCCCAGGCCCCGTCGACGACCGAGGCGAGCAGGGTCACCCCGGCGTTGTTGACCACCAGGTCGGCACGGCCGAAGTCGCTACCCACCTGTTCGGCGTGGTCCAGTACCGCCACCCGGTCCGCCACGTCCAACCGGTAGCCGCGCACCTGGCCCCCGTGCCGCGCGCAGCGCTCCACGGTCTCCCGCAGCCCCTCGTCGTCGACGTCGGAGACGGCGACCCCGGCACCCCGGGCGGCCAGCTCGACGGCGAGCGCGCGGCCGATGCCGGAGCCGGCGCCGGTGACCACCGCAACCTTGTCAGTGAAGTCTCTCATCCTGGACCTTCTCGATCGGCCTCCGGGCCTCGGCGGTCCGCGCCCGACGCAGGCTCTCCCGGCCGCCTATGGGATTCCTATGCCGCCTCGATATGTAGAGAAGCTATGAGGCGGCCGGCCCAGCATCTCTCCCGACGGTCCTCGACACGGCTGCCGGCCGGGGTTGACGAAGGGAGAACGATGTCGGACATCTTCGGTTCGGCGATCACCGGGCTCGGCGCCTATCGGCCCACCCGCGTGGTCACCAACCCGGACATCGCACTGCGTACGGAGGTGACTCCGGAGTGGATCGAGGAGCGCACCGGGATCAAGACCCGGCACGCCGCCGGTCCGGAGGAGACCGTGCCGGTGATGTCCGCCGAGGCCGGTGCGAAGGCGCTGGCGATGGCGAACGTCGACCCCTCCGAGGTCGACCTGCTCATCCTGGCCACCGCCACCAAGCGGGACCGGATCCCGGGCGGTGCGCCGGAGGTCGCGCACCGGATCGGCATCCCGGACACCGGCGCGTTCGACCTGAACGCCGCGTGCGCGGGCTTCGCCTACTCGGTGTCGGTGGCGTCCAACGCGGTCCGGCTCGGCGAGGCGCGCAACGTGCTGGTCATCGGGGCCGAACACCTCACGGAGTTCATCGATCCCGAGGACCCGGCCACCTACGTCATCTTCGGTGACGGCGCGGGCGCCGCGGTGATCTCCCGTTCCGAGACCCAGGACATCGGCCCCGTGGTGTGGGGCAGCGACGGCCGCCGGGCACCGATCCTCGGCACGAAGTGGGCGCGCGACGGCAAGGAGTACGCCTCCATGAACGGGCCCCTGGTCTACCGGTGGTCCACCAAGAACATCCCCCCGGTCGCCCACGAGGCCTGCGCCCGGGCCGGCATCGACCTGTCGGAGATCGACTGGTTCGTGCCGCACCAGGCGAACCTGCGGATCATCGAGCAGCTCGCCGAGATCCTGGAGATCCCGGAGGAGAAGGTCGCCCGGGACGTGATCGACACGGGGAACACCTCCGCCGCCTCGGTGCCGCTCGCCCTGAGCCGGCTGCACGAGAGCGGCCGTACCAAGCCCGGTGACAAGGCGCTGCTGCTCGGCTTCGGTGCCGGCCTCGCCTACGCCGGCCAGATCGTCCGGATGCCCTGAACACCCCTCGAAAGGACACTGACATGACCGTTGACCAGGTGGCCACCGACGTCGAGCTGCTCACCCGCAAGCTGATGACCGAGGACGTGGACCGGCCCATCTCCGCCGACGACACCTTCGTGGACCTGGGCCTCGACTCGCTCAAGCTGGTCGACCTGCTCGGCGCCGCCGAGGTCCACTTCGACATCGAGGTGCCGGACGAGGAGGTCGGCAACTTCGTCCGCGTCGGCGACCTGACCGACTTCGTGCTCGGCGCCAAGTGAACGCCGGCGACGGGGCCGCCCGGGAGCTGTCCGTCGGGCAGGCCGCGCAGTGGGCGCTGTACCGGCTCGCACCCGAGAGCTCGACCAGCAACGTCGTGACGGCCGTGCTCGCCGAGCCGGCCTTCGACACCGACGCGCTGCGGGCCGCCCTCGTCGCCGTCCAGGAGCGGCACGACCTGCTCCGGTCCCGGTTCACCGAGACCGGCGCGGGGCCGGTGCGACTCGTCGACGGCACCGGCTCGGGTGCCGTCGAGGTCCGCGACGTCGGCGACATCGACGACGAGGCCCTGCGGACGCTGGTCCGCACCGTCGGCGAGGAGCCGCTCCGGCTGGAACAGGACGGACCGCTGCGGGCCGTGCTGCTGCGGCGCCGTACCGACTGCGCGCTGGTGCTGGTGATCCACCACATCGCCACCGACGGGCTCTCCCAGTGGCTGATCTGGCGGGACCTCGGCGACGCGTACCAGGTGGTGCGGGGTGGCGGCACGATGGACTGGCCGAGCCGGCCCAACTACGACGAGTTCGTCGCCCGGGAGCAGGCCCTGCTGGCCGGCCCCCGGGGCGCCGAGCTGGCCGAGCACTGGGCCCGCACCTGCGCCGGAGCCACCGCCGCCACCCTGCCCACCGATCGGCCCCGCTCCGCCACCCGCTCGTACCGGGGCGCGTCCGTGGCCCGGCTGCTGCCGGACGACCTCGCCCGGCAGGTACGCGCCACGGCCGCCGCCCTGGCGGTCACCCCGTTCAGCGTCCTGCTCGGCGTCTTCGAGGTGCTGCTGCACCGCTGCACCGGGCAGCGGGAGTTCACCATCGGCTGCCCGGTCTCGGTGCGGCGGGGACGGGCGCTGCGGGAGGTGGTCGGGATGCTGGTGAACGCGGTCGTGCTGCGCTCGTCGTTCGCCCCGGACACCACCTTCGCGGCGGCGATCTCCGCCGCGGGACGCCAGCTCTCGGACGGGGTGGCGCGTGCCGCCTACCCGTTCCCGCTGGTGCAGGCGGCCCGCCGGGACCGGGATCCGCTGGTGCGGGTCACCATCACGCTGCTCACCCGGCAGCACGGCGACACGCTCTCCGACACCAGCAACGGGTTCGTCGGGCACCGGGTACGCCAGTTGGTGGTGCCCTACGACGAGGGCCAGTTCGACCTCGCCGTGACGATCCACCAGCTGCCCGACCTGACCCTGCGTACCGAGTTCAACTACGACAAGGACCTGCTCGACCGCGCCACGGTCGAGCGCCTGTTCGACCAGTTCCTGGCCCTGCTCGGCGCCGCCTGCGCCGATCCGGCCGCCACGGTCGCCGACGCCAGCCTGGCGGGCGACGCCGAGGAACGGATGCTGCTCGAACTCGGCATGAGCTGAGCAACCCGGTGATCCGGCGCCCGTCCCCGACGCGGCGCCGGTGCCGCAGCGCCCGTCCCCGACGTGGCGCGCGTTCCACAGCGCCCGTCCCCGACGCGGCGCCCGTGACACAGCGCCCGCACGCGGAGGCGGGCGACATTCCGTCAGCCCGGAGAGGGGGTTGAAATGGATCAGGGAATTCTCTCCACGGTCGGCAACACGCCCCTGGTGAGACTGGACCGGTTGTTTCCCGACTTTCCCGCCCGGGCGTACGCGAAACTCGAACAGTTCAATCCGGGTGGCAGCATCAAGGACCGGGCGGCACTGAACATGCTGCGCGGGAAGATCGCAGCCGGGGAACTGGTGCCGGGTCGTTCCGTGGTGGTGGAGTCCAGCTCCGGCAACCTCGCCATCGGCCTGGCCCAGATCTGCGCGTACTACGGCATCCGGTTCATCTGCGTGGTCGACCCGAAGACCACCCGGCAGAACCTGGCCGTGCTGGCCGCGTACCAGGCCGAGATCGACATGATCGAGCGGCCCGACCCGGAGACCGGCGAGTACCTGGCCGTCCGGCGGCGCCGGGTGCGGGAGCTGGTCGAGACGGTGCCCGGTGCCTACCGCCCGGACCAGTACACGAACCCGCTCAACGCGATGGCCCAGCGGCAGACCATGGCCGAGATCATGACCGAGCTGGACGGCCGGGTCGACTACCTGTTCTGCTCCACCGGCACCTGCGGCACCCTGGTCGGCTGCGCCGACTACCTGCGCGAGGGCGGCCACTCCACCCGGATCGTCGCGGTCGACGCGATCGGCAGCGCGATCTTCGGCCACCCGCCGGCGCCCCGGCTGATTCCCGGGCACGGTGCCTCGGTCGTGCCACCGCTGGCCGCCACCGCCCGGCCGGACGAGGTGCTGCACGTGTCCGATCTGGACTGCGTGGTCGGGTGCCGGTTGCTGGCCACCCGGGAGGCCATCCTCGCGGGCGGGTCGTCCGGGGCGACGGTGGCCGCGCTGCGGCGCCGGATCGCGGACCTCCCCGCCGGGAGCACCAGCGTCCTGATCTTCCCGGACAACGGCGACCGCTACCTCGACACCATCTACTCCGATCGCTGGGTGACCGAACAGTTCGGCGAGGTCAGCCACCTGTGGAAGGGCGACAAATGCTGATCATCGGCCATACCGGGGTCCGGGACGTGCTCGACGGCGACGAGGCGCGGGTCATCGACATCGTCCGGCAGGCGTACCTGCTGCACGAGCAGGGCCGCACGAGCGTGCCGCACTCGGTCTTCCTGCGCTTCCCCGACAACGCCCGCAACCGGATCATCGGACTGCCCGCGTACCTGGGCGCCGACCCGCCGGCCGCCGGCATGAAGTGGATCTCCTCGTTCCCGGCGAACATCGAGCGGGGCCTGGACCGGGCCAGCGCCGCCATCGTGCTCAACTCGCTCGCCACCGGCCAGCCCGACGCGGTGATCGAGGGATCGGTCATCTCGGCCCGGCGGACCGCGGCCGGCGCGGCCCTCGCCGCGCAACTGCTGACCGCCGACCAGCAGCCGGACGGCCTGGCGCTGATCGGCTGCGGGCTGATCAACCAGCAGGTGCTGCGCTTCCTGACCGTGGCCCTGGCGCCACCGGCCTCGCTCGTGCTGCACGACTCCGACCCGCGCCGGGCCGAGACGTTCGCCGGGAAGGCGTCGGCGCTGCTGCCGGGCACGACGATCAGCGTGGTGGGCAGCGCCGAGGAGGCGCTGGCCGCCCACCGGCTGGTCTCGATCGCCACCACCGCCAGCGAGCCGCACCTGGGGCTGGCCGCCTGCCAGCCGGAGACCGTGGTGCTGCACCTGTCGCTGCGCGACCTGCACCCCGAGGCGATCCTGTCGGCCCGCAACGTCGTCGACGACCCCGACCACGTGTGCCGGGAACGCACCTCGCTGCACCTCGCCGAGCAGCTCACCGGGGGCCGCGACTTCATCCACGCCACCATCGGCCAGCTCGCCGGCGGTGCGGCGCTGCCCGCCGCCGACGTCCCGGGGCCGGTGGTGGTCTCGCCGTTCGGACTCGGCGTCCTGGACATCGCCCTGGCCCAACACGTCCGCGACGCGGCCGCCCAGCGGGGGCTCGGCGTGCGGATCGACGACTTCACACCCGTACCGGCCGCCGCCGTGGCGTCCGCGGAACCCACGAGGGAGAGAACATGAGCGACGACGACCGCAGCTACCTGGTGGTGCTCAACGACGAGGAGCAGTACTCGATCTGGTGGAGCGACCGGGCGCTGCCGGCCGGCTGGCGGGCCGAGGGCACCGAGGGCACCCGGGACGAGTGCCTCAGCCGGATCAACGAGATCTGGACCGACATGCGGCCGAAGAGCCTGCGTCTGCGGATGGACGGCGCGTCCGTCTGACGGTCCGCCGGAGGCGTGACTCCGGCTGCCCGCGCCCACATTACTCCCCGGAGGAGCACCGATGAGCACCCCTCTGTCCACCCTGCCGGCCGCCGGAGCGGGCACGGTCGATCCGGTCGTCCTGCCCGGACTGATCGCCCGCCAGGCCGCGGCGACGCCCGACGCGACCGCGGTGCTCGCCGGCGACGTGCGGATCGGCTACGCCGACCTCGACCGCCGCGCCAACCAGCTCGCCCAGCACCTGGTCGGGCTCGGCGTCGGTCCGGAGTCGACGGTCGGCGTGTACCTGCGCCGGGGGGTCGACCTGGTGGTGGCCCTGCTCGGGGTGTGGCGGGCCGGCGGCGCGTACCTGCCGCTGGACCCGGCGCACCCGGCGGACCGGCGACGGTGGATCGTCGCCGACACGGGGGTGGACGTCGTGCTCACCCGGACCGACCTGGTCGACGACAGCCTGGCCGGGCCGTCGCACGTGGTCTGCCTGGACGCCGACCGGGCGCGGATCGAGGCTGGACCGGACACCGCGCCGCCGGTCCGGATCGACCCCGACAACGCCGCCTACGTCATCTACACCTCCGGCTCCACGGGCCGGCCGAAGGGCGTGGTCGTCACCCACCGGGGCATCGGGAACCGGGTGGCCTGGACGGTCCGCCAGCACGGCCTGTCGCCGGCGGACCGGGTGTTGCAGAAGACCGCGGTGAGCTTCGACGCCGCCGGCTGGGAGTTCTTCGCCCCGCTGATCTGCGGGGCCACGGTGGCGCTCGCGCCGGACGGCGCCGAACGCGACCCGGCCGCGCTGGTGGCGGCGGTCATCCGGTCCGGTGCGACCGTGCTCCAGGGCGTTCCGTCGGTGCTGCAACTGGTGACGGAGGAGCCGGACTGGCCACGGTGCACCTCGCTGCGCCTGGTCTTCTCCGCCGGCGAGCCGCTGCACGCCGAGCTGTGCCAGCGGCTGGCGGCGGTGCCCGGGGTGCGGGTGTGGAACACCTACGGCCCGACCGAGTGCGCCATCGACGTCACCGCCCAGCCGGTCGACCTCGCGCAGCTCACCGGCCCGGTGCCGATCGGCCGGCCGCTGGACAACCTCCGCCTCCAGGTGTTGGACGCCAACCGGCGGCCGGTGCCGATCGGCGTGGTCGGTGATCTCTACGTCGGTGGGGCGGGAGTCGGGCGCGGGTACGTCAACCGGCCCGACCTCACCGCGGAGCGGTTCGTGCCCGACGAGTACGGGCCGCCCGGCACGCGGCTCTACCGCACCGGCGACCAGGTCCGGTGGCGCTCGGACCGGAGCCTGGAGTTCGTCGGCCGCGCCGACGACCAACTCAAGATCAACGGAGTGCGGATCGAGCCGGGCGAGGTGGAGGCGGCCCTGGCCGCCCACCCCGACGTCCGGCGGGCCGTGGTCGTCGGCTTCGCCGAACCCGCCGGCCGTCCCCGGCTGGCCGCGTATGTCTCCAGCCGGCGCACCCTGACCAGCGTGGAGCTGCGCTCCTTCCTGACCGACCGGCTGCCCGACGCCCTGGTGCCGGCGGTGTTCGTCCCGGTGGCGGAGTTCCCGCTCACCACCGGCGGCAAGGTCGACCGGGCCGCGTTGCCGCCGGTCGAGACCGTCGACGGGGCGGACTACCTGGCACCGCGCAGCGACGCCGAGCGCCTGGTCGCCCGGCTCTGGCAGGAGCTGCTCGACATCGAACGGGTGGGGGTGCACGACGACCTCTTCCAGCTCGGCGGGTCGTCGCTGGTGACCGTCCGGCTCGCCAGCCGCCTCGCCGCCGAGTCCGGCGTGCGTGTCGAGCTGAGGGAACTGCTCGCCGCGACCACGGTCGAGGCGCAGGCCGCCCTGCTGACGGGCGACACCGACGCGACGTCGCCGGTGGTCCCGGTGCCCCGGACCGGCCCGTTGCCGCTCTCCCCGGCCCAGCGGCGACTGTGGCTGCTGGACCAGCTGCACCCCGGCAGCCCCGAGTGGGTGGTGCCGCTCTACCTGCGGCTGCCCGGCTCGCTGGCACCCGACACCGTACGGGCGGCGCTGACCGCGCTCCAGGCCCGGCACGAGGCGCTGCGCACCCGCTACCTGCCCCAGGACGGCGAGCCGCACCAGGTGGTCGATGCGCCCGGCCCGGTCGACCTCACGGTCCGCGACGCGGCCGAGGCCCCCCTCGTCGACCTCGTCGACGCCCAGCTCCGCCAGGGCTTCGACCTGCGTACCGGGCCGCTGTGGCGGGCCACCCTGGTCACCTCGCCCGGGGCGGACCACCTGCTGCTGGTGGCGCTGCACCACATCGCCTCCGACGCCACCACCGCCGAGGTCCTCGAACGCGACCTGCGGGAGCTCTGCGCGGCCCACGCCGCCGGCCGGGACCCCGAGCTGCCGGCGCTGACGGTGCACTACGCCGACTACGCGGCCTGGCAGCGCCGGTACCTCACCGACGACCGGGTCGAGCGGGAACTCGGCTTCTGGCGGGAGCAGTTGGCCGGGGTGCCCGAGCTGACCCTCCCGTTGGACCGGCCCCGGCCGGCGGTGCGCGACCCGCGCGGCGCGCACGTCGAGTTCGAGGTGCCGGCGGAGCTGGCGGCGGAGCTGACCGCGCTGGGCCGGCGCTGCTCGGCGACCCCGTTCATGACCATGCTGGCGGGCTTCGCCACGCTGCTGTCCCGCTACAGCGGACAGTGGGACGTCGCGGTCGGCGCGCCCACCTCCGGGCGGCGGCCACCGGAGACGGAACAGATCGCCGGGGTCTTCCTCAACCCCGTGGTGGTGCGCTGCGACCTCGACCCGTCCGCCCCCTTCGAGGCGGCACTGCGGGCGGTCCGCACCCGGACCATGGCCGCCCTCGCCCACCAGGACCTGCCCTTCGAGCGGGTGGTCGACGGCCTCGTCGACACCCGGGACCTGTCCCGCACCCCGCTCTACCAGGTGATGCTCAACGCCCAGGAGGGCGGCATCACCGGCCAGTCGACCGACGACGAGACCCTGCTGGACGCGCTGCGCCGGGCGGCCCAGATCGCCAAGACCGACCTCACCATGCACGTCTGGCCCCGGCCGGACGGCACGCTGGCCGGCAGCCTGGAGTACGCCACCGCCCTGTTCGACGAGCGGACCGTCCGGCGGATGGCCGACCACTTCGTCCGGCTGCTCGCCGCGGCGGTGGCCGCACCCCGGACCCCGCTCGCCGACCTCGACTTGCTCCCGCCGGCCGAGCGCCACCAGCTCCTGCACGAGTTCCACGGCCCCACGGTGCCCCGGGACACCGCGACCGTCTGCGACCTGTTCGAGGCCCAGCGGCACCGTACGCCGACCGCGGTGGCGCTGCGCCACGGCGACCTCACCACGACCTACGCGGCGCTGGACGACCGGGCCAACCAGTTCGCCCACCACCTGCGGCACGCCGGTGTCGGCCGGGGCGCGGTGGTGGCCGTCCTGCTGGACCGGGGCGTCGACCTGGTCGCCACGATCCTCGGCGCCTGGAAGGCGGGCGCGGCCGTGCTCCCGCTCGACCCGTCGTACCCCGCCGACCGGATCGGGCACATGCTCGCCACGGCCGGCGTGGAACTGGGCGTCACGCAGGCGGCGTACGCCCCGAGGTTCACCGTGCCGACCCTGCACGTGGACACCCACCGGTTGATGATCTGTGCCGGCTCCAACAGCCGGCCGGACCGCGACACCGACCCGGAGGAGACGGCCTACGTGCTGTTCACCTCCGGCTCGACCGGCCGCCCCAAGGGCGTGGTCCTGTCGCACCGCGCGGTGTCCAACTTTCTCGCCTGCGCCGTCGAGACCGAGGCCCTGGGCGACCGGGGCACGCGGGCCGGGCAGGGCGACGGCGCACCGCTGTTCACCACCATCGCCTTCGACCTGTCCATCCCCAACCTGTTCAGCCCGCTGGTCTCCGGCCAGTCGGTGACCCTGCTGCCCGCCGACCTCGACATCGCCGAGCTGGGTGCCCTGCTCGTCAAGGCCGGCCCGTTCGACCGGTTCATCATGACCCCGCCGCACCTGGAACTGCTCACCGAGCAGCTCGACGACGAGCAGGCGGGCCAGCTCTCCGGCCTGATCTGGACGGCGGGGGCGGCGCTGCCCGGGGAGCTGGCCAACCGGTGGCTGGACCGGCTCGGGCCGGGCGGCCTCACCAACAGCTACGGGCCCACCGAGACCACGGTGATCATGACGGCCCACCCGGTCGAGACGCCGCAGACCGCCGACATCGTGCCGATCGGCCGGGCCATGGCCAACACCACGGTCCGGGTACTCGACGACGCGCTGCGCCTGCTGCCCGTCGGCGTGGTCGGCGAGCTGTACATCGGGGGCGCGTGCCTGGCCACCGGCTACGCCGGCCGGCCGGACCTGACCGCCGAGAGGTTCGTGCCCGACCCGTACGGGCCGCCGGGCACCCGGCTGTACCGCAGCGGCGACCTGGTCCGGATGCGCCCGGACGGGGTGATGGACTTCGTCGGCCGGGCCGACGACCAGGTCAAGGTGCGTGGCTACCGGATCGAACTCGGCGAGATCCGCGCGGTCGTCGAGGAACACCCCGGGGTCGCCCAGTGCGTGGTCGTCGTCCACGAGGACCGGCTGGTCGCCTTCTACCGGGGCGAGGCGCCCGACCTGGCCGCCCACTGCGCCCGGCTGCTACCCGAGTACATGACGCCGAGCCTGCTCGTGCCGGTGGCCGAGATCCCGCTCAACACGAACGGCAAGGTGGACCGGGCGGCGCTGCTCGGCCTGCTCTCCACCGCCGTCTCGACGGGCACCGCCGGTGCCGAGGACGCCTTCGTGGCCCCACGCACCATCGTCGAGGAACGCCTCTGCGCCATCTGGAGCGACCTGTTCGGCGTTCCGGTCGGCGCGCGACACAACTTCTTCGCCATCGGCGGGCACTCCGTGCTGGCGGCCCGGCTGGTCGCCGGCCTCCAGGAGGAGTTCGACCTCGACGTGTCCCTCCGGCTCGTCTTCGAGCACCCGACCGTCGAGGCGATGGCGGGTGCGGTGGAGGACCTCATCCGGGCCGAGGTGGACGCACTCTCCGACGCCGACCTGACCGAAGACCTGCGGCAGACCAAGGAGCACCAGGCATGACCTCGACCGCGAACCAGCCGAACCTGCGCGAGTCGCTCGTCCAACGTCGGCTGGCGGGCAAGGCCGCCGGCCGGCGTGCCACGATCCCGACCGCCGACCGCTCGGGTGACCTGCCGCTCTCCTTCGGCCAGCAGCAGATGTGGTTCCTCAACCGGCTGGACACCACCAGCCCGGAGTACCTCGTGTCCTCGGCGCTGCGCCTGCGCGGTCCGCTGGACCGGGCCGCGCTGACCCGGGCGTGGGACGCCCTGATCGCCCGGCACGAGATCCTGCGTACCCGCTACGCGATGGCCGACCTGACGCCGGTGCAGGTCATCGACGACCCCCGGCCCCAGGAGCTGCCGCTTGTCGACCTGACCACCGTGCCGGAGGCGGAGCGGGAGGACCGGGCCACCACGCTGATGACCGAGCTGGCCGGCATCGGCTTCGACCTGGCGACCGAATGGCCGGTGCGGGCGACGCTGCTGCGGCTGGACGAGGCCGAGCACCTGCTGGTGCTGGTGATCCACCACATCGCCTGCGACGCGCCCTCCACGGCGGTGCTCCTCGGCGACCTGGCCGAGCTGTACGGCGCGTTCGTCCGGGGCGAGCGGCCGGCGCTGACGCCGCCGGCCGTGCAGTTCGCCGACTTCGCGGCCTGGCAGCGCGACCGGCTGCGCGGCGACCTGCTGGAGCGGCACCTGGAGCACTGGCGCGACCGGCTCGCCGGCATCGCCCCGCTGGAGCTGCCGGCCGACCGGCCCCGACCGCGGGTGCGCGACTGGCGGGGCGCCTCGGTGCCGTTCGCGCTCTCCGCGGACCTCTCCGCCGCGCTGCGCGACATCGCCCGTGGCGCGGAGACCACCGTGTTCGTCACCCTGCTGACCGCCTTCCAGGCCCTGCTGTCGCGCTACACCGGCCGCACCGACATCCCCGTCGGCAGCGTGACGTCGGTGCGCGACCGCGCCGAGCTGCGCAACCTGGTCGGGTACGGGATCGACAACCTGGTCGTCCGGGGAAGCTGGACGGGCGATCCGACGTTCGCCGACCTGCTGCGCGCCGGCCGCGAGACGGTGCGGGACGCCTTCGCGCACACCGACGCCCCGTTCGCGCTGCTGGTCGACGAGTTCGAACCGGAGCGGGACCTGTCCCGCACGCCGCTCTACCAGGTGGCCTTCACACTCGGCGACGACGCTCCCACCGGCACCTGGCCGGCCGGCCTCGTGGCCGAGACGCTGTGGCTGCCGACCCGGGTCGCCAAGGTGGACCTGCAACTGCACGTGGTCGAGGGCGCCGACGGCCGGCTGCGCGGGCACCTGGAGTACGCGACCGCGCTGTTCGACGAGGCCACCGTGCGGCGGATGGCCGAGCACCTCGGCCGGCTGCTGGAGCACGTCGGCGCCGAGCCCGAGGCCCGGATCTCCGCGCTGCGCCTCCTCGACGACGCGGAACTGGCGGCGGCCACGCCCGCCCCGGCCCGCCCCGCCGCCGCGGTGACGCAGACGGTGCACGGCGTCTTCGCCGCCACCGCCGCCGCCCACGCCGACGCGACCGCCCTCACCGACGGCGCGCGACACCTCACGTACGCCGAACTGGACGCCGCCTCGAACCGGCTCGCGCACCACCTGCGGGCCCTCGGCGCCGGCCCGGAGCGGCTGGTCGCGGTCTGCCTGGACCGCGGCGCGGAGCTGGTCTCGACCCTGCTGGGCGTGCTGAAGTCCGGGGCGGCGTACCTGCCGGTGGAGCCGGGCGTCCCGGCCGACCGGCTCGACTTCATGCTGACCGACGCCGAGGCGCGGATCGTGGTGACCTCCGCGGCCCACCGGGCGCGGTTCGCCGACTTCGACGGCGTCGTGGTCGTGCTGGACGACCCCGGCCAGGCCGGGGAGATCGCCGGGCGCCCCGGCACCGATCCGGGCGTCGCCGTCGACCCCGAGAACCTGATCTACGTCATCTACACCTCCGGGTCGACCGGCCGTCCCAAGGGCGTGTACCTGACCCACGCCAACGTGCTGCGGCTGACGACCGTGGCCCAGGACGACCTGAACTTCGGCCCCGCCGACGTGTGGCCGCTGTTCCACTCGTACGCCTTCGACGTGTCGGTCTGGGAGCTGTGGGGCGCGCTGCTGCACGGCGGCCGGCTGGTGATCGTGCCCCGCGAGGTCACCCGTTCCCCCGGCGACCTGCTCGACCTGCTGGTCGAGGAGCAGGTCACCGTGCTCAACCAGACCCCGACGGCGTTCCGCGGTCTGGTGGGGCTGGCCCGCGACGGCGACCCCCGCGTCGACCGGCTCGCGCTGCGCGCGGTCGTCTTCGCCGGCGAGAAGCTGGAGTACGGCGACCTCGGTCCCTGGGTGGCCCGGCGCGGACTGGCCGCGCCCCGGCTGCTCAACCTCTACGGGATCACCGAGATCACGGTGCACGCCACCTACTACGAGGTGCGCCCGGAGGACCTGGCCGGCACCGCCGCCAACCCGATCGGCGTGCCGCTGGCCGACCTGAGCATCCACCTGCTCGACCAGTACGGCAATCCGGTGCCGGTCGGCGTCACCGGCGAGATCCACGTCGGCGGGCCCGGCGTGGCCCGGGGCTACCTGAACCGGCCCGAGCTGACCGCCCAGCGGTTCGTGCCCGACCCGTTCGGCCCGTCCGGCGCCCGGCTGTACCGCAGCGGCGACCTGGCCCGCCGACGGGCCGACGGCAGCCTGGAGTTCGTCGGCCGGATCGACGACCAGGTGAAGATCCGGGGCTACCGGGTCGAGCTGGGCGAGATCGAGGCCGCCATCGCGGCCCTGCCCGAGGTGCGGGAGGCCGTGGTCGTCGTCCGCGAGGACACCCCCGGCGACCGGCGGCTGGTGGCGTACTCGGTCGTCGACGAGCAGGCCGAGCTGCCCCGGCCGGGACAGGTGCGCGCGGCGCTGGCCCGCACCCTGCCCGAATACATGATCCCGTCGGCGTTCGTCCCGCTGGCCCGGCTGCCGCTGACCGTCAACGGCAAGCTCGACAAGCGGGCGCTGCCGGCTCCCGACCGGGCCGTCACCGCCACCGACCGGCCCTACGTGGCGCCGCGTACCGAGGTGGAGGAGCGGCTCGCCGCGATCTGGTCCGAGCTGCTCGGGCTGGAGCGCGTCGGCGTCGAGGACGGCTTCTTCGACGTCGGCGGCGACTCGATCCGCGCCGTCGCGCTCGCCGGGGCCATCCGCGCCGCCGGCTTCGACGTGCAGGTGCGGGACCTCTTCGAGCGCCGCAGCGTCGCCGAGCTGGCGGAGTTCCTCACCGGCCGCCCCGCCCCGGCCGCGGCGGAGCCGGCCGTCGAGGCGTTCGCGCTGATCTCCGGGACCGACCGGGCCGCGCTGCCGGACGGCGTCGTCGACGCGTACCCGTGCACCCAGGTGCAGCTCGGCATGCTGGCGGAGATGCTCGCCGACGAGCACAACCACTACCTCAACGCCACCACCTACCGGATCCCCGACTCCGGCGAGTTCTCGCTCGAGGCGTTCCGGGAGGCCGCCGCGCTGCTGGTGGCCCGGCACGAGGTGCTGCGTACCTCGTTCGACCTGACCGGCTACTCGGTGCCGATGCAGCTCGTGCACGCCACCGCCGAGATGCGGGTCGGCATGGACCGGGCGCGCGCCACCGACCGGGCCGGCCTGGAGCGGGAGCTGCGCGACTTCATCGCCGCCGAGCGGGCCGACATGTTCGACCTCGCCCAGCCGGCGCTGTTCCGGCTGCACGCCCGCGTCTGCGCCGACGGGAGCTGGTGGCTCACCCTCACCGAGTGCCACCCCATCATGGACGGCTGGAGCTACCACTCGCTGATGATGGAGCTGGTCGGCGCGTACCACCGGATCCGCGACGGGCTGCCGGTCGAGCCCCGCCCCGCCCCGCCGGTGCGGTTCGCCGACGCGGTCGCCGCCGAGCTGCGCGCCACCTCCGAGGGCATCGACCGCGCCTTCTGGCACGGCCGGGTCGCCGGCCGGGACCGGTTCGTCCTGCCCGAGGGCTGGGGCGACCCGACCGCCGCCGACGGCGCCCAGTACGACCACTGGGTGCCGCTGCACGACCTGGAGCCCGGCCTGCGGGCGCTGGCCCGCGAGACCGGTGTGCCGTTCAAGTCGGTGATGCTGGCCGCGCACCTGAAGGTGATGAGCCAGCTCACCGGGTCGGGGTCGTTCTTCACCGGGCTGGTGTCCAACATCCGCCCCGAGGTCGCCGGCGCGGACCGGGTGTACGGCATGCACCTGAACACGGTGCCGTTCGTGTACGAGTCGGGCGCGCGGACCTGGCGTGAGCTGATCGCGCGGACGTTCGCCGGTGAGCTGGAGCTGTGGGCGCACCGACGCTACCCGCTGCCGGTGCTCCAGCGGGAGGTCGGCGACGGCACCCGGATGCTGGACGTCCGGTTCAGCTTCCACGACTTCCACCAGATCGACACCGACGAGATCGACTATGCCGACTCGATCGACGACAGCCCGAACGAGTTCCCGCTGGGCGTGATCAGCCGGCTCGGTTTCCTCACGCTGGAGGCCAACCTGCGCCACCTCGGCGTGCCGCAGGTCGCCCGGCTCGGTGGCATGTACCGGGCGGTGCTGGAGGCGATGGTCGCCGACGTGGACGGGGACGCGGTGGTGACGTGTCTGCCGGCGGGTGAGGTGTCGGTGGTGTTGGCGGACGGGCCGTCGGTGGTGGAGCCGGTGTCGCGTTCGGTGTTGGGCGAGTTCGAGGCGCGGGCGGCGCGGACGCCGTCGGCGGAGGCGGTGTCGGTGCCGGGCGACCGGGCGATCGACTTCGCCGGGCTGGACTCGCGGGCCGAGGACGTCGCCCGGTGGCTGGCCGGTCGGGGTGTGGGTTCCGGTGCGGTGGTGGGTGTGCTGCTGGACCGGGGTGTGGAGCTGGTGGCGTCGATGCTGGGGGTGTGGAAGGCGGGTGCGGCGTTCGTGCCGGTGGACCCGTCGTACCCGCCGGGCCGGATCGCGTCGATGCTCGCCGACGCCGGTGCCCGGGTGGCGGTCACCTCGGCCCGGTACGCCGACCGGTTCGCCCCGACCGGCGTGGAGGTGGTGCGCGTCGAGGAGATCGAGCGGACCGACTCGCCCCTCCCGGCGCGCGACACGGATCTCGACGAGTTGGCGTATGTGATTTTCACGTCGGGTTCGACGGGTCGGCCGAAGGGTGTGCAGGTTACGCATCGGGGTTTGGCGAATCATGTGCGGTG
>NZ_JBEYVB010000063.1:0-20515 GCF_040643815.1 Micromonospora sp. NPDC047074
TCGCGCAGCGCCGCCTCGAAGGCGTCTTCGCTGCCGGGCGGGCAGAGGCTGAGCACGCCGCGCGGGGTGAGCAGCGGGTGCTCGGCGAAGCCCGGCGGCGGCGCGGTGAGGAAGCCCCGGCTCGCCCGGGCCAGCGCGCGCACCGCAGGACCGCCCAGGTACTCGTTGAACATCGCGGCCGAGCGGCCGGTGGAGTGCTGGCCGGGGACCTGCTCCATCTCCAGCAGCACCACGGTGCCGTACGCGGCGAGGTGGCGTGCGGCGCTGGCGCCCGCGATGCCCGCGCCGATGACCAGATAGTCGATCATCGATCAAACGGTAGCCGGGGGCGCCGCCGGGGGCAAGGGTCGACGAGCGTCGGTCAAGCCGGCCCGCGCGGCCCGCCGGTCGACGGGCCGCGCGGGTGGGCGCCGGGCTCCGGTCCGCCGCGCGGGCGTCAGCTCCCGGCGCCCGCGCGGATCAGGGGCCGCAGTAGAGCAACCGGTTCGGCGTGCCGGCGACCACGCCGCTGACCACGCCGGTCGTGGCCCTGCCGATCAGATACGCCGCCACCTGGGCGGGAGTCCAGGTGGGATTGGCCGACAGGGCGAGCGCGGCGCACCCGGCGACGTGCGCTGCGGCCATCGAGCCGCCGCTGATGGTGGTCACCGCCGTGTCGCCGGTGTACCAGGTGGACCTGATGTTGGCGCCGGGCGCGTACAGGTCCAGGCAGCTGCCGTAGTTGCCGCTCGGCATCCGGGCGTCGGTGTTGGTGGTGCCGGCCACCGTCAACGCCGCCGCCACCCGCGCGGGAGAGTAGTTGCAGGCGTTGGCGTTCGAGCTGCCCGCCGTGACGACGTAGGTGACGCCGGAGGCGATCGAATTGATCACCGCGTTGTCGAGCGCCGTGCTGGCGCCGCCGCCGAGCGCCAGCAGCGCCACCGCCGGCCGCACGGCGTTCGCGGTGACCCAGTCCACCCCGGCGACCACCTGGGCGAAGGTGCCGCTACCGGCGCAGTTGAGCACCCGCACCGGCCGCAGCTGGATCTCCTTGGCCACCCCGTGCAGGGTGCCGCCGACGGTGCCGGCGAGGTGCGTGCCGTGCCCGTTGCAGTCGTCCGCCGGGCCGCCGTCGACGAGGTCGACGCCCCCGCCGGCCCGGCCGCCGAAGTCGGTGTGCGTGCTGCGCACGCCCGTGTCGAGGATGTACGCGTGCACGTTGTGTGCGGTGTTCGGGTAGGCGTACCGGCCGTCGAGCGGGAGGTGGCGCTGGTCGATCCGGTCCAGCCCCCAGGACGGCGGGTTGAGCTGCACGCCCGGCCCGATGAGGTTCACCTCCCGGTCCCGTTCCACGTACGCCACGGCCGGGTCGGCGGCGAGCCGGCGGGCCGCCCGTTCCGGCAGGTGCGCGACGAAACCGGTGAGCGCGTGCCCGTAGACGTGGCCGACGGTGGCGCCGTAGCGGTCGGCGAGTCGGTCGGCGGCGCGCGTCACGGCGGCCCGCCGGTCGCCGGCGCCCGCGAGGGCGTCGTCCCTGAGCGCCACCAGGTATCCGTCGACGGCGGCCGGGTGGTCGGCGTGCAGGACCACGCCGTCCGGGGACGCGTTCGCCGGGGCCCCCATCGTGGCGACGACCGTGGCGGCGGTGAGTACGCCCACCACGCGCGCCCGCCATCGCCGGGTACGGGGAAGTGTCATCTGCCGGTCCTCCTCCTGTCGGCTCCGCGCCGGCTCGTGACCGCATGCGGAGCAGCGTGGCCGTTGGGAGGAGGCTATCGGTTATATAGATCGAGATGAATTGCTGTCGGGTTTTGGCTACCGTTCGGCGAACCGGTAGAGCACGAAGCCGTACGGGGAGTCGGCGTCCCCGCTGGCCTTTCCCGCGCCGCAGACGATCACGCTGGTGTTCCACGAGCACGTCTCGCTGCGGACCTCCTCCAGCTGACCCATGTTCGTCACGCCGTCGGCGCCCGTCGCCATCCCGGCGACGCTGCGATCGTCCTCGACGGAGCTGAACGGCTCGGCGAAGAGCAGCAGGTTTCCCGCGTCGAGCCGGACCGCCACCCCGCCACGGTCCCGCAGCACGGCGCGACCGTCCGGGCCGAACAGCGTGCTTGCCGAGTCCGGCAAGGTCCGCCGGGCGAGCAGGTGCTCACCGAGCGGCACCAGTCGCGTCGCCTCCGGCGCCTTCCAGTAGGTCGACTTCTCCTCGGTCGCCGCCACCACCTCGGCGGTCCCGTCGTCGCCGCCGGCGACCTCCAGCACGCACGCCCGGTGCTCGCCGCAGGGCACCAGCGCCTTCGGCCGTCGCCGGTCGTCCCGGGCGGTGTACAGCACCTTCGGCTCGGCGTTGCTCGTCAGGTCGTACGCGAGCAACTGGTAGTTGGCGTCGTCGCGGGCCACGTAGAGCCGGTCCTCGTGCGCGACCACCAGGTCGTCGTGGTCGGCCACCCCGGCGAACGTGCGGACCACGTCGCCGGTGCCCATGTCGCGCAGCTGGACGGAGCGGTCCGCGCCCACCTGCACGATCTGCCGGACCTTGCCGAGCCAGGGGTTGCGCGGGGAGCCGTCGGGGAAGGCCGGCCCGCCCAGCGCCGCGTCGGTGGTGACCGGGTGGACCGTGGTCCGGGCGTTGTCGTAGTCGTCGCGCGGGTTGGGCTTCGCCCAGACCTGGCTGCCGTTGCTCAGGCTCAGCCCGACCAGTTGCTTCCCGGCGCGGTCGACCCGTACCGCGACTCCCTCGCCGAAGATGATGTCGTCGTTGCCCAGGATCGGCAGGCGCCAGCGCTGGTCGCCGGTGCCGCCGCCGAGCAGCGCCAGGTCGCGGGGGGTGTCGTCGCCGATGGCGTCGGCGAAGACCGCGACCCCCTCGGGCAGCGCGACGAGCCCCTTCCACCGCTCGGCGGACGTCTGGGTCTGCCGCCGCCACTTCTGCGCGCCGGTGTCGGCGTCGACGGCCACCACCTCCAGCCGCCCGTCGGGGAGCGGGTACCCGAGGTAGGCGCGGTCGCCGAGGACCGCGGTGAACATGTCCGCCGGCCGTTCGGTGCCGGCGGGTACCCGTGTCACCAGCTCGACGGAGGTGCGGAACTCCAGGGCGGGATAGCGGTCCCGGGTCAGGTACAGCGTCGCCGCGATCCCCACGCCGGCGAGGGCGAGCACGGCGGCGAGCGAGATCCACAGCGCCCGGCGCCGAGGGAGCGCGGGCCCGGTCCGGCCGCCGCCGGCCGGTGGCGACACCGGCGTGCCGGACACGGGTACGCCGGGCCACCCGCCCGGTCCGGCGCCCAGCGGGGGTACGCCCGGCGCCTGCCCTCCCGGGGTGGCGGGGCCGCCGTGACCGGCCGGTACCGCAGCCGGCGGGGCGAACGGCGCCGCGCCCGCCATCGGCTGAACCGGAGCGGCGAACGGCGTGGCCGGCGCTGGCGCGGCGGGCACGGTCGGGGCGGTCGGCGGGCCGGCGACGGCGGTCGGCGCCAGACCGGGAGGTAGGGCCGGCGTGACGCCCTCCGGTCCGGCGACGGCCGTCGGCGCGGCACCCGGCTGCGGAGGCGCTGCGGCGGGTTGCGCTGCGGCGGCGGGCGTCGGTGCGGCGGCGGGCTGTGCGGGCGACGCTGGGTGTGCGGGCGAGGCTGGCTGCGCGGGCGACGCTGGCTGTGCGGGCGCGGCGAAGGCGGCGGCGCCCCGGGCCCGCCGGGGCAGGGGCAGGTCGGTCAGCGCCCCCTCGGCCACCGGCAGCTCCGGCTGCTCCAGCACGGTCGGGGCGACGCCCAGCTCGGCGTGCAGCAGCCGGGCCACCATCGGCATCCGGGTGGCCCCGCCGACCAGGAACAGGCCGGTGAGCTGCTGCGGGTCGAGCCCCGCCGCGCCGATCACCTCGCGGGTCACCGCCACCGCCCGGCCCAGCAGCGGCGAAGCCACCCGCTCCAGGTCGTCCCGGGTGAGCGTGACGACCGCCTCCACCCCCGGCACGGCCACCGGCGCGGACGCCGCCCGCGACAGCATCTCCTTCGCGCCCCGGACGTTCTCCCAGAGTTCGTGCCGCTCCCGCCACTGCGTCGCGGACTCCGGGCGGGTGAGCCGCTGCCACTGCGCCGGGTGCGTGCCCGCGACCAGCTCCCCGAGCCGGCCCATCAGGGCCACGTCCAGATCCAGCCCACCGAGGTCGTCGGCGCCGCCCGCCGTGACGACGGTGAACCCGGAGTCGCCCCACGGATCGGCGCCCTCGTTGCGGAGCACCGCGACGTCCAGGGTCCCGGCGCCGAAGTCGAAGACCGCGATCGACCCGCCGACCGGCACCGGCCGGCGCAACACCTGCGCGTAGTAGCGGGCGGCGGCCACCGGCTCCCGCAGCAGCCGGGTGCCCGGTGGTGTGGGGCCGGAGAGCGTGTGCTCGGCCGCCGACGGCCAGCCGGCCACGGCCAGGGCGTCGGCCAGCACCTGACGCCGGGCCGCGTCCCAGGTCGCCGGGCAGGTGAGCACGGCCGGGGGCAGGAACCCGACGGCCTCCACGGCGGCCCGGGCCACCGCGTGCAGCGTCGCCGCCAGCAGCTCGGCCGGCGGATACCGGCGATCACCCAGCATCACCGCGGGTTCGTCGATGCGTCGCTTCGGGTTCGGCTCGTACCGGCCCGGATCGGTGCGGGCCAGCCGCTGGGCGTCCCGGCCGGCGTGCAGCAGGCCGTCCGCGTCGGCGTACACGCCGGAGGGGATGATCGGCTGCCCGTCGACGAGCAGCGGACGGGTGTGCCCGTCGGGTCGGCGCAGCACGGCGACGGTGTGGGACGTGCCGAGGTCGACGCCGAGGGCGTACCCCTCGTGCTGGCCTGACATCTGCCGCCACCTCCCCGGGGCGAGGGAATGCCCGGCCCCGCATCGTACGCAGCGACCGCACCGACGCCGATCGCACCCCGACGCCCTCCGGTGCGCCGATCAGGCCCACGGCCGGGTGTCGGCCCGGTCCCGTAGCCTCGCCGGTATGGGCATGATCACCGACTACTTCGTCGCCACCGACGAGCGGGCCGAGGCGCTCGCCGGGTGCGGCCCGGCCGGCGAGGAGTTGCCGAAGCTGGCGCTGAAGTGGGTCGAGCCCGCGGTCCTCGGCAGCCGACTCTGGGCGATCATCGAGGAGGCGCCGGTCGCCGAAGGGCAGAGCCCTCCCGCCGACCGCAGCCGGTTCAGGGCTGCCGACCGGTTGGTGGCACTCGCTGAGGATCAGACGTCGGGCGTCGAGCGGATCGCTGACGGCTTCGTCCGGGCACTGTCGGCTTTGCCGGACGAGCGGATCCCGGCAGTCGCGGCGCGCTGGGCGACCGCCGAGGAGTGGGTGGGCCCCTGGGCTCCCGGCGACCTCGACAGCACCGTCCTGGCACTGCGCGACCTGGCCCGGCAGGTCCGGCTTCCCGACCAGCACCTGTACGTCTGGTGGTGTGTCTAGCGCTGCGGCCCGGCCTCGCGCCTCATCTCCGGTGCGCTCCGGGGGTGTGCCCGAAGGCGCGGCGGAACGCGTCGATGAACGCGCTGGCCGACGCCCAACCGCACGAACGCGCCACCGTGGTCACCGGCAGGTCGTCGGCCAGCAGGAGCAGGGCGTGGTGCAGGCGAAGCTGCGTACGCCACTGCGGGAAGCTCATGCCGAGGTCGGCCGCGAAGAGCCGGGACAGGGTGCGGTCGCTCGCGCCGACCTGCCTCCCGAGCGCGGCGAGGGTGCGATTGTCGGCCGGGTCCGCGTGCAGGGCCGCGCACAGTGCCGCCAACCGGGTGTCGCGGGGAGCGGGCAGGTGCAGGGGCTGCTGGGGGGAGGCCCGCAGCTCGTCGAGCAGTACGGCCCGCAGCCGCTCGCGCGCCGGGCTGTCGTCGTGCGGGCGACGGGTGTAGGCGAGGATCAGCTCACGTAACAGCGGGCCTACGGTCAACACGGTCGGCCGGGCCAGACCGAGCGGGTTCTCCGTCGTCGGCAGGCCGACCAGGTGCAGTTCGAGCCGGCCGTGGGCCTGGTGGGCGTGCACCGCCCCGGCGGGTATCCAGATGGCGCGGGTGGCGGGCGCGACCCACGCCCCCGCGTCGGTGCTGACGGCCAGCACCCCTCGCGCGGCGTAGACGATCTGGTGGTCGTCGTGCCGGTGCGCGTCGATCCCGGAGCCGGGCGTCAACCACAGGGCGCGGGTCGGGGCGACGGGAGAATGGCGGACTTCCGGCATCAGGTGGCAGGTTACCGGAAGCGCGACAGCGGCGGTGCTGGCGAGCATTGCCGGGTGCCGAGGAACAGACCCATCGTCCTGCTGTCGGTCGGGCATGCCTGCGTGGACGTCTACCAGGGCGCCGTGGCGTCGCTCGTCCCGTACTTCATCGCCGAGCGGGAGTACGGCTACGCCGCCGCCTCCGGCATCGTGCTGGCCGCGTCCCTGCTGTCCTCGGTGGCGCAGCCGCTGTTCGGCGCGCTGACCGATCGCCGGCCGCTGCCCTGGCTGCTGCCCGTCAGCACCATCCTCGGCGGGCTGGGCATCGCGCTGAGCGGCCTCAGCGGCTCGTACATGCTGACCCTGCTCTTCGTGGCGGTCTCCGGAATCGGGGTCGCCGCCTACCATCCGGAGTCCGCCCGCCTCGCGCGGATCGCCAGCCGGGGCAGCCATGCGGCGATGGGCTGGTTCGCCCTGGGCGGCAACCTCGGCTTCGCCGCCGCGCCCGTCCTGGTCGCCCTGGTGGTCGCCCATGGCGGTCTGCGGTTCACGCCGCTGCTCGTGCTGCCCGCCCTCGTCGGCGCCACGCTGTGCCTGCCCGTGCTGCGGGTGTTGGGCAACCACGGCCGCGTCGGCGGCGGCCCGTCGACTCCGGCCGGGACCGACGACCGCGCGTCGTTCGTGCGGCTGTCGCTGGCCGTGGTCTGCCGGTCCGTACTGTTCGTCGGGCTGAGCACGTTCATCTCGGTCTACGCCGAGCAGCGCACCGGCGGCGGCCGGTCGGCGGGCGCCCTGGCGCTGTTCGTGCTCTACCTCGGCGGCGCGGTGGGCACCGTGCTCGGCGGAAGACTCGCCGGCCGCTGGGGACGGATCACCGTCGCCCGCTGGTCGTACCTGGGCACCGTGGCCGCCACGGCGGGAGTCGTGTCGGTCCCCGGCCCCGCGCTCTACGTGTTCGTGGCCCTGACCTCCGTGGGTCTCGCCGTTCCGTTCTCGCTACAGGTCACCCTCGGCCAGGACTACCTGCCCACCCGGGTCGGCACCGCCAGCGGCATCACCCTCGGCCTGACCGTCAGCATCGGCGGCCTGGCCAGTCCCCTGATCGGCAGCGTCGCCGACGCCACCTCGCTCCAGGCGGCACTCGCCCCGCTGCCCGTGCTGCCGGCCCTGGCCTGGCTGCTGTTCCGCGCCCTCCCCGAGCCGGCGCCGGTCGGAAACCCGCGCGGGCCGACCGCGACCGAGGTCGTCGTCACTCCGCCAGGTAGCCGGTAGCGGGGTCGATCTCGGCGAGGAAACTTGTCGGTTGCCAGACCGGGGGCGGGACTCAGCGAACGCCCGTCGACTCCTCGACCGGGCGAGGTCGGTGACGCGTACCCACTCAATCGTCAGCGAGCCCGAAGCCCGTCGGCTGCTAACCGGGCGCCGCGCTCGCGGCGCCCGGGTCGCGAGACGGACAGCTCTCGGGCCCGGCCTCCGCTACGGTTCCCGCCGTGGACCTTCGATCTCGCCGGGCTGCCAACACTCGCGTGGTGGGCACTGCCGCACTGCTGTCGGGCCTGCTGGTCTCCGCGCTCACGATCTCGGCCGATTCAGCGGAGCCGCATCTTCTCGCCGGCCTCCTCGTCCTGGCCGGCGTCGGACTGCGCGTCGAGGCTGCGATCCTGGCTTCCCGGGCGTAGGGCGAGCCCCGGATGCGGCGACCGATCGTGGCGGTGGATCGCCATGACCGCGCGGAGTGCCTCCCCTCGCCGTCGAGGGCTCAGCGGCACAGCCAGCCAGCGGTCCGGGTGATCCGACCGTCTCCCCGGTCGACGCACAGCTCGCTGGTCCCGCGATCGATCCAGTAGACCTGCCCACGCTCGATCAACACGGGCCGGTCCAGATGGAACCACCGGTCGACCGTGGTCACCAGCGTCAGCCGCTCGGCTGTCAGCCGTCCCCTCACTCGCGCCCCCTTTGTCCCTGCCCGGCCTTCCACATCCTGATCTCACCGGCGGGTACATTTCCACCGGACGCGAGACGCGACCTGGGCCCGACGCGACGAGGTGAAACTGTGAGCGACTGGAACGCCAAGGTGATCGACGAGTTCCGGGCGAACGAAGGCCGCGTCGGCGGCCCCTTCGCCGGCGCGCCCATGGTGCTGGTCCACCACCGTGGCCGCAAGAGCGGGCGCGAACTCGTCAACCCGATGATGTACCTGCCACACGAGACCGACGACGATGTCGTCTACGTCTTCGCGTCGAAGGCAGGGGCACCGGACAACCCGGCGTGGTACTACAACCTCGTCACGGCCGGCCACGCGACCGTCGAACGTGGCACCGAGACCTATCCCGTCAGGGTCCGGGAACTCAGCGGAGACGAACGCGACCAGCGGTACGACGAGCAGGCCCGCCGGTACCCCGGGTTCGCGGAGTACGCGCAGAAGACGGCCGGGATCCGCACCATTCCCGTCCTGGAACTCTCCCGCGAGACGGCCGCCTGAACGGTCGCCGCCCGAACCGCACACCGGTGGGCACGCGCCCCTATTCGGCTGGCGGGGGCGGGGGATTGGGGGCGACACCGCGGCAAGGCCATTCTCAGTCATCGGTGCAAGTACGGAAGAAAACTGTCGCCACGGTGAGTCGGCATGAGCAGACTGAGCCGATGACCAACGTGCGGGTAGGGGTGGCCAGCCACGGACAGCACCTCGACGAGGCGGCCACCATCTGGGCCGAGACGACGGCCGCCCGCGATGGCGAAGCGGAGGTCGCACCACTGGACCTGGCTCGACCCGTCATCCAGGCGGTGGTCGACAGCTCACCCAGGTCAATGCTGCTGGTCGCGCTTGCCGCCGGCGACCGGGTCGTCGGCTTCGCCGCGGTCGAGCCCGTCTCCGGGGGCGAGTCGACCGCCGAGCTCCGCTACCTCGGAGTACGGCCCGACAGTTGGGGGCGGGGCATCGGTCGGCAACTGCTGCTGGCGCTTCCGAACCACCTTGCTGCCGCTGGTTTCGTTCGAGGTGAGCTGGCCGTCTACACGGACAATCATCGGGCGGTCGCACTGTACGGCCGCCTCGGTTGGATCCCGTACGGCGAGTCCACGCCGCACCCGCGCACCGGCCGGTCCGAGCAGCGGTACCGACTCGACTTCTAGCTCATCGGACCAAGACGGCATCAGGCCGCACTGGGACCCGCCAGCATCGCTGTTACCACCATCCGGGCCTGGCACGCCACGAGCTGACCCGCCGCAACCCGTGCCGCATTCGAGGGCGGGGAAGCATCACACCCTGAGCGCTGCGTGGGCACCGTTGCCCAGGTTCTCGCGGCCGGCAGCTTCCCGCCCGCTTTTGACCCCCGAATTCTGCTGGCCGCCGTCACCAGCCTCCGCTACGGGCGAACTCGCCGCCCTGCGGCGCCTCGCGTGCGACGCCTCGCAGGGTGGCTCGGCGGATGAGGAAGACTGGCAGACATGACTGATCTGGGGGACCTGAAGGCTGCGCTGCACGAGCGTCTACAAGAGACTCGCGAAGACCTGATCTGGAAGCTCGACGGGCTGAGCGAGCGCGAAGCCAGGCTGCCCCGGACCGCGACGGGCAACAACCTGCTGGGGCTGCTCAAGCACTGCCTCAACGTCGAAGCCGGCTACTTCGGGCCCACCTTCGGGCGCGAGTTCCCGACGCCTGACGAACTGGTGCCCCTGCAGGTGTTCGAGGAGGATCCGCAGGCAGACTGGTACGCGCGGGAGGACGAGACGAAGGACGGGCTGATCGATCTGTACCGCAGGGTCGGGGCGTTCGCGGATCAGACGATCGAACAGCTACCGCTCGACGCACCGGGGCGAGTGTCGTGGTGGCGGCCGGATGGGCAGGTCGTCACGCTGCAAAGGATCATCATCCACGTGACCGGCGACCTGACCCGTCATGCCGGTCACGCGGACATCATGCGCGAGCAGCACGACACGGCGATCGGCCTGCGGCGGAAGAACAGCAACATCCCCCAGGACTACGACTGGCCGGCCTACGTCACCAAGCTGACGAAGCTGGCTGACCGGTTCGGATAACCGCCCGGTCCCGGGGATACAGCGGCGAGTGACGGCCTCTGGGCAGGGCAGCAAGGATGGCGCATCGAGGGGGTGGGGCCACGGATGGCGCTCGTGGATGGCACGGACCATGTGGATGGCACGAATCAACAGCATCGACCCGTCGCCCTGGTGACCGGTGCCGGCCGCAGCGCCGGCATCGCCGCATCAGTGGTGCTGACGCTGGCTCAGACCGGCTGGGATGTTGGCTTCACCTACTGGACCCCGTACGACGAGCGGATGCCCTGGGGAACTGATCCCGAGGCCGTGACGCAGCTCAGCAACCAAGCCGCCAAGCACGGGGCGAAGACCGCCGCGATCGAGGTGGACCTGATTGACCCTCACGCTACGGCTGGCATCTTCGAGATTGTGGAGCGAGAGTTGGGCGCGGTCAGCGCGCTCGTTCTCAGCCACTGCGAGAGCGTCAATTCGGGCCTGCTTGATACCAGCATCGAAAGCTTCGACCGTCACTTCGCGGTCAACACCCGGGCAAGCTGGCTCTTGATCCGCGAGTACGCCCAGCGGTTTCAAGGGGCACATGGCACGGGACGGATCGTCAGCCTGACCAGTGACGCTACCGTCGGTAACCTGCCCTATGGAGCCAGCAAAGGGGCTCTCGACCGGATCACCCTGGCCGCTGCTCGAGAGCTGGCCCACCTCGGCGTGACCGCCAATGCCGTCGATCCGGGTCCAACCGATACCGGCTGGATGACCGCAGAGATGGAGGCTGCCGTCCTACGGGCCACGCCGCTCGGTCGCCTCGGTCGCCCGCAGGACTGCGCGAACCTCGTCGCGTTCCTGTGCTCGCCCGACGGGGGCTGGATCAACGGCCAACTCTTACAGAGCGACGGTGGCATCTCCTGACCAACGCCGTGCCTTCGAAGCAGCCGACGGTCTGCTCGATGATGGTCAACCGTCGTCGCGACCGCCACGGCACCAACGTCGGCCTGAACCACCCGTCGACACGGGAAAATGCTGTGAGAGGACGATCGCAGCCTCCTGCCGAGGGAGCTGTGGGGCGTCGCCAGGATCGGATTCGACGTGAGCTCGGGTCGTTCATGAAGGCGTACGGACGCGTGGCGGCCGGCAACGGCAGCGACCCGAACGACCGCCGCTACAGCCGCAAGCTCGAGGCCGACATCAAGCGAATGAGACCGGAAGACCTCGATCGCCTGCTACGCGACGAGGACGGCGACGAGGACGGCGACGAGGACGGCGACGACGACACCGAGGACGTCTGACCGTCGCCGCTGACCACTGGCCCCTGATTCAGGCGGTGTGGCCCTGACGGCCGGGCGGTCGTTCCTCGGGTCGGGGTGGCCGTACGTGCTTCAGGTCTTTCGGGTCGGCCGCTCCGAGGGCGGCGAAGTTGCGACGGGCGTCGAGCAGGCTCAGGTTCCGGTTCGGCCCGCCGCGTACGCGTCCGGCGTCGTGGTCGTCCTGACCGTCGTCCTCCCAGAAGCAGACATCGCAGATCTCGTAGCCGCCGCGCTCGCTCAGTGTGAGGTAACCACAGCACGGGCAGGCGTACTGGCTGTCCTCCGGACTCCGGTTCACGTTGACGAAGGGGCCGGTGTCGTCAGGTGTCACAACGCGCAGCTTGCCATCCCCGCCGCGGGAGCGATGCCCTCGCCTGCGCACCGCGGCCACAGTCCCCTGTCCTACGCGGTGGAGCGGGAGCGGGCTCAGGAGCCGGGGCCCGGGTGGCGCACCCGTCGAGAGGGGATCACCGCTCCGAGATGCCCGGAAACGCCTGCTGACGGCCGTTGGCGTCGTGTGGGGGGCCGGCTGGGGTCAGAGATCTGTGCCAGCATCAGCCGATGCCCATGATTCCAGGCTATGAAGACGACCCCTTGGTTGATGGGGCGTACCTCTTGGACGAGCCACTGTTCTGGGCGAGCCACTTGTTGCAGTGCACCAACGGCGTCGAAGAGCCGCTGTGTACGGGATTCGGGGTCAGCAAGGCCGACCTGATGCAGTTTTTCGCACGGGTCAGCGACGAGCGCCGGTGGCCGGTGCTGTCAGTCCCGCTCTCGGCAGGGCACGGGCTTCATGTCCTGTACCGCAACCTTCCCGGGGAAGGCGGGTACGACTATCTCCTGCACCATCCTGACTGGACGGCGACGGTTCCCCTGGCTGCGGTCGAAGGCTGCTTCAGAGGGCCTGGGCTGTGCTGGCCGGAGTTGCTCGCCGTCGCGCGTGAGGCGGCCGAAGCCGGATCGGCCCAGCGCCTTGACCCACATGCCTTCCTTCTGTTGTTGCCGATCATGAGTGACGCGGACCTCCCCTTGGACGCGGACGACGTCCTCGCTGCGATGCTGACCGCCTGCGGCGCCGCCGGAGACACTGGGGCGCTGGCGCGAATGCTCCTTGAGGAGCAGGGCTGCTGGGGTCCGCAGCACTGGACCCTGACCCCGGGCGGGCGGATCAGCGAGGCCAGGTACGCGTTTCGCCGCCCTGGAGCTATGTCGTCAGACATGCTGGCTCGGGTCAGTCTGCTGCTGGGACCGGTGGCAAGGGCTGACACGACAACGGCCCAGGCTCGGCGGCAACGCCGCTGACCCGGGCCGGGAGCTGTGGAGCGGGCGACGGGGCGCGGTGGGGATACTTCTTCGGTGCGGGCATCGCTGGTGTTCCTCAATGAGCGAGTGATCGAGCGGGGAGTCAGGCAGCGACCGATGAACGTCTCCCGTCGGCGTCTGACGGCAATCGTGCTTACCGGCCTGGTCGTCGTTGCCCTGACAGCCGTGTTCGTCGCCCGGCGCAATCCGTGGCACTACGTACACCTGATGCCGTTCGGCCGGTCGTTGGTCGTGGTGGCCGCGTTGTTCGCCGCACCGGTGCTGCTCGGCATCGCGGCGTGGCTTGTCCTGCGGCCAGCGCTGGCGCGGACGACGGTCGTGGTTGCGACCGTCCTGGCGTTGGTAGCGCCTTGTGGCGGACTCCTGTTCCTCCCATCGCCGTCGGTCCACGGCCTCCACGACGTGGAGCCACACAGCACCGAGGTCGTGGCCCTCTCCCCGGGCGGTTCGTTCGAGGTGGTTCTGCTGCGCTACCGCGAGTTCATGGCCGGCTTCGATATCTTGCGGATACGGTCCCGGGCCGGGCTGAGGAGCCGGGAAGCCAACCAGGACCTCGCATGCTTCGCCACGCCGTTCGATGGGTCACCCCCGGAGGGCACCTTCGATAGCGCTTGGTTCATGAGCGACCACGAGATCGAAGTCCGCACCGAGTCAGGCCAGCCCTGGAGAACCCTGTTCGACCCGCACACCCTCCTGGCCGCCTCCACCCTGTCTCATAGCTGCCAGTAGGCGGCGATCAGCCGTCTGGTCCGGAACGACCAGGAAGTCGGTGACGAAGCTGGTTAGCCCGCCGTCGGCGGCATAACCAATGAAGGTCGGGTAGATGCCGTCACCCCACCCGGAGCAGACGATGATCACGTTCGCTCCGGTCGCTTCATCCGTGATCGCATCGACAGCGGCAGGTGCCGCCCGCACCTGCGCCTGGATGAAGACCTCGTCCACCATCCTCCAGCGCTACCAGCACACCAGACACCTCGGCCGGCGCTCCTGGCACGCCAATGGCACGCAAGATCAAAGAGGGCTGAAACGAGAGCGGCCCAGGCTCGGCGACAAAGCCGCTGACCTGGGCCGGTACTGCTGGAGCGGGCGACGAGAATCGAACTCGCACCGTCAGTTTGGAAGACTGAAGCTCTGCCATTGAGCTACGCCCGCGTGTGCCCCGCCACTGCGGGGCGCGCCGACAGCCTACCCAATGACCCGCGTCGCCCGCGCGGCCGTATCCCCGAGGCGGCGCGTGGCGGGCGCGGCGGCGGCCGACCGGAGGGGGCAGATGTCCAGTTGGTCCCCCTTCGGCGCGTTGGGTGATGCCCCGGGGCGTCCGGCGGGTCGCGACGGCATAGAATGCTCGTCGCCACGGGGTGTGGCGCAGCTTGGTAGCGCACTCGCTTTGGGAGCGAGGGGCCGTGGGTTCAAATCCCGCCACCCCGACTGTCGTTCGCGACCGGTCGCCGGGGTCGCCCTCCGCGCGGTCCCGGCCGCTGCCGGCCCGCCCGGCCGGCTCGCCTACACTCGATGGGCTTATCACGCCCAGACTAAAACCGAGATCCGTCAAGGAGTACGCCTGTGAAGAGCACCGTCGAGACTCTGAGCCCGACGCGCGTGCGGCTCGCCATCGAGGTGCCGTTCGTCGAGCTCGAGCCGAGCCTCAGGAAGGCGTACCGGGAGATCGGGCAGCAGGTCCAGGTTCCCGGCTTCCGCAAGGGCAAGGTTCCGTCGGCCGTGATCGACCAGCGGGTCGGCCGGGGCACCGTCCTGAACGAGGCGGTGCAGGAGGCCATCCCGCAGAACATCCTCGCCGCTGTCCGCGAGCACGACCTGAAGACGCTCGGCCGCCCCGAGGTCGAGATCACCGAGTTCAACGACGGTGACTCGCTGAACTTCACCGCCGAGGTCGACGTCCGCCCGGAGATCACCCTGCCGGACCCGGCCACCATCGAGGTGACCGTCGACGAGCTCCAGATCGACGACAGCGAGATCGACGAGCAGGTGAAGAACCTGCGCGAGCGGTTCGCCACCCTGAAGACCGTCGAGCGGGCCGCGCAGGAGGGCGACTACGTCCAGATCGACCTGAACGCGACCGTCGACGGCGAGGACGTGCCGGGCGGCTCCGCCAGCAACATCTCGCACGAGGTCGGCAGCAAGCAGCTCCTCCCGGGCCTGGACGAGGCCGTGGTCGGCCTGGCCGCCGGCGAGGACACCACCTTCACCACCCAGCTCGTCGGCGGCGACTTCGCCGGCCGCGACGCCGACGTGGCGGTGACCGTCCGCACGGTCAAGGAGAAGGAGCTGCCGGAGCTCAACGACGAGTTCGCCCAGATGGCGAGCGAGTTCGACACCATCGACGAGCTGCGCGACGACCTGCGCGGGCGGGTCACCCGGGGCAAGCAGGTCGAGCAGATCTACGCCGCCCGGGACAAGGCGCTGGAGCAGCTCGTGGCCGCCGCCGACGTGCCGGCGCCGGAGGGCGTCGTCCGCGACGAGGTCGAGAACCGCAAGCAGGCGATGGTCGACCAGCTCGAGCGGATCGGTGCCTCCCTGGAGGAATACCTCGCGGCCGAGGAGAAGACCGAGGAGCAGATCGACGCCGAGCTGAACGAGGCGGCGACCGAGGGCGTCAAGATCCAGCTGCTGCTGGACACCCTCGCCGACGCCGAGGACGTGCAGGTCTCCGACGACGAGTTCGGCCACGAGATCGTGCACCGGGCCCAGCGCGCCGGGATGGCCCCGCAGCAGTACTACGACCAGCTTGTCCGCTCGGGCGCCGCCGGTGCCGTCTTCGGTGACGTTCGGCGGGGCAAGGCCCTGGCCTCGGTCATGGAGCGCATCAAGATCAAGGACGCGGCGGGCAACGAGGTCACCCTCGACGCGCTGCGTGCCGCGAACGAGGCCGAGCACAACCACGAGCACTGATCGTCGGGTGAGGCCGCCGTCCGCCGCCTGCGGTGGACGGCGGCCGAATCCCTTTTTCGGGTACGCCTCGGCGGTACTGCGCTGATAGCGAACACTGCCCGGACCGGGACTCTGCCATCCGGCTGAGCGGTTAGTGTCGGGTAGGACGGTACGGAGAGCGAAGGGCTGCCATGACCGACATGCACATCAAAGCGAAGCCGCTCCGGGCGATCGAAGCCCGCGGTGGCGACACCATTGGCAACCTCGACGACTCGGTCTACAACCGGTTGCTCAAGGAGCGCATCATCTTCCTGGGCAGCGAGGTGAACGACCAGGTCGCCAACCGCATCTGCGCGCAGTTGCTGCTGCTCGCCGCGGAGGACCCGGACCGCGACATCTTCCTGTGGATCAACTCGCCGGGCGGCTCGGTCTACTCCGGCATGGCGATCTACGACACCATGCAGTACATCGACAACGACGTGTCGACCGTGGCGATGGGGATGGCGGCCTCCATGGGGCAGCTGCTGCTCTGCGCCGGCACCAAGGGCAAGCGCTACGCCCTGCCGCACGCGCGGATCATGATGCACCAGCCCTCCGGCGGTCTGGGCGGCACCGCGTCCGACATCGCCATCCAGGCGGAGCAGATGCTCTACACCAAGCGGATGTTCCAGGAGCGGGTGGCCTTCCACACCGGTCAGGACCAGGCGCAGATCGAGGCGGATTCCGACCGCGACCGCTGGTTCACCGCCCAGGAGGCCATGGAGTACGGCTTCATCGACAAGGTGATCATCGGGGCCGCCCAGGTTCCGGATGGCGCCGGGACCCTGAGCTGAGGAGCTGAGGATGACCGACCTGAGCCTGCCGCCCCAGTTCGCGGCCGTGCACAACCGCTACGTCCTGCCGTCGTTCGTCGAGCGCACGTCGTACGGGGTGAAGGAGTCCAACCCCTACAACAAGCTCTTCGAGGACCGGATCATCTTCCTCGGCGTCCAGGTCGACGACGCGTCCGCCAACGACGTCATGGCGCAGTTGCTGACGCTCGAGGGCACCGACCCGGACCGCGACATCATCATGTACATCAACTCGCCCGGCGGCTCGTTCACCGCCATGACGGCGATCTACGACACCATGCAGTACGTCCGGCCGGACATCTCGACGGTCTGCCTCGGCCAGGCGGCGAGCGCCGCGGCCGTGCTGCTGTCCGCCGGCACGCCGGGCAAGCGGATGGCGCTGCCGAACTCGCGGATCATCATCCACCAGCCGGCCACCGAGGGCGGCTACGGGCAGGGCTCGGACATCGAGATCCAGGCCCGGGAGATCCTGCGGATGCGGACCCAGCTCGAGGAGATGCTCTCCCGGCACTGCAACCAGCCGATCGAGAAGGTCCGTAAGGACATCGACCGTGACAAGATCATGACGGCCGAGGAGTCCAAGGAGTACGGGCTGGTGGACACCATCCTCACCAGCCGCAAGAAGGGCCTGCTGGCGGCCAACGCCGCCAGCTGAAACAGCTCGGATGTGGTCGGCCGGGAGCCCGCTCCCGGCCGACTGTCTGACACACCCGTTTTGGGGGTCGGAGAAACCTCCGGCAGCGGGTAACGTCGGGTCTGTGCCGCTCCGCCGGTCAGCCGACGGGGTGACGAGCGGGGTGAACGAGGCGGGCGCGTCACACGTCCGCAGGTCAGGGCCGGGTCTCCGGCCGACGAGTGCAGGGAGAACGTAGGTGGCACGGATCGGTGACGGCGGCGACCTACTGAAATGCTCCTTCTGCGGGAAGTCGCAGAAACAGGTCAAGAAGCTCATCGCGGGCCCCGGGGTCTACATCTGCGACGAGTGCATCGATCTCTGTAACGAGATCATCGAAGAGGAGCTGGCCGAGTCCGGCGAGGTGAAGTGGGAAGAGCTTCCCAAGCCGATGGAGATCTGCCAGTTCCTCGACAACTACGTCGTCGGGCAGGACCAGGCCAAGAAGGCGCTCGCCGTCGCGGTCTACAACCACTACAAGCGGATCCAGGCCGACGCGGCGGGCGCGCCGGGCTCCGGCAGCGACGCCGTCGAGCTGGCCAAGTCCAACATCCTGCTGCTCGGCCCGACGGGGTGCGGCAAGACACATCTGGCGCAGACCCTGGCCCGGATGTTGAACGTGCCGTTTGCCATCGCCGACGCCACCGCGCTCACAGAGGCCGGCTACGTCGGCGAGGACGTGGAGAACATCCTCCTCAAGCTGATCCAGGCCGCGGACTACGACATCAAGCGCGCCGAGACCGGCATCATCTACATCGACGAGGTCGACAAGATCGCCCGTAAGTCGGAGAACCCGTCGATCACCCGGGACGTCTCCGGCGAGGGCGTCCAGCAGGCGCTGCTCAAGATGCTGGAGGGCACGGTGGCCAACGTGCCGCCGCAGGGCGGGCGCAAGCACCCGCACCAGGAGTTCATCCAGATCGACACCACCAACGTGCTGTTCATCTGCGGTGGCGCCTTCGCCGGGCTCGACCAGATCATCGAGGCCCGCAGGGGCCAGGGCGGCACCGGCTTCGGTGCCCGGTTGCGCTCGGTCTCCGAGCGCTCGACCGACGACATCTTCAGCCAGGTCATGCCGGAGGACATGCTGAAGTTCGGCCTGATCCCCGAGTTCGTCGGCCGGCTCCCCGTCATCACCAGCGTGCGCAGCCTCGACCGCACCGCACTGGTGCGCATCCTTACCGAGCCGCGCAACGCCCTGGTCCGGCAATACCAGCGCCTCTTCGAGCTCGACGGCGTCGAGCTGGAGTTCGACCAGCCGGCGCTGGAGGCGATCGCCGACCAGGCCATGCTGCGCGGCACCGGCGCCCGTGGGCTGCGGGCCATCATCGAGGAGGTCCTGCTCTCCGCGATGTACGAGGTGCCGAGCAACCCCGACGCCGCCCGGGTGCTGATCACCCGCGAGGTGGTCCTGGAGAACGTCAACCCGACGATCGTGCCGCGCGAGTTCACCGGCCGGCGCGCCCGGCGGGACCGCGAGGAGAAGTCCGCCTGATCCGCCGTCGCCGCGCCCGTCCGAGCAGGGCGGGCGCGGCTTCGTGTCCGCGTGCGGCCGGTGACCGGGCAACGGCGGACAGGACATCGAGACCCGTACGCTCCGACGCTGTCGCGGGCCATTCCCCGGTCGTACGCTGATCCCATGCGCGTCGCCGTCTGCCAGCTCAACACCCGGGACGACCTCAAGGCCAACCTCGCCGCCGCGGAGGCCATGCTGGAACGCGCCGCCGCAGCTGGCGCGGACCTGGCGCTGCTGCCGGAGAGCGTCGACTATCTCGGCCCGACGGCGGGTCTGCCGGAGCCGGAGCCGGTGGACGGCGAGGTGGGGCAGTTCTTCGCCGGCGTCGCCCGGCGGCTGGGCATCTGGCTGATCGCCGGGTCGGTCCGCGAGCGCGGGCCGGACCCGGCCCGCACCTGGAACACCTCCCTGGTGTTCGACCGCACCGGAGCGCTCGCGGCCAGCTATCGCAAGATCCACCTGTACGACGTGGAGATCCCCGGTCGGGTCTCCTACCTGGAGTCAGCCACCGTCGCGCCCGGCGACCAGCCGGTGGTCGTCGACGTCGAGGGCCTCCGCGTCGGCCTGTCGATCTGCTACGACCTCCGTTTCCCGGAGCTCTACCGGCAGCTTGTCACCGATGGCGGCGCCCACCTGCTGGTGGTGCCGGCAGCCTTCACCATGCACACGGGGCGGGACCACTGGGAGGTGCTGCTGCGAGCGCGGGCGATCGAGAACCAGTGCTATGTCGCCGCCGCGGGTCAGACCGGCGACCACGACCCGGGCCGGACCTGCTACGGGCGAAGCATGGTGGTCGACCCGTGGGGGACGGTGCTCGCCCAGGTGCCCGACGGCCCGGGGCTGGCTGTCGCCGACCTCGACCTCGACCGGCTGCACACCATCCGGGCCGAGCTGCCGAGCCTGGCGAACCGCCGCCTCTAGCCTCACTCGCCCTGGAGCAGCACGCCCATCACGGTGAGACCGGCGATCGCGGTGGCCGTGACCAGGAGCGCCGTCGTCATCCGGGATCGTCCCCGCCGGGCGAGCCGGGTCACCGACACCAGGACGACGAAGAGCACGAAGGCGCCGATGACCAGCTGCCAGAACGGCAGCAGCAGTCCGAGCAGTGCGTCCTCGGCGAGCACGGTCACCCGGGTGCGGGGGAGGTCATCCATGACAGACACTCTGGCACGCCGAAAGCGGCACCGGAGCCCGCGCAGCCATCACGAGTGTCCTTCCGCCCGTCTCCTTCCCCGATGGGCAGTGCAGGACGCTCCGCGACCGGGGTGAGCCGGCTGTGCGCGTTGGACAGTGATTGCCGCCGATTTGCCTTCTCGGACCGGGCCGCGTAACTTTCTCTCTGCACGCGGGAGGCCGGACAAACCGGCTGATAGCGGGCACCAGGCTCGTGGCGGAGACGCCGAGCGGGACTGAGGATTCGGGCGGTGCGAAACACTCCGGACAAGGGGTTGCGATCGCGAAGCCGACCGGGTAGAGTTTCGAAGCCGGCAGGAGCCGGGCGGATTGCCACAGAGTGGCGATCGGCCGGTCTGCGGCTTCCCATGACAGCAACGACCGCCGCGAAGCGGCGTGCGTCGTCGTGGGTCTCGATCGCACCTTCTTGATCACCTCGAACCCGAGGTTGACCCGGAAAGGCGAGACGAGTAAGTTAGAGGAGTTGCCCCAAGCGGGTTCCCAGCATGTGGGACGCTCGACTGGTGTGTGGTTGTTCTTTGAGAACTCAACAGGGTGCTTGATAAGCCAGTGCCAATTGTTTTATACCCCGGGCTGGCCGAATCCTTTGTGGTTTG
>NZ_JBEYVB010000064.1:0-19978 GCF_040643815.1 Micromonospora sp. NPDC047074
GCCTTCCGGCCCTGGGGAGGTTCACGAGATACCGCCGCACGGGAGGTACCGACAACCCTACCCGACGTCCCGTCGATCTTCAGGGGGTGGAGGGGGGTCACCACCCGCCCTCACCGCGTCTGTCACCCCCGTGTCGGCCGTCCGACGCGCGCCCCCCGTCTGGAGGACCACCCCATGGGCCGTTATCTGTTGAGACGGCTGCTCCAACTCGTCCCGGTCTTCATCGGGACCACGTTCCTGATCTACTGGCTCGTGTGGTCGGTGCCCGGCGACCCGTTCGCCGGCAAGTGTGGCGAGCGTCCCTGCCCCGACAGCTTCGTCAACAAGATGACCGAGAAGTTCAAGCTCGACGAGCCGCTTCTCGTGCAGTACGGCAACTACATGCAGAACCTGTTCCAGGGCGACTTCGGTGAGACGTTCGGCGGCCGGGACATCGGCGACATCATCGCCACCGCCTACCCGAACACCCTGAAGCTGGCCCTGGTGGCGCTGGCCATCGAGGCGCTCATCGGCCTCACCGCGGGCGTGCTGACCGGCCTGCGCCGCAACGGCTTCCTGGACAACCTGGTCCTGGTCTCCAGCCTCTTCCTGATCGCGCTGCCGATCTTCGTCATCGGCTTCGTGGCTCAGTGGCTGCTCGGCGTGCAGTGGGGCATCGTCAAGCCGACGGTCTCCAACGAGATGCGGATCTCCGAGCTGATCGTCCCCGGGTTCGTGCTGGGCAGCGCCTCGATGGCGTACATCGCCCGGCTGGCGCGGACGAGCATCGCGGAGAACCGCCGCGCCGACTACGTGCGTACGGCCATCGCCAAGGGCCTGCCGATGCGCCGGGTCGTCGGGGTGCACCTGCTGCGCAACTCGCTCATCCCGGTGGTGACCCTGCTCGGCACCGACCTCGGTGCCCTGATGGGCGGCGCGATCGTCACCGAGGGCATCTTCCAGATCAACGGGATCGGCCGACAGGTCTACCGCGCGATCGTCACCAAGGAGAGCGCTACCGTTGTCTCCATCGTGGTGGTCCTGGTGCTCGTCTACCTGCTGATGAACCTGCTGGTCGACCTGCTCTACGCCGCCCTGGACCCGAGGATCCGCTATGAGTGAGCGCAGCGAACGAACCATCATTGCAGCGTCCGCGGGCATCCGTGCCCGTGCCGAGCGGAGTGAGGTACGGGCATGAGCGACCCGAGTGCCGCCTCGATCGTCAGCACCCCGCCCGCGCAGGCGCCGAACGAGATCTCCGCGCCGACCAACGAGGGCCTGCCGCAGAACGCCCGCCGGGAGAAGCCGCGCGGCCTGCTCGGCGACGCCTGGCATGACCTGCGCCGCAAGCCGCTGTTCTGGATCTCCGCCGCGTTCATCCTCGTTTTCGTGCTGATGACCGCGTTTCCCTCGCTGTTCAGCTCCGGCGACCCGGAGAACGGAAACCTGCAGAACAGCCTCGTCGGCCCGTCGTCGGAGGCCTGGTTCGGCTACGACTTCCAGGGCCGGGACGTCTTCGCCCGGGTGATCTACGGCGCCCGCGCCTCGATCGTGGTCTCCGTGCTGTCCGTCCTTGGCGTGCTGCTCTTCGGCGGCGCGATGGGGATCGTCGCGGGCTACCGGGGCGGCTGGGTGGACGCGCTGCTCTCCCGCATCGCCGACATCTTCTTCGGGCTGCCGTTCGTGCTGGGCGCCATCGTCATCCTGACCACCTTCAACGGGTCGGGCACGAGCAACAGCAAGGCCGAGATCATGGGCCTGGTGAGCATCTCCCTGGTCGTGCTGGGCTGGCCGGTCGTGATGCGGCTGATGCGCTCCGCGGTGCTCGCCACCAAGGAGGCGGACTACATCGTCGCCGCCCGCGCGCTGGGTGCCGGCACCGGCCGGATCATCCTGAAGCACCTGCTGCCGAACTGCCTCGCGCCGCTGCTGGTCTACGGGACGATCCTGGTCGGCTCCTACATCGGCGCCGAGGCGACGCTGTCCTTCCTGGGCGTCGGCCTGAAGAGCCCGGTGGTCTCCTGGGGCATCATGATCAATGAGGCGCAGTCCCTCATCCGTGTCGCGCCGTACCTGCTCTTCTTCCCCGCCGCGTTCCTCGTCACCGCCGTGCTGAGCTTCGTGATGCTCGGTGAGGCGGTCCGCGAGGCCCTCGATCCGAAACTCCGCTAGGGGAGATTCAGTTGTCCGACATTCTGGTGTCCGAGCAGTCCGCGGCCGGTGCCTCCGGCCGCCCCTCGGGCAGGTTGCTCGAGGTCGAAGACCTCCGGGTGGAGTTCCGCACCCGGGACGGCGTCGCCAAGGTCATCAACGGGGTCACGTACCACGTCGACGCGGGGGAGACCCTCGCCGTGCTCGGCGAGTCCGGCTCCGGCAAGAGCGTCACCGCGCAGACCATCATGGGCATCCTCGACACGCCGCCCGGCTTCGTCACCGGCGGGCAGGTCCGCTTCCACGGCAAGGACATGCTCGGCATGTCCTTCGAGGAGCGGCGCCGCATCCGCGGCGAGGGCATTGCAATGATCTTCCAGGACGCGCTCTCGGCGCTCAACCCGGTTTTCACGGTCGGGTTCCAGATCGCCGAGCAGTTCCGGGTGCGGCGCGGCATGAGCCGCGCGGACGCGAAGAAGCGCGCGATCGAGATGCTCGACCAGGTCAAGATCCCGAACGCGAAGGGCCGGTTCAGCAGCTACCCGCACCAGTTCTCGGGCGGTATGCGGCAGCGCGCGATGATCGCGATGTCGCTGGCCCTGGACCCGGAGGTGCTGATCGCGGACGAGCCGACCACCGCGCTCGACGTGACGGTGCAGGCGCAGATCATGGACCTGCTCGCCGAGCTCCAGCGCGAGCGGCAGATGGGCATGATCCTGATCACCCACGACCTCGGCGTGGTCGCCGACGTCGCGGACCGGATCGCGGTCATGTACGCGGGCCGGATCGTCGAGGAAGCCAACGTCTACGACCTGTACGCCAAGCCGGCGCACCCGTACACGATCGGCCTGATCAACTCGATCCCGCGGCTCGACGAGAAGGGGCAGGAGCTCCGGACGATCAAGGGCCTGCCGCCGAACCTGATGAACATCCCGTCGGGCTGCCCGTTCAACCCGCGCTGCCCGATGGTGCAGCCGGTCTGCCGGGAGAAGCTCCCGCCGCTGCTCCAGGTCGGCTCCGGCCGGGCCAGCGCCTGCCACTTCGCCGAGGAGCTGGTGAACCGTGACTGAGAACATCCTCGAGGTCCGTGACCTGGTCAAGCACTATCCCGTGACCCGGGGTGTGGTGTTCAAGAAGACCATCGGTCACGTCAAGGCGGTCGACGGGGTCTCCTTCGACCTCAAGGCCGGCGAGACCCTGGGTGTGGTCGGCGAGTCGGGCTGCGGCAAGTCGACGCTCGCCCGGGTCCTGATGAACCTGGAGAAGCCGACCGAGGGCAGCGTCCTCTACAAGGGCCAGGACATCTCCAAGCTCTCGGGGCAGGCGCTGCGCCGGCTGCGCCGGCAGATCCAGCTGGTGATGCAGGACCCGTACACTTCGCTGAACCCGCGGATGACGGTCGGCGACCTGATCGGTGAGCCGTTCGAGATCCACCCCGAGGTGGCGCCGAAGGGCAGCCGCCGGGACAAGGTCAAGGAACTCCTCGACCTGGTGGGTCTCAACCCGGAGCACATCAACCGGTACCCGCACCAGTTCTCCGGTGGTCAGCGGCAGCGCATCGGCATCGCCCGGGCGCTCGCCCTGCGGCCCGAGATCATCGTCTGCGACGAACCGGTCTCCGCCCTGGACGTGTCGATCCAGGCGCAGGTCATGAACCTGCTGGAGAAGCTCCAGGGCGAACTCGGCCTGTCGTACGTGTTCATCGCGCACGATCTGTCGGTGGTCCGGCACCTGTCGGACCGGGTCGCGGTCATGTACCTCGGCAAGATCGTGGAGATCGGCACCGAGGACGAGATCTACGAGCGGCCGACCCACCCGTACACCCAGGCGCTGCTCTCGGCCGTGCCGGTGCCGGACCCGACCGTGCGGGACAACAAGGCGATCATCCGCCTCACCGGTGACGTGCCGTCGCCGATCAGCCCGCCGTCGGGCTGCCGGTTCCGGACGCGGTGCTGGAAGGCCCAGGATGTCTGCGCCCAGGATGTCCCGCTGCTGGAGATCCGCTCCGGCTCGGACCACCCGAGCGCCTGCCACTTCGCGGAGAAGCGCGAGATCGTGCACACGCACGAGGCGTGACCTCACGGAACCGCCTGCCGACGTCATCGCGACGGCGGCAGGCGGTTCTGTCGTTTCGCCGGTGGCGCCGCCCCGCCGCGTCGCCGGCCCGCCCTGTCACCGGCCCCGCCGCGACGCCCCGGGCCCGGGAGACCGGCGGCGGGACCGGCGTACGACTCACAGAGGGCCGCGGCCGGCGCGGAGCAGCAGCAGCGCGAGCTGCGTGCCGTCGGCGCCGAGGGCGCCCCGGAAGCGCTCCAGGATCGCCCGTTCCCGGGACAGGACCAGCCGCGTGCCGCCGGAGGCCATCCGGGTCACGCCGACCTCCTGGGACAGCCGGGCCCGCTCCTGCCACAGCTCGATCAACGCCTGGTCGATCTCGTCGATCCGCTCCCGGATCTCCACGATCCGGGCGGCCGCGGCGGGCTCCGGGGTGCCGGTGCCCGCCGCCGGTCGCGCGTCGTCGGTGCCGCCCGGCACGTCGACCGGGGAGCCGGAGGCACCGGGGTCGGGCCGACCCGCCCCGGGCCGCGTCACCCTGCCGTTGGACTCCACCACGTCTGTCATCATCGGGTACCCCCTCGCCGTCAGGTGCCCGGTGCCCGGATCCCGGGACGAAAAAGCCCCGGGCTCCAGGAGCCCGGGGCTTTCGCAGGTCTGTCTGATCAGGCGCGACCTACGGCTGCCGGACTCCCGGTGCCGTAGTAAAAGTAGTAGCGCTGACCGAACACGCCGTCGAGTATGCCGACCCCTGGCCTGCTCGCGCAAGGATTCGGCGGCACAGTCGGCCGTTCGGGCGGTCCCGGCGCCGTCACCGGCGCCGGGACCGCCGGCTCAGCCGAGGCGGGTGATGCGGTCGGCGGGGCCGGGGGCGACGGGCCCGCCGGTGCCCAGGTAGGCGATCAGCGCGTCGACGTCGAAGCCGGGGGCCGTGGCCCGGTCCGTGCCGGCCCGCAACTCGGTGAAGCCGTCCCCGCCGTTGGCCAGGAAGTCGTTCGTGGTGACCCGGTAGCTGGCGGCCGGGTCGATCGGCGCGCCGTCGAACGTCAGGGCGCTGACCCGGGAACCCACCGGGGCGGTGCTGTCGTAGGAGTAGGTCAGCCCGGCGGAGACCTGGAGGATGCGCTGGGTGGTCTGCCCGTTGAAGCCGACGAACTGCTGCTCCAGCACGTTGCGCAACTGCGCGCCGGTGAGGGTCTGGGTGACCACCAGGTTGTTGAACGGCTGGACGGTGAACGCCTCGCCGTAGGTGATCTCGCCAGGGTCCTCGTCGCCGGGGGAGGCCGCGTACGACAGGGACGCCCGGATGCCGCCCGGGTTCATCAGCGCGATCTGCGCCCCGTTGGAGCGGGTGTACGCGAGCTGCGCGTCGGCGATCACGTCACCGAGCGGGCTCTCCCCGCTGGGGCGCGCGTCGCGGACGATGTCGGCCGAGATCCGGCCCACCACCCGGTTGGCGATGGGAGCGACGGCCGCCCGGTACTTGTCGGCCAGCGCCTTGGCGCCCGGGTCCACCAGGTCGGGGTTGCGCACGTACGTGCCCGGCGCGCTCTCCTTCCAGCTGCCGTCCGGGTTGCGTACGCCGTTCTCGACCACGACGTTGCGGGCGGAGATCCCGGTGAACCGGCCGGTGCGCCGGTCCAGCGAGTAGTCCACGTCGGTGATCAGCTGGCCGTTGTTGCCGGCGCTGGTGACGACGCTGTGGGCACCCGAGGAGTTCGGCAGGGAGCAGGAGTAGAAGCGGTGGGTGTGGCCGGAGACGACCAGCCCGAACTCCGGCCGCAGGCCCCGCACGATGTCCACGATCGGGCCGGAGAAGTTGGCGCAGTCCGAGACGCCCGGGGTGGCCGGCGGCGGCGACTGGGCCCCGCCCTCGTGCACCAGCAGCACCATCGCCTTGACACCGAAGAGCTTGAGCACGCCGGCCCACTTGTTGGCGGTCTGCACCTCGTCGGCGAAGCGTACGGAGGTGATGCCGGCCGGGTTGACGATGCCCGGGGTGCCCTCCAGGGTCACGCCGACGAAGCCGACGGGCACCCCGCGGACGAACTTCACGTCGACCGGGGGCAGGATCGGCAGGCCGGTCTTGCGGCTGACCGTGTTGGCGGCGAGGTACGTGAACTTGGCCCCGGCGAAGCCGTCCCCGTCCTGGCAGCCGTCGACGGGGTGACAGCCGCCCTTGTTGATCCGGATCAGCTCGTCGACGCCCTCGTCGAACTCGTGGTTGCCGACCGAGCTGATCTCCAGGCCGATCTCGTCCATCAGCTCGATGGTCGGCTCGTCGTGGAAGGCGGCGCTGACCAGCGGGGTCGCGCCGATCAGGTCGCCGGCCCCGACGGTGGTGGTGGCCCGCCCCTCGGCCGCGGCCTCGGCCCGCAGCTTCTTCAGCCAGGTGGCGAGGTACTCCACGCCGCCGGCGGGCGTGCCGTTGACCACCGCGCCGCTGCCGGCGGGCGGGTCGATGGCGCCGTGGAAGTCGTTGTAGCTGAGGAAGTTGCCCTCGACCTCCCCGCCCGTGGGGGTGGCGTAGGAGACCGACACGGGGGCGAGGGCGGCCCACGGGTCGTCGGCCGGGGCCGGCGCGGGCCGGGAAGCGGTGGGCAACGTGGCGACGACGGCCAACGCGAGAGCGGGCGCGGCGAGGTGTCGCAGCGTCGCCCGACCACGCGAACGCGGCTGAGTCATGGTCGTTCTCCCAGTCGTGTACGGGGGAGGAGTCGGCGATTTCACCGTCATCGTTCTGCAAAGCCGACGAAGGCGCCAGACGCCGCCAGGTGACATCTTCGTCTCGACCTGGGTGTAAGGAAGGGCCCCTTCCTAACGCATAGCGTTAGGAAGGGGCCCTTCCTTACACCTCGACGGTGCGTGGCGGGAACTGTCCGCCCGGCGGCATAGACTCGCCGTGCGATGCATCCTCTCTTCGACATCCCCGTGTCCCCGCCCGCGCCGGCGCCTGCCCCGACCTCGCCACACCGGCCGAGGGCGGCTCCCGTCCGCCTCGATCCGCAGGCCCTGGTCGAGGGGCTGAACGGGCCGCAGCGCGACGCCGTCACCCATGCCGGTTCGCCGCTGCTGATCGTGGCCGGCGCGGGTTCGGGCAAGACCCGGGTGCTCACCCACCGGATCGCCTACCTGCTGGCCGCCCGGGACGTGCACCCCGGCGAGATCATCGCGATCACCTTCACCAACAAGGCCGCCGGCGAGATGAAGGAACGGGTCGCCCACCTGGTGGGTCCCCGGGCCCGGCTGATGTGGGTGTCGACGTTCCACTCCGCGTGCGTGCGCATCCTGCGCGCCGAGCACGAGCACGCCGGGCTGAAGTCCACCTTCTCGATCTACGACGCGGACGACTCCCGCCGGCTGATGCAGATGGTCGCCCGGGAGCTCGACCTCGACCCGAAGCGCTACCCGGCGCGCGGGCTCGCCGCCCAGGTCTCCAACCTGAAGAACGAGCTGGTCGACCCGGAGGAGTTCGCGGGCCGCGCGAAGGGCCCCAACGAGCGGGCGTTGGCGGAGGCCTACACGCTCTACCAGCGGCGGCTGCGCGAGGCGCACGCGCTGGACTTCGACGATCTGATCATGACGACGGTGCACCTGCTCCAGTCCCACCCGCACGTCGCGGAGAGCTACCGCCGGCGGTTCCGGCACGTGCTGGTGGACGAGTATCAGGACACCAACCACGCCCAGTACACGCTGATCAAGGAGCTGGTCTCCGGCACCGAGGGGATCGAGCCGGCGGAGCTCTGCGTGGTCGGTGACGCCGACCAGTCGATCTACGCGTTCCGGGGCGCCACGATCCGCAACATCCTGGAGTTCGAGCGCGACTTCAGCGACGCCCGGACGATCCTGCTGGAGCAGAACTACCGCTCCACCCAGACGATCCTCAACGCGGCCAACGCGGTGATCGACCGGAACACCTCGCGCAAGCCGAAGCGGCTGTGGAGCGAGGCAGGCGCCGGTGAGCCGATCGTCGGCTACGTGGCCGACACCGAGCACGCCGAGGCCGACTGGGTGGCCCGGGAGATCGACCGCCTGGTCGACGCCGGCGAGACCCGCCCCGGCGACGTGGCCGTCTTCTACCGCACCAACGCCCAGTCCCGGGTCTTCGAGGAGGTGTTCATCCGGGTCGGCCTGCCCTACAAGGTGGTCGGCGGGGTGCGCTTCTACGAGCGCAAGGAGGTCCGCGACGCGCTGGCCTACCTGCGCGCGGTGGTCAACGACGACGACACGGTCAGCCTGCGCCGGATCCTCAACACCCCGCGCCGGGGCATCGGCGACCGGGCCGAGGCGTGCGTGGAGGCGCTGTCCAGCCGCGACCGGATCTCCTTCGGCGCGGCGCTGCGGCGGGCGAAGGACGCTCCGGGCATCTCCACCCGGGCGGCCAACGGCATCGCCGACTTCGTGGCCCTGCTCGACGAGGCGCGCGAGCTGGCTGCGACGGGCACCCCGGAGGAGGTGCTGGAGGCCCTGCTGACCCGCTCGGGCTACCTCACCGAGCTGGAGGAGAGCCTCGACCCGCAGGACGTGGGACGGGTCGACAACCTCCAGGAGTTGGTCAGCGTCGCCCGGGAGTACACCGAGCGGATCGAGGCGGTCGGCGAGGAGGGCGAGCGGGCCACCCTCGCCGGCTTCCTGGAGCAGGTCGCGCTCGTCGCCGACGCCGACCAGGTGCCCGCGCCACCCGGCTCGTCGCCTGACGGCGCCGAGGCGGACGACGCCGCGCCGCACCAGGGCGTGGTCACCCTGATGACGCTGCACACCGCGAAGGGCCTGGAGTTCCCGGTGGTCTTCCTGACCGGCCTGGAGGACGGCGTCTTCCCGCACCTGCGGTCGCTGGGCGACACCCGGGAGCTGGAGGAGGAGCGCCGGCTGGCGTACGTGGGCATCACCCGGGCCCGCCAGCGCCTCTACCTCTCCCGGGCGGTGACCCGCTCGGCGTGGGGGCAGCCGGCCTACAACCCGCCGTCGCGCTTCCTGGAGGAGTTGCCGCCGGAACTGGTCCGTTGGGAGCGCACCGAGGGGTCGTACACCTCGTGGGCCGGCGGTGGCGGCGGCGTCGGTGGCCGCGCGGACCGCGTGCCCGGCGGGCGCGGGGGCTTCAGTGGCGGCACCCCCAAGGCGGCGCAGCTGGCGAAGCGGCTGGGGGTCGACGCGAGCCGGCTGACCACGGCGAGCGAGCTGCCGCAGGGGCCGAAGGTGTCCGCCGGCGACCGGGTCAACCACCAGCGCTACGGCCTGGGCCGGGTGCTGGCCGTGGAGGGGCACGGCCCGGGCGCCCGGGCGCAGATCGACTTCGGCGACCAGACGATGTGGCTGGTGCTCCGGCACGCCCCGATCGACAAGCTCTGAACCGGGCGGCGGCCCGACCCGGCGACACGCCGGACGCGGGCCGCCCCGGGCCGGACCAGCCGGCAGGCTCGGTACGGGTCAGCAGGCCACGTCGATGCCCCGGGCGCGCAGGAACGGCGCGGGGTCGATCTGGTTCCACATCTGCCCCTGGTGCACCTCGAAGTGCAGGTGCGGGCCGGTGGAGTCGCCGGTGGAGCCTTCCAGGCCGATGGTCTGCCCCGTGGTGACCTTCTGGCCGACGCTCACCTTGGCGGTGCTCAGGTGGGCGTAGTGGGTCAGGTAGCCGTTGCCGTGGTCGATGAAGACGGAGATGCCGTACCCGTCGCCGACGTCGCCGGCCTTGGTGACCGTGCCGCCGAAGGCGGCGCGGACCGGAGTGCCGGCGGGCAGCGCGAAGTCGATGCCGGCGTGCTGGGTGCCCCAGCGGGGGCCGTAGCAGGAGGTGATCGCCGCGCCCCGCATCGGGATGACCCAGCTCGGCTTCGGCTTGCTGGTCGGCTTCGGCTTGGCGGTGGTCGCCTTCGGGCTGGGCTTGGCCGACGGGCTGGCCTTCGTCGGGCTCGGGACGGCGCTCGCCGAGGGGGTGGCCGGGGCGGTCGTCTCGCGGTCGGAACGGTCGGCGCGTTCGGCGGCCTCGGCGCGGGCCCGCGCGTCGAGGTCGACAGCGGCCGGCACGGGCGGTTCGTCGTTCCCGGTGACCGCGAGCGCGACGCCACCGAGGCCGAGCCCGGCCAGGGCCGCCGCGGCGATGACCATCCGGGTACGGCCGGAGGCCCACGTCCTCCGGTGCCGGGCGGGGGCGTCGGCGGTGTTCTCGTTCTGAATGTCTTCCTGCACGGCGGACCTTCGCTGATCGAGGGGCACTTGACCTCGAAATACTGGTGTCGGCGCGGGGCGTGCCGGGTACCGGGACGGGGCGCGGTGGACCGGCCGGAGGCCAGGGCGTCCGTTAGCTCACCTTCTGCGGCTTTCGATCGGAAAAGTGATCATGGGTGAGCGTGGCCTCAGCCACAGTGCTGACTGTGACTCGGCTTACTTTCGCTGGCGGCAGGCGACAAAAACCGCCCGGATCGGCCGATCCGGGCGGTTTTCGAGCGGTGCGTAGCGTAAGAAGGCGGCTACTTAGCCGTAGACTGCCTCGATTTGTAGCTTGATGTCCACGTTGCGCTCCTTGAGGAACGGCACCGGGTCGAGCGGCTCGCCCTTGACATGCACCTCAAGGTGCAGGTGGGAACCGTAGGAGTGGCCGGTGTTGCCGACCAGGCCGAGCTGGTCGCCCGCCTTCACCTGCTGCCCCTCCTTGACGCTGAGCGCCGAGGAGTGGCCGTAGATCGCCTCGGTGCCGTCGGCGTGCTGGACGATCACCGCGTAGCCGTAGCCGCCGAACCAGCCGGCCTTGGTGACGGTGCCGGCGTGGATGGCGACGTAGGGCGTGCCCTCGGGGGCGACCAGGTCGACGCCGGTGTGCAGCTTGCCCCAGCGCATGCCGTAGGGCGTGTTGAAGTCGTAGTCGTCGAGGGGGAGCAGCCAGACCTCGGTCTCGGCGCTCTCCTGGCCTCCGGCGCGGTCGCTGTCGCGAGAGGTGCGGTCGGCGGAGTCGACGCGGGCCGCAACGTCCTGGCTGACGGTCGAGGCGGCCTTGAGCTCGTCGAGGACCGACGGGCTGACGCTCTTGGCGTCCGGCATGGCTCCCGCGCCGAGTGCGACGACGCCGGCACCGACGAACGCGGTGGTGACGACGGCTGCGTAGCGGCTACGCGGGGGGGTGGGTACGCGACGGCGGCCGCGATATCGATCGGGCTCAGACGACAGGCGCTGGCGCACGCACACCCTCCGTTGTCGGGGATCCGATGCGGCTGCCCCGACGTTCCTGAAGCTCGGGTGAACGTCGGTTGGCCGCGTCGTCACCCGTCCGTGGACCTGATGACAACCGTGGACACGTTAGCCAACCACCACGCCCGTCACAAGCCGAAGCGCCGAATTGCTGCAGCATTCTGTCCGTTTGCGTCCGTGATTGTCATGTCTCGTACCCGTCGAACGGCGGCCCCGTAACTGCCCGTTCGTCGCGCAGGGTGACCAAACGGCGGAGTCGTCCAGCTTGACGACGAGAGGTGGCGCGGTCCGCCGTACCGACTCCGGTGCGGGGTGGGCGGGTCCGTGCGCAGTGAGGTTTCACCGCCCGGATTCCCTGGGCCGGGCAGGGCGCGTTACCGTTCGGTCAAAGAAGCCGCGGAGCCGGTGAAAGGGATGCGCTGATGAGCTCTCGTGTTCGGGTCGTCGTCGCCAAACCGGGCCTGGACGGCCACGACCGTGGCGCAAAGGTCGTCGCGCGGGCCCTGCGGGACGCCGGCATGGAGGTCATCTACACCGGCCTGCACCAGACCCCGGAGCAGATCGTGGAGACCGCGATCCAGGAGGACGCCGACGCGGTCGGGCTCTCCGTGCTGTCGGGGGCGCACATGACGCTGTTCCGGCGGGTGGTGGAGTTGCTCGGGGAGCGCGACGCCCGCGACATCGTCGTGTTCGGCGGCGGCATCATTCCCGACGCCGACATCCCGGAGCTGGAGCGCCTCGGGGTCGCCAAGATCTTCACACCGGGCGCGACCACCCAGTCGATCGTGGAGTGGGTCCGGCAGAACGTAGCCCAGCCGGTCGGCTGATTCGCCGAGAGCCGGGCGGATGGCCCGGCCGGCGACGGACAGGGGGAGGGGCCGGACGCACCCCTCACACGTCCGGCCCCTCTATGCACGATGCCCCGCCGCCACCCCTCGACCGACAGGGCATCGGCCGTCTCCCGCCGTCGCGCTGCATCAGCGCTCCGACACCTGACTCAACGACGCCCTCCCGGCGGGGTTACGCAACCCGGGCAACATCGCCCGGACGACTGACGTCGGCCCGAAGTCGCGAAAAGGCCACGTGACGGCGCCGATTGTGCATTACCACACAACGCGCACCCGCTCGGTTGCCGGCGGTGTCCGCCTCGCTAGGCTGCGCCCAATGGCCTGTTTCAACTGATGACAGGCGTCAAACTGTTTTCCATAACGCTGGTGGCGGCGCGACGGCGCGCCGCGGAGACGGGACGGGACGCGCAAACGTGGACCTGTACGAGTACCAGGGGCGGGACCTGTTCGAGCGGCACGGCTTGCCCGTGCTCGCCGGCGGCGTCGCCACGACCCCGGAGGAGGCCCGCGCGATCGCCGAACGCCTCGGCGGTCGGGTGGTCGTCAAGGCGCAGGTGAAGGTCGGCGGCCGAGGCAAGGCCGGCGGCGTCAAGCTCGCCGAGGGCGCGGATGAGACGGTGGCCCGTGCCACCGACATCCTCGGCATGGACATCAAGGGTCACACGGTCCACAAGGTCATGATCACCGTGACCGCGGACGTGGCCGAGGAGTACTACTTCTCCTACCTGCTCGACCGGGCGAACCGCACCTTCCTCTGCATCGCCAGCGTCGCGGGCGGCATGGACATCGAGCAGGTCGCCGCCGAGACCCCGGAGAAGGTCGTCAAGGCCCCGATCGACGCCAACACCGGCGTCGACGAGGCGAAGGCGCGGGAGATCGTCACCGCCGCCAACTTCCCGGCCGAGGTCGCCGACCAGGTCGTCGAGGTCGCCGTGGGCCTGTGGAAGGCCTTCGTCGCCGAGGACGCCACGCTGGTCGAGGTGAACCCGCTGGCCAAGACCGGCGAGGGCAAGCTGCTGCTGCTCGACGCCAAGGTCACCCTCGACGAGAACGCCGCGTTCCGGCACCCGGACCACGAGGCGCTGGTCGACCAGGCCGCGGTGGACCCGCTGGAGCAGGCCGCCAAGGAGAAGGACCTCAACTACGTCAAGCTCGACGGCGAGGTCGGCATCATCGGCAACGGTGCGGGCCTGGTCATGTCGACCCTCGACGTGGTCGCGTACGCCGGTGAGCGGCACGGCGGCGTCAAGCCGGCCAACTTCCTCGACATCGGCGGTGGCGCGAGCGCCGCGGTGATGGCGAACGGTCTGGAGATCGTCCTCTCCGACCCGTCGGTGAAGAGCGTCTTCGTCAACGTCTTCGGCGGCATCACCGCCTGCGACGAGGTCGCCAACGGCATCGTGCAGGCGCTGGCCCTGCTCGAGCAGCGCGGCGAGCAGGTCACCAAGCCGCTGGTCGTCCGCCTCGACGGCAACAACGCCGAGGCCGGCCGGGCGATCCTGGACGGCGCGAACAACCCGCTGGTGCAGCGGGTCGACACCATGGACGGCGCGGCCGAGCGGGCCGCCGAGCTGGCGGCTGCGGGGGTCTGACAATGGCTATCTGGCTGACCAAGGACTCGAAGGTCATCGTCCAGGGGATGACCGGTTCCGAGGGTTCCAAGCACACCCGGCGGATGCTCGCCGCGGGCACCAACGTCGTCGGCGGCGTCAACCCGCGCAAGGCGGGCCAGACGGTCGACTTCGACGGCACCGAGCTGCCGGTCTTCGCCAGCGTCGCGGACGCGATGGCGCAGACCGGTGCCGACGTGACCGTGATCTTCGTACCGCCGCAGTTCACCAAGGGCGCGGTCGTCGAGGCGATCGACGCCGGGATCGAGCTGGCCGTGGTGATCACCGAGGGCGTGCCGGTGCACGACACCGCCGCGTTCTGGGCGTACAACGTCGCCAAGGGCGAGCGGACCCGGATCATCGGCCCGAACTGCCCGGGCATCGCCTCGCCGGGCGCCTCCAACGCCGGCATCATCCCGGCGGACATCACCGGCACCGGCCGCATCGGCCTGGTCAGCAAGAGCGGCACGCTGACCTACCAGATGATGTACGAGCTGCGCGACATCGGCTTCTCGACCTGCGTCGGCATCGGTGGCGACCCGATCATCGGCACGACCCACATCGACGCGCTCGCCGCGTTCGAGGCCGACCCGGACACCGACGCGATCGTCATGATCGGTGAGATCGGTGGCGACGCCGAGGAGCGGGCGGCCGAGTTCATCAAGGCGAACGTGACCAAGCCGGTGGTCGGCTACATCGCCGGCTTCACCGCGCCGCCCGGCAAGACCATGGGTCACGCCGGCGCGATCATCTCCGGCTCGGCCGGCACGGCGGACGCGAAGAAGAGCGCGCTGGAGGCCGTCGGCGTCAAGGTCGGCAAGACCCCGACCGAGACCGCCAAGCTCATGCGGGAGATCATGTCCGCGGGCTGAGCACTGCTGACGTACGACCAGAGGGCCGACCGTTCGCGGTCGGCCCTCAGTCGTGGAGCGGCTGCCCCTCAGTCGTTGTAGAGCGGATAGTTGCCGCCGGCCCAGAGGATGCCGCTGCCGATGATGTTGAGCACGCCGAACGCGATCGCCAGGTAACCGAGCACGGGCGACTGGCCGAAGCGCTTGGCGTCCCGGATCGACAGGTAGCCGAAGACGATCCCCAGGATGCCGCAGCAGAGCAGGCCGAGGATGATGCCGAGCACGCCCCACAACGTCGTGCGGTCCTGCCCGGCTGCGGGCGGTGGTGGCGGGGGCGGCGGATACGGAGCGTTCACAGCTTCCCTCCGGGCGTTCGGCGCCGCGACTGTCGGTCGCGTCCCTGCGCCCGAGGCTAGACCGGATCGGGGGTGGGAGACGGTGGATCACGGAACTCGTCGCCCCCACGGGGCGGTATCGGACTGCCGTCGCCGGCCCGGCGTGCCAGAGTAGACGCGATGTCCTCCGTCACCCCTGATCAGCCCAACCGTCCCGGCGTCGGCCCGGACGTCCGGTCGGCCGCGCGCGGCGGGCGGGGCCGGCGGGTGCCCGCGCCCCGTGCCGGAGAACCGCGCCGCAGCCGCGCCCCGCTCGCCGTCGCCGCCGTGGTCGCCGCCGGCTGGGCGGCGCTCACCTCGTGGTTACCCGTCGTGGTCGTGCTCTGGCTCTTCCAGCTCAGCGAGGGTGCCGCCTCCGTGTCGGGCGCGCTGCGCGCCGGGCTGGCCGGCTGGCTGCTCGGCCACGGCGTCCCGCTGGACACCGCCGCCGGGCCCTTCGGGCTGGCCCCGCTGGCGCTGACCGGGCTGGTGGTCTGGCGGCTGACCCGGGCGGGTGTGCACACCAGCCGCGCGATCGGTGGGCGGGGCGGGCGGTCACCGCGCCAGGCGCTCCTCGCCGCTGGCGCGGTCGGCGTCGCGTACGCCCTGCTCGGTGTGCTCGCCGCGCTGCTGGCCGACGCGGCACCGGTCCGCGCCGGGGTGACCCTCGCGTTGCTCGGCACGCTCGCGGCCCTGGTCGGCGCGGCCCGGACCACGCAGGTCTCCGGGCTGCTCGCCGCGCGTTCTCCGGAGCCGTTGCGCGACGGGATCCGCACCGGGCTGGTCGCCGGGCTGCTGCTGTTCGGCGCGGGGGCCGGCGCGGCGGGGCTCGCCGTGGCCACCGGGGGCGGGGACGCCGCCGACCTGATCGGGGCCTACCGCACCGGGGTGGCCGGCCAGGCCGGGATCACGCTGGTCAGCCTCGCCTACGCGCCCAACGCCACGGTCTGGGCGGTCAGCTACCTGCTCGGTCCGGGGTTCGCCGTCGGCACCGACACGGCGGTGCGCACCAGCGAGGTCTCCGTGGGGGCGCTGCCGGCCGTACCGCTGCTGGCCGGGCTGCCGCGTGGGCCGGTCGACGGGCTCGGTGTCGGCCTGCTCGCGGTGCCGGTGCTGGCCGGGATGGTGGCGGGGTGGCTGCTCGCCCGCCGGCTGCTCCGGCTCGCCGCCGACGACCGGGCGCCGTTGCGCTGGCGGCCACTGCTCGGGCCGGCGGCGCTCGCCGGGCCGGTGGCCGGCCTGCTGTCGGGCGCCGCCGCGGCCGCCTCCGCGGGCTCGCTCGGCGGGGGCCGGCTGGCCGAGGTGGGGCCCGTCGCCTGGCAGGTGGCGGCGGTGGCGACGGCGGTCGTCGCCGTCGGCGCGCTGGTCGGTGCCGCCGCGACCCGGGTGCTGTCCCGGGATCCCCGCTGAACGGCCGACAGACGTCGAAGGGGCGCCCCGGCCGAGCCGGGACGCCCCTGTCGCGAGCCGGTCAGGGCTGGTCGGGCAGGCTGAAGAAGCTGAAGCCCAGGAAGACGATCTGGAGCAGGCCCAGCACGACACCGATGGCGCCACAGATCAGGCCGGCGAGGGCCTGGCCGTTGTTGTCGGCCAGCCCCTGGTCGGCCTTCTGCTTTCCCATCCACCCGGTCACCACCGCGGCGAGGCCCAGCGGGATGCCGAGGTAGCAGCAGTTCAGCGGGATCGACGCGATGCCGAGGATCATCGCCACCAGGCCGAGCGTGTTCTGCTGCTGCCCCGGTCCCTTGCCGGCGAATCCCGCGTTCGGGTACATGGGCGGCGGGTACGCCTGCTGGCCGTACGGATCCTGGTACGGCGGCTGCCCGTACGGCTGGCCCGAGATCGGCGGCTGCCCGTACGGCTGGCCCGACGTCGGCTGCCCGTACGGCTGACCGGAGGTGGGCGGCTGGCCGTACGGACTCTGTGGCGCGGCGTACGGGTCGTGCGGCTGCTGACCGTACGGGTCGTGCGGCTGCTGACCGTAGGGCGCGGCCGGCGGCGGAGCGTACGGGTCGTGGGGCGGCGGTGTGGTCGGATCCTGGTGCGGCTGCTGGCCGTACGGATCCTGACCGGGGTAACCGGGCTGCATACGACTCCTCGTCCGATCTGTCAGTAGGTGCTGGTGCTGGTGCTGCCGCCCACGAGCCCGGCGAGGCCACCGAGCAGGCAGCACACCAGAACGATCACGTACCAGCTGATGCCGACGATCAGGGCCCACTTGGACCACTTCTTCGACTCGGCGGCGGCGGCCTGGGCCCCGGCGTAGTCACCCTGCTGGAGCAGCGGGTTCACCTTGGAGGCGTTGATGATGGCCGGGATGGCCAGCGGCCAGAAGAGGAAGATGGCGACGATCGACATCGTCATGTTGTTGTTGACGGGCGGCTGCTGCGGCTGGTATCCGGGCTGCATGTCGGTGTTACTCCTCATTCCACTCGACACCCCGCGGGTGTCGGATCACTGACGGGTGCGGGCCGGATGAGTGCGGGCCCGAGCGCCGGCAGCGTACCTGGTCTGACGCGATCACGTCGTCGGTGAATGTCGCGCTGCCCAGCCGATGGGCGCCCTGACCCGCCCGATAGGCTGCTCAGGTGACCGAGCCCGCGTCCGTCGCCCGCATCGTCGTCCTCGTCTCCGGCTCCGGGAGCAACCTCCAGGCACTGCTCGACGCGAGCGCCGATCCGGCGTACGGGGCCCGGGTGGTGGCCGTCGGCGCCGACCGGGCCGGCACCGGCGGGCTGGACCGGGCGGCGGCGGCCGGCGTGCCGACCTTCGTCGAGCGGATCGCCGACCACCCCACCCGCGAGGAGTGGGACGCCGCGCTGACCGCCCGCGTCGCCGAGCACCGACCGGACCTGGTCATCTCCGCCGGTTTCCTCAAGCTGGTCGGCCCGCGCTTCCTGACCGCCTTCGGCGACCGCTACCTGAACACGCACAACACGCTGTTGCCGGCGTTCCCCGGCATCCACGGCCCGCGTGACGCCCTCGCCTACGGCGTGAAGGTCACCGGGGCGACGCTCTTCTTCGTCGACGCGGGCATGGACACCGGCCCGATCGTCGCGCAGGTGGCCGTGCCGGTGCGCGACGACGACGACGTGGAGACGCTCACCGAGCGCATCAAGGAAGCCGAGCGGCACCAGCTCGTCGAGCAGGTGGGCCGGCTGGTCCGTGAAGGTTGGACGATCACCGGAAGAAAGGTCACTGTCCCGTGAGTTCCACTCAGGACGAACGCCGCCCGATCAGGCGGGCGCTGGTCAGCGTCTACGACAAGACCGGCCTGGTCGAGCTGGCCCGGGCGCTGCACGCGGCCGGGGTGGAGATCGTCTCGACCGGCAGCACGGCGTCGACCGTCGCCGACGCCGGGGTGCCGGTGACTCCGGTGGAGACGGTGACCGGTTTCCCGGAGATCCTCGACGGCCGCGTGAAGACGCTGCACCCGAAGGTGCACGGCGGGCTCCTCGCCGATTTGCGCAAGGACTCGCACGTCGCCCAGCTCGACGAGCACGGCATCGCGGGGATCGACCTGCTGGTGTCCAATCTCTACCCGTTCCAGGCCACGGTCGCCTCCGGCGCCGACGTCGAGGAGTGCGTGGAGCAGATCGACATCGGCGGGCCGGCGATGGTCCGGGCCGCTGCCAAGAACCACGCCTCGGTCGCCGTGGTGACCGACCCCGCCGCGTATCCGGCGCTGCTCGCCGCGCTCACCGAGGGCGGCTTCACGCTGGCCCAACGGCGCGTGCTGGCCGCCCGTGCCTTCGCCGTCATCGCCGAGTACGACGTGGCGGTGGCCGAGTGGTGCGCCGCCACGCTGGCGCCCGAGGAGGACGGCTGGCCGGGCTTCGCCGGGCTGTCGCTGCACCGCTCTTCGGTGCTGCGCTACGGCGAGAACCCGCACCAGCCGGCCGCGCTCTACGTCGACCCGTCCAGTCCGGCCGGGCTCGCCCAGGCCGAGCAGCTGCACGGCAAGGAGATGTCCTACAACAACTACGTCGACGCCGATGCCGCGTGGCGGGCGGCCAACGACTTCGCCGACCAGCCGGCGGTGGCGATCATCAAGCACGCCAACCCGTGCGGCATCGCGGTCGGCGCCGACGTGGCCGAGGCGCACCGCAAGGCGCACGCCTGCGACCCGGTGTCCGCGTACGGCGGGGTGATCGCGGTCAACCGGCCGGTCTCGGTCGAGCTGGCCCGGCAGGTCGCGGAGATCTTCACCGAGGTGCTGGTGGCGCCCGGCTTCGACGAGGGCGCGGTGGAGATCCTCCAGGCCAAGAAGAACATCCGGCTGCTGCACGCGCCGGCCTTCGACCCGCTGCCGGCGGAGTGGCGGCAGGTCACCGGCGGCGTACTGGTGCAGATGGCCGACCGGATCGACGCCGAGGGCGACGACCCGGCCAACTGGCGGCTGGCCACCGGCGAGCCGGCCGACGAGGCGACCCTGCGCGACCTGGCCTTCGCCTGGCGGGCGGTGCGCGCGGTGAAGAGCAACGCGATCCTGCTGGCCTCCGACGGCGCGACGGTCGGCGTCGGGATGGGCCAGGTCAACCGGGTCGACTCGGCGCAGCTCGCGGTCAGCCGGGCCGGCGCGGACCGGGCCCGCGGCGCGGTCTGCGCCTCGGACGCGTTCTTCCCGTTCGCCGACGGCCCGAAGATCCTCATCGACGCCGGGGTCCGCGCCATCGTGCAGCCGGGCGGCTCGATCCGCGACGAGGAGGTGATCGCCGCCGCCAAGGAGGCCGGCGTCACCATGTACCTGACCTCCACCCGCCACTTCTTCCACTAACCCAGCCCTACTCCCCCGCCCTCCCTCCCTCCCTCCCTCCCTCCCTCCCTCCCTCCCGCCCGCCCTCCCAACCGCCCAACCCCCCCCCCCCCAACCCCGGGAATTGAAGGTTGTGGGCCCGCGAAACGGCCATGTGGGGCAAGATGGGGGC
>NZ_JBEYVB010000065.1:0-16421 GCF_040643815.1 Micromonospora sp. NPDC047074
CCCCGCGCCCGCGCCCGCGCCCGCGCCCCGCGCCCCGCGCCCCGCGCCCCGCGCCCCGCGCCCGCGATCTTGCACTTTTGGCCCCCGAAATGTGCGTATTGCTCCCTCTGTCGGGGCAGTAAGTGCAAGATCGGCGGGGCGCCTGGCGCGGGGGCGCGCGGGGCGGGGGCGCGCGGGGCGGGGTATGACGAAGCGCCCGCCGGGAGGCCGGCGGGCGCTTCGTTCTGGGTCGGAGAGGGGAGTCAGCCCTGGGGGGCGCTCATGGTGAGCTTCTTGATGGTGACTTCCTTCTTCGGGTGACCGCCGCCGGCCTGCTGCGCGAACGCCTTGTCGTCGCCGGCCGCTGCGATCTGCTTGACGATGTCCATGCCACCGGTGATGGTGCCCAGGACGGTGTAGTTCGGGTCCAGCGGCGAGTCGCCGTAGACGATGAAGAACTGGCTGCCCGTGCTGCCCGGCTGGCCGGAGTTGGCCATCGCGATCACGCCCTCCGGGTACGGGGGCCGCTTGTCGGTCGGCAGGTTCTCCTCGGCGAGCCGGTAGCTCGGGCCACCGGTGCCGTCGGTCTGCCGCCAGCCCTTGCCCGTCGCGCTCGGGTCACCGCACTGGAGCACCTTGATGCCCTCGGTCACCAGCCGGTGGCACTTGCTGTTGTCGAAGAAGTTCTTCTCCGCCAGGTGGGTGAAGCTGCCCGCGGTGCAGGGCACCGCCGAACGGTCGACCGTGGCGGTGATCGGGCCCAGGTCGGTGTCGAGCGTCAGCGTCTGGGTGCCGGTGTTCGCCTGCTGCGCGGCCGGCAGCCCGACGTCCTTGATCTGCGGGCTCCGCTGGTCGGCGGGGACCTCGTTCCAGGCGCACTGCACGTTGCCGGCCGACGGGCCGGCGGTGTCGGTCTTGTCGTCGTCGCCGAGGCTGGTGACGAGCCAGACCGTGCCGGCGACGACGAGCACCAGGACCGACGCGGCCCCGACGATCGCCTGGGTCTGCCGGCGCTTACGGGCCCTGGCCCCGCGCTCGGCCATCTCCTTCTCGAGCCGGGCGCGCGCCGCCGCGCGCTGCCGCTCTCTGGTGGACGTCACGCCTGGATCCTCCTGGGCTGTCTCGGGCGCGGCCGGTGCCGCTGAGGTTGGTGGGGCCGCCGGGTCAGCCGGCTCTAGCTGGCCGCGGCGGTGCCCGACGCCGACGGCGTCGGCGCCGTGGTCGTCGTCACCTGCGCCACGGGCTCACCGACGGTAACGCTCTGGACGACCACGTCGTCGTCTTTGGGCTTGACCTTCGCCCCAGCCCCATTGTCCACGGTCGGCTTGGCACCGATCTTCGTCACCACGTCGATCCCGCCGGTGACCCGTCCGATGATCGGGTACTTCGGGTCAGCCGTGGTGAAGTCCTTGAAGAAGAGCAGGAACTGGCTGCCGTTGGCGCCCGGCGGGTTGGCGACCATCGCGACCGTGCCCTTCGGGTACGTCGCGGGCTGGCCGGCCGCGGGGCTCGCCGACGGCGACGGCGCGGTGGGGACGTTCTCGTCGTAGAACGAGTAGGTGGGGCCGCCGAGCCCCGTGCCGCTCGGGTCGCCGCAGCGCACCGCGCCCTCGGCGGTGATCTCGTGGCACTTGGTGTTGTCGTAGAACGACCGGCTGGACAGGTGGGCGATGCTCGCCGCCGCGCACGGGGCGCCGGCGAGGTCGAGCTCGACGGTGATCGGCGCGCCCTGGCTGGTGGTGATCGTCATGGGACGTACGCCGTCGGTCGGCAGGCCCTGGGTGGCGGGGGTGCCGACGTCCTTGAGGTTGGTGTTCGCCGAGGCGTCCTGCGGGGTCCACAGGCAGACGTCCTCGGCGGCCGTGTTCTCCTTCGGCTCGTCGTCGAAGGCGCCCAGCGCCCACGCCGAGCCGGCCACGATCAGCACGAGGATGACGGCTGCGCCGACGCCGGCCTGGATCTGCCGACGGCGCCTGGCGGCGGCGGCCCGGCGGACGAGCTGCCGGTCGAGCTTGGCCCGCGCCAGTTTGCGCTGCCGGTCCCTGCTGGAAGCCACCCGTGCTCCCCTTCCTCTACCCTGGTCGTCACCGGTGCTCGGGCGCCCGCGCCGTTCGGCTGCAGGTGCGCCACGCCACACGCCCGCCAGAGTGTACGGCTACCGGCTGGAAAAGTGGTGTACGAGGTCCAAGCGGAGTCATCGGAAGGTGTCGCTGTGCCCGGTGGGGCGTCCGGGACGGATGGGCGGAACCGGTTCGCGCCGCCCGATAGGCTGCCGGGGAGGACCTAGCTCGACGGAAGGGGAGCGGACGTGCTCGTGGCCGGCTTTCCCGCGGACGCCTTCGGCACCAACTGCTACGTGGTCGCCGCCGCGCCGGGGGAGCAGTGCGTGGTGGTCGACCCCGGCATCGGGGTGCTGGACCGGCTGGACGCCCTGCTGGCCGAGCATCGGCTGCACCCGGCCGCCGTCCTGCTCACCCACGGCCACCTCGACCACACCTTCTCCGTCGCACCGGTCTGCGGCGCCCGCGGCATCACCGCGTACGTGCACCCGGGCGACCGGGAGATGCTCGCCGACCCGACCAAGGGGCTGTCCGCGGATCTCAGCTCGCTCTTCGGCGGGCGGCTGACGTACACCGAGCCGGAGGACGTGGCCGAGCTGACCGACGGCGGCACGCTCTCCCTCGCCGGGCTGGAGATCACCGTCGACCACGCTCCGGGCCATACCGGCGGGTCGGTGCTCTTCCGGCTGCCGGCTGCCGGCTCGCCATGGGAGGCGGAGCAGCTCTGCCTCTCCGGTGACGTCCTGTTCGCCGGCTCGATCGGCCGCACCGACCTGCCGGGCGGCAGCATGACGGCGATGGTCACCAGCCTCCGGAAGAAGGTCCTTCCGCTGGCCGACGACACCATCGTGCTGCCCGGCCACGGCCCCGCGACCACCATCGGCCGCGAGCGCGCGACCAACCCGTACCTCCTCGAGGTGGCGGGTGGCGACGGCGCGCGACCGGCGGCCCCCGCCCGCGGCCTCTGACCGGCCGCGCCGAGCTTTCGTCACGCGGCCGGCGACGGCCGCACCGAGCCTTCGCCCGCGCTCGCACGCGGGACTGTGAACGGAGCCATCATGAGCAAGCCCACGCCCATCTCCGGCTTCCCGGAGTGGACCCCCGCGCAGCGGATGATCGAGCAGTACGTCCTCGACAAGATCCGCGACACCTTCGAGCTGTACGGCTTCGCCCCGCTGGAGACCCGTGCGGTGGAGCCGCTGGACCAGCTGCTGCGTAAGGGGGATACCGGAAAGGAGGTCTACCTGATCCGGCGCCTGCAGGCCGACGCCGACGGCCCCGCCGGCGACGACACGCTCGGCCTGCACTTCGACCTGACCGTGCCGTTCGCCCGCTACGTGCTGGAGAACGCCGGCAAGCTCCAGTTCCCGTTCCGCCGCTACCAGATCCAGAAGGTGTGGCGCGGGGAACGGCCGCAGGAGGGGCGCTACCGGGAGTTCCTCCAGGCCGACATCGACATCGTCGACCGGGACACCCTGGCGGCGCACCACGAGGCGGAGATGCCGCTGGTCGTCGGCGACGCGCTGCGCTCGCTGCCGATTCCGCCGGTGCGCATCCAGGTCAACAACCGCAAGATCTGTGAGGGCTTCTACCGGGGCGTCGGGCTCACCGACCCGGAGGCGGCGCTGCGCGCGGTGGACAAGCTCGACAAGATCGGCCCGGCGAAGGTGGCCGAGCTGCTGGCGGAGACCGCCGGGGCGAGCGAGGCGCAGGCCAAGGCCGTCCTGGCGCTGGCCGAGATCTCCGCGCCGGACGCCTCCTTCGCCGACGCGGTCCGCGCCCTGGGCGTCAGCGACCCGATGCTCGACGAGGGCGTCGAGGAACTGGTCCGGGTGGTGGAGACCGCCGCCGCGCACTCGCCGGGGCTCTGCGTGGCCGACCTGCGCATCGCCCGTGGTCTGGACTACTACACCGGCACGGTCTACGAGACCCAGCTGATCGGGTACGAGCGGTTCGGCTCGATCTGCTCCGGCGGCCGGTACGACAACCTGGCCAGCGCCGGTGCCACCCGCTTCCCCGGGGTGGGCATCTCGATCGGGGTGACCCGGCTGTTGGGGCTGCTCTTCGGCGCGGGCGCGCTGTCGGTGTCGCGGGACGTGCCGACCTGCGTGCTGGTCGCGGTCGGCAGCGAGGAGCAGCGCGCCGCCAGCAACTCGGTGGCCGAGGCGCTGCGCCGCCGGGGCGTACCGACCGAGGTGTCGCCGAGCGCGGCGAAGTTCGGCAAGCAGATCCGCTACGCCGAGCGGCGGGGCATTCCGTACGTATGGTTCCCCGGGGCGGACGGCGCGGCCGACGAGGTGAAGGACATCCGTTCCGGCGAGCAGACCGCCGCGGCGGCGGGGGAGTGGACGCCGCCCCGGGCGGACATCAGGCCCCTGGTCAGCTGAGACATTACTGGCGCGTACGGACGATCAGACCTACGGTGGCGTAAGTTACGCCACCGTAGGGAGATCGTCGTGACCGCACTCAGCCAGACCGCACTGCTCCTGGAACTCGAACCGGTCGTCGAGAAGAACCTCGACCGGCACCTGGCCATCGCCAAGGAGTGGTTCCCGCACGAGTACGTGCCGTGGAGCGAGGGGCGCACCTTCGACGGGCCGCTGGGCGGCGAGGCGTGGTCCGAGGGCGACTCGACCCTTTCCGACGTGGCCCGCACCGCGCTGATCGTCAACCTGCTGACCGAGGACAACCTGCCCTCGTACCACCACCAGATCGCCACCCTGTTCGGTCGCGACGGCGCCTGGGGCACCTGGGTGCACCGGTGGACCGCCGAGGAGGGGCGGCACGGCACCGCCATCCGCGACTACCTGACCGTCACGCGGGCGGTCGACCCGGTGGCCCTGGAACGGGCCCGGATGACGCACATGTCCACCGGTTACAGCAACGCGCACGACCAGGAGATGCTGCACTCGCTGGCGTACGTCTCGTTCCAGGAACTGGCCACCCGGATCTCGCACCGCAACACCGGCCGCGCCACCGCCGACCCGGTGTGCGAGGCGCTGCTGGCCCGCGTCGCGGCCGACGAGAACCTGCACATGGTCTTCTACCGCAACCTGCTGGCAGCGGCCTTCGAGCTGGCGCCCGGGCAGGCGATGCGGGCGGTCGCCGACGTGCTGGCCGACTTCCAGATGCCGGGCAGCGGCATCGACGGCTTTGCCCGCAAGTCCGTGGCGATCGCCCTCGCCGGCATCTACGACCTGCGCCAGCACCGCGACGAGGTGGTGGTGCCGGTGCTGCGGCAGTGGGACGTCTTCAACGTCACCGGCCTCGACGCCGACGGTGAGGTTGCCCGCGACCAGATCGCGGCCCACCTCGACGACCTGGAGCGCGCCGCCGCCCGCTTCGAGAAGAGGCGCGCCGCCCGAGCCGCCCGCCAAACCTCCTGACCCGCACTCTCCCCCTCCCTGCGGGCGCCACCCCCGCAGCTCTCCGCGATCTTGCACTTGGTGCCCCGATTGCCGCGATCTTGCATTTTGTGCCCGGGCAGAAGCCGTATATGCGGCATATCGAGGGCCGAAAGTGCAAGATCGCCGGGGCGGGCCGGGCCGGGCCGGGCCGGGGCAGGGCAGGGCAGGGCAGGGCAGGCGGGGTGGGTCAGGTGGGTGGGGGTTGGGGGAGGATCAGGCAGGTGGAGGTGGCGTGGGCTGTGAGGCGGGACTGGGCGTCGAACAGCTTCGCCTCGGCGAGGGCGGTGCGGCGGCCGCGCTGGAGGACGGTTCCCTCGCAGCGGAGGGTGCCGCTCGCGATGGTGACGGGCCGGAGGAACTTCACGTTCAGGTCCAGCGACGTGTAGCCCACGCCGGCGGGCAGCGTGGTGTGCACCGCGCACGCCGCGGCGGTGTCGAGCAGGGTGGAGATGACCCCGCCGTGCACGGTGCCGAGGGGGTTGTAGTGGAACTCCTGGGGGACCAGCTCGACGGCGACCCAGCCCTCGTCGGCCTCCATCCGGGACATGCCGACCAGGTGCATGACGGGCGGCGCCGCCAGCTCTCCGGCGATCATCGCGCGGATCAGCTCCAGGCCGCCGCGCCGGCCGACGTGCGCGGCGTTGATGCCCGGGTCGGACCACGAGAAGGTACGGCTGCGCGCCGGATCCTGCGTCTGTGTCATGGACCCAGCCTGGCAGCGCGTTGCTGAGTCTGTCAATCAGACCTAGCCTGGAGCGCATGAGACCCGCGGCACTGGACTGGTCGGTGGAGAACTGCACCATCGCCCGGGCGATGGAGATCCTCGGCGAGCGGTGGACCCTCGTCGTCCTGCGCGAGGTCTTCAACGGCGTCCGCCGCTTCGACGACATGCGCGTACGCACCGGTGTGCCCCGGCAGGTGCTCGCCAACCGGCTGGCGATGCTGGTGGAGCGCGGCGTGCTGCGGCGCGAGCCCTACCGGGAGCCCGGCAGTCGCGAGCGCCACGAGTACCGGCTGACCGAGATGGGGCTCGACCTGTGGCCGGTGCTGGTCGCCGTCCTCGGCTGGGGCGACCGCTACCTGGCCGACCCGGAGGGCTCCCCGCTCACTGTCGCGCACCGCGACTGCGGCGCCGAGGTGCGCGTCGAGTTGCGCTGCGAGCGCGGGCACGAGGTGGCCCGGCCGCGGGACGTGGTGCCCCGACCGGGGCCGGGAGCGCGCCGCCGGGCCGACTGACCGCGCGCCGGGCCGACTGACCGCGCGCCGGGCCGACTGACCGCGCGCTGGGCCGGCTGACCGCGCGCTGGGCCGGCTGACCGCGCCGCCACGCGGGGGGTCGGGCGCCGAGGGCGAACGGGGGGCCGACGACGACGGCGGCGTCGTCCGGGTCGCGCGGTTCGGGCCGTACGCGGCGCGCGCCCGGGGTGCGGTGGGACGGGCGTATCGACGCCCTTGAGTGTCCACAGTGTTTCGGGCCGATGGCCGCCGCAGTCGGGGCGAAAAGGACAAACTCGGGTCTTGCATACGAACTCAAGTATGTGAATACTTCAGTCAGCTCGGCCGGTTTCCCCAGATCGGACGGGTTGGTTCCGGCCCTCGTCGCCCCGACGCGGGCCCTCGCCCCCTCCCTGGAGGTTGTTGCATGCGACCCACGAGGTCTTCGCTCCGTCGCGTCGCCACCGTCGCCGCCGCCGGCGCACTGGTGGCTGGCTCGCTGATCGGCGCACCCGCCCAGGCCGCACCCTCGCTCGCCTCGCCCGACGCCGCCGCCGGCCTGGCCGAGCGGCTCGGCGACCGTTCCGCGGGCACGTACGCCGACGCCAACGGCAAGATGGTCGTCACCGTGACCGACGCGCTGGCCGCCCGCCAGGTGAGCGCCGCCGGCGCCACCCCGAAGATCGTGAAGCGTGGCGCCAGCGAACTGGCCCGGGCCACCGCCGAACTGGACCGCTCCGCCAGGATCCCCGGCACCGCCTGGTGGACCGACCCGGCCACCAACCAGGTCGTCGTCTCCGTCGACAGCACGGTCACCGGCGCCAAGCTGGAGCGCGTCAAGGCGGCCGTCGCCCGCACCAACGGCGCGATCCGGATCGAGGCCGAGTCCGGTGTGCTCAGCACCCGGATCTCCGGCGGCCAGGCCATCTACGCCGGTGGCGGCGGTCGCTGCTCCCTCGGCTTCAACGTCCGCAGCGGCAGCACCTACTACTTCCTGACCGCCGGGCACTGCACCAACATCTCGTCGAGCTGGTACAGCAACTCCGGCCAGACCAGCCTGCTCGGCACCCGCACCGGCACCAGCTTCCCGGGCAACGACTACGGCATCGTGCGGCACAGCAACTCCGCCAACGCGGCCGGCAACGTCTCCCTCTACAACGGCACCTTCCGGGACATCACCGCCGCCGGTAACGCCTACGTCGGCCAGTCGGTGCAGCGTTCCGGCAGCACCACCGGCCTGCGCAGCGGCTCGGTGAACGCGCTCAACGCCACGGTGAACTACGCCGAGGGCACGGTCACCGGCCTGATCCGCACCAACGTCTGCGCCCAGCCCGGCGACAGCGGCGGCTCGCTGTTCAGCGGCACCATCGCCCTGGGCCTGACCTCGGGCGGCAGCGGCAACTGCACCACCGGCGGCACCACCTTCTTCCAGCCGGTCGGTGAGGCGCTGAGCCGCTACGGCGTCAGCATCTTCTGATCGATCGCACCGCAGAGCGGGCCGTCGGGTGAACCCGGCGGCCCGCCCGCGTGCCCGGACCCGCCTGTCCGGGCCGCGTCCCTCACCCCGCAACGGGCCGCCAGGGGAGGCTGACAGAATGCCAGGGGTAACGGTGTACCGCAGATGAGGAGACGCGAGTCGTGATCCGTACCCATGACGCCGGCAGCCTGCGCGCGACGGACGCCGGCACCACGGTGACGCTCGCCGGGTGGGTGGCCCGCCGGCGCGACCACGGCGGCGTGATCTTCGTCGACCTGCGCGACGGCTCCGGCGTGGTCCAGGTGGTGTTCCGTGAGGAGGACGCGCACGCGCTGCGCAACGAGTTCTGCGTCCGGGTGACAGGCGAGGTGACCCGCCGTCCCGAGGGCAATGAGAACCCGGAGCTGCCGACCGGCGAGATCGAGGTGACCGCCGCCGAGCTGGAGGTGCTCTCCGAGGCGGCGCCGCTGCCCCTGCCGGTGGACGACCAGGTCGAGGCGGGCGACGACATCCGGCTGCGGTACCGCTACCTGGACCTGCGCCGCAGCGGCCCGGCGAAGGCGATGCGGCTGCGCTCGCGGGCCAACCAGCTTGCCCGGACGGTGCTGCACGAGCGGGACTTCCTGGAGATCGAGACCCCGACGCTGACCCGGTCCACGCCGGAGGGCGCCCGCGACTTCCTGGTGCCGGTGCGGCTGCAGCCCGGCAGCTGGTACGCCCTGCCGCAGTCGCCGCAGCTGTTCAAGCAGCTGCTGATGGTCGGCGGCATGGAGCGGTACTACCAGATCGCCCGCTGCTACCGCGACGAGGACTTCCGCGCCGACCGGCAGCCGGAGTTCACCCAGCTCGACATCGAGATGTCCTTCGTCACCGAGGACGACGTCATCGACCTCGGCGAGGCGATCGTCTCGACGCTGTGGAAGGACCTGGCCGGCCACGAGATCACCCGGCCGATCCCGCGTATCACCTGGCACGACGCGATGGCCCGGTACGGCTCCGACAAGCCCGACCTGCGCTACGGCGTCGAGCTGACCGAGCTGACCGAGTACCTGCGCGGCACCGAGTTCCGGGTCTTCGCCGGCGCGATCGACGCGGGCGGCTACGTCGGCGCGGTGGTCATGCCGGGCGGCGCGAGCCAGAGCCGCAAGGAGCTGGACGGCTGGCAGGACTGGGCGAAGGCGCGCGGCGCGCGTGGCCTGGCGTACGTGGTGCTCGACGCCGAGACCGGCGAGGCGCGCGGGCCGGTGGCGAAGAACCTCTCCGCCGAGCACCTGGGCGGGCTCGCCGACGCGGTCGGCGCGAAGCCGGGCGACGCGGTCTTCTTCGCCGCCAGCACCGACACCCGCGAGGCGCAGGAGCTGCTCGGCGCGGCCCGCACCGAGATCGCCAAGCGGGCCGGCCTGGTCGACGAGAGCGCCTGGGCGTTCTGCTGGGTGGTGGACGCGCCCATGTTCGAGAAGACGGACGAGGGCGGCTGGACGGCCGTGCACCACCCGTTCACCTCGCCCAACGCCGAGTGGGTCGACCGCTTCGAGGAGGCGCCGGACCGGGCGCTGGCGTACGCGTACGACATCGTCTGCAACGGCAACGAGATCGGCGGCGGCTCGATCCGTATCCACCGGGGCGACGTGCAACAGCGGGTCTTCGACCTGCTCGGCATCACCCCCGACGAGGCGCAGGACAAGTTCGGCTTCCTGCTGGAGGCGTTCAAGTACGGCGCCCCGCCGCACGGCGGCATCGCCTTCGGCTGGGACCGGGTCTGCATGCTGCTCGCCGGCGCGGACTCGATCCGCGAGGTCATCGCCTTCCCGAAGACCCGGGGCGGCTTCGACCCGCTGACCGGCGCGCCGACGCCGATCACCGGCCAGCAGCGGGCCGAGGCCGGCATCGACGCCAAGCCGAAGGCCGCCGCCGCGCCGCGCACCGGCACCGCCGGCCCGGCCGCCCCGGTCGCCGACCCGACCTGACCGGTCCCCGCAACGCGTCCCCCATGGACCGGAAGGTCCGCGTCATGATGACGCGGACCTTCCGGTCTTTTCGGCGAGAGGGGGCGGCGTGACGCTGCTCGTGGTGGGGGCCAGCGGACACCTCGGCGGCGAGGTCTGCCGGCAGGCGGTCGCGGCGGGGGAGCGGGTGGCGGGCACGTACCACTCGGGCGGGATCGGGGTGCCGGGCGTCGAGGCGTACCGGCTCGACGTGACGGACCGGGCCGCGGTCCGCGACCTGGTCGCCCGGGTCCGGCCCGACGCGGTGGTCGCCACCCCCTACCGGTACGACGAGTGGACGGTGACCGCCGACGGCGCGGCCCACGTGGCGTGCGCGGCCGTCGAGGCGGGGGCGCGGCTGGTGCACGTGTCCAGCGACGCGGTGCACGCCGGGCGACCCGAGCCGTACGCCGACGACGAGGTGCCCAGCCCGGTCTTCGCGTACGGGGCGGCGAAGGCGGCGGCGGAGACCGCCGTACGCGCCGTCGACCCGGGCGCGGCACTGGTACGGACCTCGCTGATCGTGGGGGACGAGCGGAGCAACCAGATCCGGCTCTGCCTGGACGCCCTCGCCGGCGCCGCGACGCTGTTCACCGACCAGATCCGCTGCCCGGTGCACGTCGCCGATCTGGCTGGCGCCGTGCTGGACCTGGCCGGCACCCGGTACGCCGGCCTGCTCAACGTGGCGGGCCCGGACGCGGTCAGCCGCGCCGAGATGGGCCTGCTGGTGGCGGCGCACTTCGGGCTCGACCCGGCCGGGCTGAAGACCGCCACCGTCGCGGAATCGGGCTTCGTCCGGCCCGCCGAGGTGCGCCTCGACTCGTCCCGCGCCGCGACCCTGCTGCCGACGCGGCTGCGCGGCATCCGGGAGCTGCTCGCTCCCTGAACCGTCTGGTCGCCGACTGTTGCACACTTCCTATGCATAATTGTTGTGCACAGGAAGTGTGCACAGTTATTGTGCATCCCATGACCGACGAGCAACCGTCCCCGCCGCGTACCGTCCACCTCGACGGCCGGCAGGTCCGCACCCTCGCCCACCCGCTCCGGATGCGCCTGCTCGGCACCCTGCGCGCCGACGGCCCGGCGACCGCGACGGCGCTGGCCGAGAAGCTGCGGACGAACACCGGGGCGACCAGCTACCACCTGCGCCAGCTCGCCGAGGTGGGGCTGGTCGCCGAGGATCCCGACCGGGGCACCGCCCGCCAGCGGTGGTGGCGGGCGGCGCACGACATCAGCAACTTCGAGCCGACGGACTTCGACGACGACCCGGACGCCCGCGCGGCGGTGCGCTGGATCCAGGCGGACCAGGCGCGGCTGCTGGCCGAGCAGGCCGAGCGGTGGATGGCCGTCGAGCAGGACTACTCCCGGGCCTGGCGGGACGCGGCCGGCATGAGCGACGTGCTGCTGACGCTCGGCCCCGAACGCCTGCGGGCGCTCAACGACGAGCTGTGGCAGGTGCTCGAGCGCTACCGGGAGGAGGCGATGCCCGACGAGCGGGACGCCCGGTCCGTGTACGTCTTCCTCGCCGCGTTCCCCCGGCCCGAGGAGGAGCGGTGAGCACGCTCTCCGTACGCCAGGTGCGGCGGCGCTTCCTGGCGCTGCACGGGCTGCGCTGGCTGCCCACCGGCGTGCTGGTCCCGGTGATGATCCTGCTCATGCAGGAGCGCGGCCTGACGCTGTCGCAGATCGGCTTGGTGGCCGTCGCACAGGGGCTGGTCGTGCTGGCCCTGGAGCTGCCCACCGGTGGCTTCGCCGACGCGCTCGGGCGTCGACCCGTGCTGGTCGTGGCCTGGCTGGTCAACCTCGTCTCGCTGGTCCTCTTCGCGGTGGCCGACTCGTTCGCGCTGTTCTTCCTGGTCTGGGCGTTGCAGGGCGTCTTCCGGGCGCTCGACAGCGGCCCGCTCGAGTCCTGGTACGTCGACGCCACCCTCGCCGCCGACCCGGAGGCCGCGTACGAGCCGGGCCTGGGCCACGCCGGCACGGTGATCGGCGTGGCCATCAGCGCGGGTGCCCTGCTCGGCGGTGGCCTGGTCGCGCTGGGCCCGGTCGGGCCGGTCAGCGCGCTGACGGTGCCGGTGCTGGGCGCGATCGTGCTCCAGGCGGCGGCCCTGGTCGCCCTGCTGGTGCTGCTGGTCGAGGTGCGGCCGGGCCGGGGCGTCGGCGCGCTGCGGGCGTCGGTCGCCGAGGCACCGCGGATGGTCGGGCAGGCGTTGGGGCTGCTGCGCCGGTCCCGGGTGCTGCTCGCCCTGGTCTGCGTGGAGCTGTTCTGGGGCTTCGGGATGGTCACCTTCGAGTCGCTGCTGCCGGTCCGGCTGGCCGAGGTGGTCGGCGACACCGACCGGGCGGCGGCGCTGCTGGGGCCGGCCAACTCGGCGGCCTGGCTGGCCGGCGCGGCCGGCGCGGCGCTCACCCCGCTGCTGCTGCGGTGGCTGGGGGCCGCCCCGGGGGCCGCGCTGCTGCTGCTCACGCAGGCCGGGACGATCGTCGGGATGGGCCTGCTGGCCGGCCCGGTCGGGGTGCTGGTCGCCTACCTCGCCTGCTACACCGTGCACGGTGCGGTCAATCCCCTGCACGCGGGGCTGCTGCACCGGCAGGTCGACGGCCCGTACCGGACCAGCGTGCTCTCGCTGAACTCGATGATGGGGCAGCCCGGCTTCGCGCTCGGCGCCGTCGGGCTCACCGCGCTCGCCGACCGCGTCAGCGTCAGCGCCGCGATGCTGGTCGGCGCCGGGGTGCTGGCGTTCGCCGCCCCGCTGTACCTGCCGGCCTGGCGGGCCGGCCGCCGCACCGGGGGCGGCACCTCGGGCGCGGCCGTCCCGGTGCCGGGCGCGGCCCCCGACCCGGCCGGACGGCAGGCGGTCGACGCGGCACCCGCGTCGGCTGCGGTGCCTGGCGCCTGACCCCGCCCGGCCATCTCGGACAGCCACCTCGCTCCGGCCAATTCGGCCGGCTGGTGGTGCGGCGTCACCGCCTCGGCTGCCGAACCCGGCACCCGGGGCGGCGACGTCAGGCCAGGAGCACCGAACTGCGGGCCAGGCTCGCGGTGAAGCCCAGGCGGCGGTAGAGCCGGACCGCACCGACGTTGGCGGTGTAGACGCCGAGCGCCACGGTGTCGTGGCGGGCGAGCAGGGCCCGGGTCATCCCGGCGGTGAGCGCCGCGCCCAGCCCCCGGCCCCGCAGGTCGGGGGCGACGGTCAGGCCGGCGAGGAAGCCGATGTCGCTCCGGCTGCGGTCCGCCCCGCAGGCGACGATCCGGTCCCCGTCGCGGATGCCGTACCAGTCGACGACCGTCGGGTCGCCCGGGCGCGAGGTGGTGCTGGGGAACGACTCGTCGATCAGGGCGGTCAGCGCCGGGTGGTCGGCCTCGGTGAGCCGGACCACCCGCTCCTCGTCGGCCTGGCGCGGGGGAGGGGTCGTGGTCCAGTGGAAGTCCCACTCGTCGTGCCGCGCCACGGCCAACCGCCCGGGCGGCGTCGTCGGGTCGAGCCGCGGCAGGTGCAGCCACCGGCCGGGCTGAAGGGTGCCCCGCGCGACCAGGTCGGCGAACATCTCGACCGCCGGTGCGGGGGCGCCGACCGCGCCGGCGGGCCGGCTGTGCTCCGCCGGGGCGAGCCAGCCCACCGCGTCGCCGCGCCGCCAGCCCCGCGCCCGATCGCCGGGCGCGAGCGAGTGCCGGGCGTACGGGTGGTGACCGGTGGCGGCCAGGATGGCGTCCCGCCCCGCCAGGAGTTGGTCGGCGACGATCATGTCATGAGCCTAGAACCTGGTCTGACCTCCGGCCAATCGGGCCCTTGCGCGGTCGGAGAAGCGGGCCGTTCCACGGTGGAGATTGACGAGCGGACCGATTGGGTACATCCCGCGCCGACCTACTGGGAACCCCCACCGGAGGAACGACATGCTCGCCATTCTCGCGGCGATCGTTTTCGGATTCGCCCTGCTGATCGACCTGCTGAACACCAACTTTGGCGCGCCGGACCTGTTCAACTGGAACACCCTCGTACTGATCGGCCTGCTGCTGCTCTCCCTCTACCTGGCCGGGGTCGGCAGCGGCCCGCGCGGCGGGGGCGGCGGCCGCTGGTACCGGGGCCGGCGTCCCGGCCGAGGCTGACCGGAACTGATCATCGACGGCTCGGCCCGAGGCGTGCTTCCGGCGCCCCGGGCCGAGCCCGGTACTGTTCTCGCGATGGAGTCCGACGCCCTCTTCTCCTTCGGTGAGCCCGCCGGAGCGCCCCCCGCGCCCGCAGGGTCCGTCGGCGTGGACGGGTTCACCGCGGTGGGGGAGGATTCGCCGCTGCCCGTCCGGATGCGCCCGCGCAGCATCGACGAGCTGGTCGGGCAGGATCACCTGCTCGCGCCCGGCGCCCCGCTGCGCCAGCTGGTGTCGGCCACCGCGCCGATGTCGGTCATCCTCTGGGGCCCGCCCGGCAGCGGCAAGACGACCATCGCGCACCTGGTGGCCCGCGCCACCGACCGCCGCTTCGTCGCCATGTCCGCGCTCACCGCCGGCGTCAAGGACGTGCGCGCGGTGATCGAGACCGCCCGCCGCCAGCGCCGCTCCGGCGGCCCGCAGACCGTGCTCTTCATCGACGAGGTGCACCGGTTCAGCAAGACCCAGCAGGACTCGCTGCTCGCCGCCGTCGAGGACCGCACGGTCACGCTGCTCGCGGCGACCACAGAGAACCCGTACTTCTCGGTCATCTCACCCCTGTTGTCGCGGTGCGTGCTGCTCACCCTCCAGCCGTTGGACGACGCGGCGGTGCGCGGCCTGCTGCGCCGCGCGGTCGCCGACGAGCGCGGCCTCGGCGGCGCGCTCACCCTCGAAACCGAGGCCGAGGACCATCTCGTCCGCCTCGCGGCCGGCGACGTACGCAAGGCGCTGACGGCGCTGGAGGCGGCGGCGGGCTCCGCCACGGCCCTGGGCGCCGGGCGGATCGACCTCGCCACCGCCGAGCAGGCGGTGGACGTGGCGGCGGTGCGTTACGACCGGGCCGGCGACGCCCACTACGACGTGACCAGCGCCTTCATCAAGAGCATGCGCGGCTCGGACGTGGACGCCGCGCTGCACTGGCTGGCCCGGATGCTGGTCGCCGGCGAGGACGCCCGGTTCATCGCCCGGCGCCTGGTCATCTTCGCCAGCGAGGACGTCGGCATGGCCGACCCGGCCGCGCTGGGTGTGGCCACGGCCGCCGCCCACGCCGTGGAGTACGTCGGGCTCCCCGAGGCGCAGCTCAACCTCGCCCAGGCGGTGATCCACCTGGCCACCGCGCCGAAGTCCAACTCGGCCACCAGCGCGATCGGCGCGGCCATCGCCGACGTGCGGGCCGGCCGGGGTGGGGCGGTGCCGCGCGGGCTGCGCGACGCGCACTACGCGGGCGCCAAGGGGCTGGGGCACGGGACCGGCTACCGCTACCCGCACGACGACCAGCGCGGTGTCGTCACCCAGCAGTACGCTCCCGACGATCTCGTCGGCACCGACTACTACCGGCCCAGCCAGCACGGCGCCGAGCGGTCGGTGGCCACCCGGCTGCCACTGCTGCGCCGCATCGTCCGAGGGCTGCCGGCCCCGGCCGCGCCGGTGACGGTCGCGAACGGCACGGCGGGCGACGACCGTCGCACACCAGACACGGGCAGCGCCGGGGCGGCGCGAGAGGGCGGCAGTGCTGCCGCCGGGGAGGGTCAGCAGTGAGATCGCGTGGTTCGGAGCGACCGGAGGACGGCCCCGACGAGCGGCGCGACTCCCGCGCCAAGGGTCGCCGCTGGGGGCGGGGCAAGGCTGAGGCCGAGCCCGAGGAGCCGATCAGCGGCGAGGAGTTCGGCTGGATCGACGACCTGCGCTCGGCCAAGCAGCAGCGGACCGAGCTGGGGCCGGGCGGGGCGGTCCCGCCCCCCGCGCCGGGTGCGCGGCCAGGCGACCCGACGCCACCCGGTCCGGGTGCCCCGTCGCCCCACCACGGCCCTGGTCCGGCCGCGCCTCCCGTGCGTCGTGGCGACACGGAGCCTGGGCGTGCCCGCCCGGTGGACGGGCCCTGGCCTGGCGCACCGGAGCAGCCCCGGCCGATGGATCCCGCCGGCCCCGGGACGGCGCAGCAGCCCGCCCGTCGGCCCCCGGCGGCTGCCCGGCCGCAGCCCGGGCCGGACGGAGCAGACCGGCAGCCCCCACCCGTCCCGGGTCCTCCCACCGCTGGGCAGGCCGGCCCGTCGTCGCCGCGTGGTGGCGGCGCGCCGGGCCCGCAGGCAAATCCGCCGGCGGCCCCGCAGGCCGGCTTCCCGGCCGGCCCACGGGGCACCCCGCCCCCGG
>NZ_JBEYVB010000066.1:0-16253 GCF_040643815.1 Micromonospora sp. NPDC047074
GGCGCCGCGCCGCCCGGGGCCGCGTCGCGCGGCGCGTCGTGCACCGGCCGCCGCTGCCGCTCCTTCGGTGCCGGCGTCGGGGAGCCGTCGGCGGCCAGCCCGATCGCGGCGAGATAGGCCGACAGTTGCTCCTGCGCGACGCGCAGCGCGTAGCCGGCGGTCTCGGCGTGCTCGGTGGCGGCGGAGAGCTCCGGAACCCCCATCGGGTTGGCCGACTCCTGCCGGACCCAGCGCAGCCGTTCGGCGGCCAGGCCGAACTTCTCCAGCGCCTGGGCCAGCTGGGCCAGCGGCAGGTCATCGGCGGCGGCACGGACCTGCGCGCCGACGTCCTCGACGATGGACACGGCCCGGCCTCAGAGCGTCGCGACGTAGAGTTGCGCCTGCTCCACCGCGACGAGTGTCGCGGCGAGGCACTCCTCCAGCTCCTGGCTGGCCTGGGTCAGCGAGGACTGGGCCGCCTCGACCGTCTCGTGCCCGCTGCCCTCCAGCGCGCCGGCCAGGGTCTGCTGCGCCTCGGCCAGCTTCTCGCCGGCCGCCTGCACGGCGCTCTGGCCGTCGCCGATCTGTTGGAGCGCGACATCGATGGCTGCCTTGAGCTCGGCGACGCTCGCCACGGCGAAACCTCCTGGGGGCGGGGAGGCCTCCATTAGAGCCTATCCCTCGGGGTGAGAGAACATCCGGCCTGTCAGTGTTCCTGCCCCGCTGACCGGTTGTCGACCGGAAGCGCCGAGAGTCCGATTAACGGGACTCACCGGGCGGGGCGGGCCGGTCCCGTAGCCAGCGCGGCCCGTACACCTCGGCACCCCGCGCGGCGACCCGTTCCCGCAGCTCACGGTCGGCGGTGACGACCAGTCGCCGGCGCTGCGGCGCGGCGGCCACCAGGTCGACGACGGCGTCGTCCCCGGATCCGGGCGCGGCGACCACCCGGACCCCGGCCGTGCCCGGGACGTCCCGCGCCCGGCCCTCCACCACCAGCACCACCTCCACCGGCGGCGGCAGCTCCGGCGGCAGGCCGGCGGTGGTCAGCGGGGCCAGCGAGTCGCGTAGCCGGGCGGTCGCGCCGGCGCGGTCCCGCCACCAGCCGTCGGGGCGGGATCCCACCACGTTGGCGGCGTCCACGATCAGCAGCGGCGTCGTCGGCTCCATACCGCCACCCTGCCACCCACCGCCCCGAGGTGTGAGGAAGGGGCCCTTCCTCTACCGCGGGCGTTGACAAGGTGCCCTTCCTTACCTCCCGGCCGTCGTGGTGGGGGCGCTGCCGTGGCGGGGTGGTGGCGTTTGTCGGGCCGACCGCCGGGTAGCCCCTGGCGACCGTGCCGCGCCCGACTGCGGAGGACAGACATGATGGGACCCGGTGACTTCGGCTCCGACCCCTGGGACGAGTTCCTGGCCCGGTACTTCGGCCGGGGCGAGGGTGGGCGCCGACCCGCGCACCGGGTCGACATCACCCGGCTGATGACCGCCGACGCCCGGGAGATGCTGGCCGACGCGGCCCGCCGGGCCGCCCAGCGGCACAGCACCGACCTCGACACCGACCACCTGCTCTGGGCGGCGCTGCAACGTGAACCGCTGCGCGACCTGGTCCGCCGGGCCGGCGCCGACCCCGACACGCTGCTCAACGCGCTCGGCGGGCGCGGCGAGGGCGCGCCGCGTGGCGAGGTGCCGCCCAACCTGTCGCTGACCCCGGCGGCCAAGCGGGCGTTGCTCGACGCCCACCAGCTCTCCCGGGCGATGGGCGCCAACTACATCGGCCCCGAGCACATCCTGATGGCGCTGCCGCTGAACCCGGAGTCCCCGGCCGGGCGGATGCTGGCCGCCGGCCGGATCCAGCCGGAGTCGTTGCAGGCGGCCAGCGCCGAGCGCGGGCCGATGACCGGGCCCAAGCCCGACCGTGGCACGCCCACCCTGGACCAGTACGGCCAGGACCTCACCGACCTGGCCCGCAACGACCAGATCGACCCGGTGATCGGCCGGGCCGAGGAGATCGAGCAGGCCGTCGAGATCCTGTCCCGGCGGACGAAGAACAACCCGGTGCTCATCGGTGAGGCCGGCGTCGGCAAGACCGCGATCGTGGAAGGCCTGGCCGAGCGGATCTGCGACGGCGACGTGCCGCAGACGCTGCTCGGCAAGCGGGTGATCCAGCTCGACCTGGCCGGCCTGGTGGCCGGCACCCGGTACCGGGGCGACTTCGAGGAACGGCTGAAGAAGGTCATCGACGAGATCCGGGCGCACCGCGAGGAGCTGATCGTCTTCCTGGACGAGATCCACACCCTGGTCGGCGCGGGCGGGGCGGGCAGCGAGGGCGGCATGGACGCCTCCAACATGCTCAAGCCCGCGCTGGCGCGGGGCGAGCTGCGGGTGATCGGCGCGACCACGCTTGACGAGTACCGCAAGAGCATCGAGAAGGACGCCGCGCTGGCCCGCCGCTTCCAGCCGGTGTTCGTGCCGGAGCCCACCGTCGAGGACACCGTGGCGATCCTGCGCGGCCTGCGTGACCGCTACGAGGCCCACCACCAGGTGCGGTTCACCGACGAGGCGCTGGTCGCCGCGGCCGAGCTGTCCGACCGGTACGTCACCGACCGGTTCCTGCCCGACAAGGCGATCGACCTGATCGACCAGGCAGGCGCCCGGGTCCGGCTGCGTACCCGCACCCCCGCCTCCGACGTGCGGGAGCTGGAGACCCAGCTCGACGAGGTACGCCGGGACAAGGAACAGGCCGTCGCCGACGAGCAGTACGAGAAGGCGTCCGCGCTGCGCGACCGGCTCGCCGAGCTGGAGGAGCAGATCCGGCGGGCCCGGGGTGACGAGGGCGTCTCCTCGCAGGTGCCGGCGGTCGGGCCGCAGGAGATCGCCGAGGTGGTCTCCAGGGCCACCGGCATCCCGGTCAGCCAGCTCACCGAGGAGGAACGCGACCGGCTGCTGCGCCTGGAGGGCCACCTGCACGAGAAGGTGGTCGGCCAGGACGACGCGGTCACCGCGGTCGCCGAGGCGGTCCGCCGCTCGCGTACCGGGCTGGCCGACCCCGACCGGCCGATGGGCAGCTTCCTCTTCCTCGGGCCCACCGGCGTCGGCAAGACCGAGCTGGCCCGGGCCCTCGCCGAGGCGCTGTTTGGTGAGGCGGACCGGATGGTCCGGGTCGACATGAGCGAGTTCCAGGAGCGGCACACGGTCAGCCGCCTCGTCGGCGCCCCGCCCGGGTACGTCGGCTACGAGGAGGCCGGCCAGCTCACCGAGGCGGTGCGCCGCCGCCCGTACGCGGTGGTGCTGCTCGACGAGATCGAGAAGGCCCACCCGGACGTGTTCAACATCCTGCTCCAGGTGCTCGACGACGGGCGGCTCACCGACAGCCAGGGCCGTACGGTCAACTTCAGGAACACCGTACTGATCATGACGAGCAACCTGGGCTCGGAGCTGATCACCGGCACCCAGCGCGCGATCGGGTTCGGCGCCGGTGCCGAGGGCGGCGACCAGGAGCGCGACGAGCTGCGCGAGCGGCTGATGCGCCGGCTCCAGGAGAACTTCCGGCCGGAGTTCCTCAACCGCATCGACGAGGTGATCATCTTCCGCCGGCTGGAGGCCGAGCAGCTGCGCCAGATCACCGGCCTGCTGCTGGAGGAGACCCGCCGCCGGCTGCACGCCCAGGACATCCAGGTCGACTTCACCACCGCCGGCATGGACTGGATCGCCGAGCACGGCTACCAACCGGAGTTCGGCGCCCGGCCGCTGCGCCGGGTCATCCAGCGCGAGGTGGACAACCACCTCTCCCGGATGCTGCTGGAGTCGTCGATCTCACCCGGGCAGAAGGTCACCGTGGACGCGCGTGACGGCCAACTCGCCTTCGACGTGGCCGCCGGCGAGCGCGGCCACGCCCCGGCCAGCACGTCCCATCCCCGATGACCGGAGGGCGGACATGAGTGGACCCGAGGAGACCCGGGACGAGACCGACCGCACCGATCCGATCCTGGCGCCGCCGACCGCGAACCCCGCCCGGGTGCGCGTGCCGCCGGAGGGCCCGGGCCAGCATGGCGACGAGCCGGCTCCGGCGGAGTCCGACCGCCGCCGTCGAGAGGAGGGCTGATGGTACGCGAGCAGCGGCTCGAACCCGAGGTGGAGGTGCTCTGGGACGACTTCCACGCCCAGGTGAACGTCCCCTCGGAGCAGTTGCGGCAGTGGCTGCTGACCCGTGGCTCCGGAGAGGAGGCGTTCGGGCCCGATCCGGACCTCGACCTGCCCGGCCTGGGCAGGCGGATCCTGCGGGTGCTGAACAAGCGCAAGGTCGACCTCACCCCGGAGGACATCCGGGTGATGCAGGACACGATCGACGAGATCCAGAACCTGCTGGAGGCGAAGCCGCCCCGCGGCACCGCCGACGACGAGTGGCGACACTCCCTGCTCGACCTGGGCCACGACGTCCTCGTCGAGCGCTGACCCGCCGGGGCGGCACAGCGTCCGGGTCTCCGTGGACGGGGCCGGCGGCAACCGGGCAGACCGGGTGCCGCCGGCCCCGCGGTCAACCGTGGTCGCTCTCCAGGCTGCCGATCGTGAGCCCCGCGGCGTCGGCGGCCGCCTCCCGGTCGGCGCGCGTCTGCTCCTCCCGGGTCAGCAGGTTGGCGTACTCGGTGACGTCGGCGGGATCGGGCACCTCGGGCAGGCGACGGAGGAAGGCCTCCACGTCGCGGGCGGCGGCGGTGTGCGCGGCGGCGGCCTGCCGGAGGATCTCCCGGTCGTCGGCGGCGGGGTAGAGGTCGGTCATGTCCGCCTGATACCCGGCGCTACGCCGTTCGCACCCCCGCGGCCCCGGCGGTGGTCAGCCCCCGCGCCCCGTAGCCCGGGTTGCGCACCAGCCAGGACAGGTACGCCGGGTGCGCCGCGAGCGCGTCCGCGTACGCGGCCAGCGCGGTCTCCAGCACCAGCTCGGCGTCGCGGGCGGCGGGGGACTCCGGATGCCAGCCCAGCATCAGCCGCCAACGCAGCGGCGTGCCGGCCAGCATCCGGGTGACCAGCCCGGCGACCGGGCGGAAGATGGCCTGGCAGAGCGCCACCGCCTCGCCCGACTCGACCATGTCGATGCAGCAGCGCACGTCGGTCTCGTACACCTTGCGGGGGGTGAAGCCGGCCCGCGCGCAGGCGGCGGCGAAGCAGTCGCCGAAGCAGCCGTCGCCCGGCGCGGCGACCCACTGCTCATGACTCAGGTCCACCAGGTTCACCTCGGCCCGCCCGGCCAGCGGGTGCTGCTCGGGCAGCAGCACGAGCACCGGGTCGACCGCCACCTCCCGCCAGCTCAACCCGTACTCGGCGGGTGGGGCGGCGTCGCCGCACACACCGATCAGCGCGAAGTCCAGCCGGCCGCCGGCGACCAGTTGGGCCTGCTCCTCGGCCGACCAGGAGGCGTGCGTCGTGATCTGGGCCGGCGGGGGCTCGGCGGCGAGCCGGTGGACGAGCCGGCCGAGGATGGGGCTGTTCACCCCGCCGAACCGGTACCGGCGCGGCGCGTCCCCGGCGCCGGCCAGGCGCGCCGCCTCGTCCTGCAGGCCCTTCATCGCGGGCAGCAGCACCCGGGCCCGGGCGAGCACCAGCTCGCCGAGGGCCGTGGGGCGGGCGCCGCGGCGGTCCCGCTCGAACAGCGGTCCGCCCAGAGTCCGCTCGATGCGCTGAAGCTGGGCGGTGAGTGCCGGCTGAGCCAGGCCGAGCGTCGATGCCGCCTTGGTCACGCTCCCCGTCTCCGCGATCGCGCAGACCACCCTCAGGTGTCGCAGCTCCAGATTCATACCGTGACGGTATGACCCCGTAGCGGTCGGGGGAAGGCCCAGGGCGGATCTACACCCTCCGATGTGTTACCGATCGGCTCCGGTGCGTCGTGGTGGAGCCGGCTCAGTTCGACGGCGGTTCGGTCAGGTCGGCCAGGTAGGTGGGGCGCCCGGTCACCGCGTCGCGGACCTTGTCGACCACACCCACCGCGGGCTCGACGACCCGGTTCCACGGCGGGGTCGCCGGGGTGCCCGGGTGGGGGCGGGTCGGCGCCGCCTCCTCGGCGATCTCCAGCCGGTTGCCCAGGCGGATCAGCTCCTCGGCGCTGGCCACCTCGCGCAGCTCCGCGACCAGCTCACCCACCTCCTGGATGTGGCGGTCGAGCCGCGTCGCGACGGCCGACAGCCCGTCGTCGGCGAGGTTCTTGAGGACGGTCAGCAGGTCCTTGTCGTCGGCCACGGTCCGGTCGGCCCGCGGCGCCGCGCCGGGCAGGGCGGCCCGGACGGCGGGCAGCAGGTACTGCTCCTCGGCGGAGAGGTGCCGGGACAGCGCCGCCGTGAGCACCTCCCGCCCGCGCGCGGGGGCGGGCTCCGGGTCGGCTAGCCGCAGCAGCAGCTCCCGGAGCTGCCGGTGCTCGGCGTCGACGATGTCGGCGACGCTGCGTCCGCCCGGCCGGAACTCCTCGTCTTCTCCGGTGGGCGGCAGCGGTGGCAGGGGAACGGTCATGAGGCCCTCCTCGGGCGGCGGGCGGAGCACGTGGTGGGGCGCGGTCGCGAGCGGCGGTACCCGATCGGGTCGACGGCGAAACCGGGCGCGGCGGCCGCCGCCCGGCCGCCCGTTGCGACGGTCCCGGCGGCCCGGGACGGGACGGGCCGACCGGCGCGGCGGCGCCGGCTGGTATGAAGAAGCGATGACGAGCGACTTCGCCAGACCCGACCCCACCGACGAGGTCGTCGACCTCTGCCGTGACCTCCTGCGGATCGACACCACCAACACCGGGGACAACGACACCAGCGCGGGGGAACGCCTCGCCGCCGAGTACGTGGCGGAGAAGCTGGCCGAGGTGGGCATCGAGCCCGTCATCCACGAGTCGGCGCCCGGCCGCGCCAACGTGGTCGCCCGGATCCCGGGCACCGATCCGAGCCGGGGGGCGCTGCTGGTGCACGGCCACCTCGACGTCGTCCCGGCCGACGCCGACGAGTGGTCGGTGCACCCCCTCTCCGGGGAGCTGCGCGACGGCTACCTGTGGGGCCGGGGCGCCATCGACATGAAGGACTTCGACGCGATGGTGCTGGCCGTGGTGCGGCACTGGCAGCGCACCGGCGTCCGCCCGCCGCGGGACATCGTGCTCGCGTACACCGCCGACGAGGAGGCCGGCAGCGACTACGGCGCGCACTTCCTGGTCCAGCGGCACCGCGGGCTGCTCGACGGCTGCACCGAGGCCATCGGCGAGGTCGGCGGCTTCTCCTACTCGATCAACGAGAACCAGCGGCTCTACCTGATCGAGACCGCCGAGAAGGGCATCGACTGGCTGCGCCTGCACGCCAAGGGCCGCCCCGGGCACGGGTCGATGGTGCACGACGACAACGCCGTCACCGCGCTCGCCGAGGCGGTCGCCCGGGTCGGCCGGCACCGGTTCCCCGTGGTGGTCACCGACACCGTGCGGGCGTTCCTGGAGGAGGTCTCCGACCTGCTCGGGATCGAGCTGGACCCGGAGGACCCGGAGACCGCCATCGCCAAGCTCGGGCCGATCGCCAACATCATCGGCGCGACGATCCGCAACACCGCCAACCCGACCCGGCTCGCCGCCGGCTACAAGGACAACGTCATCCCCGGTCGCGCCACCGCCACCATCGACTGCCGTAGCCTGCCCGGGCAGTCGGAGCTGCTGGAGCGGCAGCTGCAGGAGCTGGTCGGCCCGGACATCGCCATCGAGTACCTCCAGCGCCAGCCGGCGCTGGAGACGACGTTCGACGGCGACCTGGTCGACGCCATGTCCGCCGCGCTGCGGGCGGAGGACCCGGGGGCGCGGCCGGTGCCGTACATGCTCTCCGGCGGCACCGACGCCAAGGCGTTCTCTCAGCTCGGCATCCGCTGCTTCGGCTTCGCGCCGCTGCGGCTGCCCGCCGACCTGAACTTCTCCGCGTTGTTCCACGGCATCGACGAGCGGGTACCGGTGGACGGACTACAGTTCGGCGTGCGGGTTCTCGACCGGTTCCTCCGCACCTGCTAGCCCCCGCCCGCGCCCCCGGTGTTCCGGCGGGAACCTCCATCGAAAGGGCACACCCACATGACCGACCAGCACGGTGAGCTGGACGCCGCCCTCGAGCGCGTGATCGATGCGGCCCGCCACCACCTGGCCGCCGTCCGCGCCGCGCAGGGCCGCATCGACGACGACGACGTCTGGCAGGCGTACGTGGCGTTGAACAACGCGTCCGCCGCGTACGACGAACAACTCCTGGACGCCTTCGGCGAGGTCACCCCGTGGGACGTCGAGACGATCGACCCGGACGAGGCCGACCAGCGCTTCGGCGCCGTGGAGGGCGTGGAGCCCACGGACCCGCACCCGCGGGTCGTCTCGGTGCGTCAGCGGCGCGACTACCGGGTGCCGAGCGTGTCGGCGCTGATCCGGGTGGCGGAGGCGGCCCGGCGGGAGGGCACCCCGGCCGAGGAGGAGCCGGCCCCCGTGGAGGGCGTCGGTGAGGCGGTGCTGGAGCTGCTCCAGAGCGGCGACGGATCGCTCGGGGCGCTCGACGTGCCGGAGCTGGAGCCGCTCGACGGCGTGGTGATGGTGAGCGAGGTCGGCACCCCGGTCGACCTGGAGTCCTTCGACGACGACGACCCGGTCGGCCCGTTCCAGCCGGCGCCCGACGACCGGCTGGTCGGCCGGCTCGACGAGCACCCGTTCATGGAGCTCGACGAGGAGCACGACCACGCCCACTAGGCAGCGACGCCCCGGGGCGTGACCCAGCGGTCCGCCCCGGGGCCCTCGCCGGTCCGCTCAGTACGAGAGCCCCGGTTGCGGCGTGTTGATCCGCCGGCGGCGCAGCAACACCTGCCGCGTGCCGTCGCGGAACAGCCGCACCCGGGCCAGCTCCCACCCGGAGAATTCCGCCTGGATCGCCAACTGCGCCGCGGCGGTCAACCGGTCGACGTTCGGCGGCAACCGCAGCGGCGCGTACTCGTAGTCCATGAGCCCTATGCTGCCCAGCCCGGGGCCCCGTCCGCCACCCCCTGGGCGGTGAACCGCGCCGCCGTGCCCGGCACACCCGCCGGTGTCGGGTTTCTGCCGTCCCGCCCGGCTCAGTCGGTGCGCGGGTTCGCCGCCAGCAGGGTGGCCAGCGCCGCCGCGCCCAGGGCCAGGGCGCGCGGGGTGCCCGCGTCCACCACCAGCCCCCAGCCCGGGTCGGGCCAGTCCGCGAGCAGGTCCGCGCAGGGCACGGCGACGAACGGCACGCCCTCCCCGGCGAAGGCGGTCAGCGCCTCCGGGGACGTGAAGACGGGCAGCAGCGGCGCGCCGACCGGGTCGGTGACGACCGTCCACTGCACGCCGCGGTCCGGCCCCGGCTCGGTCGCCAGCGGCACGCAGACCGCCATGGCGGCGAGGACGCCGAGGTAGCCGGGCAGGTCCCGCCGCCCGGCGGCCCCGGCGAGGAGGTCGAGCATGGGCGGGCCGTCCGGCGCCGGTACGCCTTCCGAGTCGTCGGCCCGACCGGTCGCCCCGGATCCTGGACCGTCCGCGCTGTCGCTGTCGCTGTCGGCGGGATCAGGGCCAGGGCCCGGCTCGGGCTCGGCGGTGCCGACGACGGGCTCGGCCGGCCCCCGGCGCACCAGCGGTACGGTCGGCTCCGGCCGCACCCGGGGCCCCGTCGGCGGGAGGATCTCGCAGGACAGGGTCGCGGGCTCCGTGGTGAGCACCGCGGCGGCGGTCTGCGCGACGAACCCGCTCCACCAGTGCAGACCCTCGGCGGTGCGCGGCGTCTCGTACCACCAACCGCCGGCCGCCCGCGGCGCCCGCCAGCCGAGCTCCGCCAGGCGTCGTTCGTCGTAGGGCGGGCAGACGCCCCGGACGGTGTCCCGGCGCACCAGCAGGTGCAGCCGGCGCCGGCCGGCGGCGAGCTCCAGGTCGGTGTCGCGGTCGCAGCGGGCCAGCGTGTCGTGCAGCCGGTCGACGATGTCCGACCAGTCCGGCGCTGTCATGCCGGCGGCCCGGGGAGTCGGCCGTCGAGCCGCCCGAGCCGGCCCATGGCCTCCTCCAGCCGGCCCAGGGAGGCGAAGTCGCCGGGGGTGCCGAAGATGCCGTTCAGGCCCGCGCCGAGGGTGGCGTCGAGGCCTTCGGTGCGCTCGTTGAGCTGCTCGGCCGCCGCCGTCCGGGCCTGCCGGTACGCGTCCAGCACCAGCGCCGCGAGGTCCTCGGTGCCGACCCGCAGCGCGCTCGGCGCGAAGCTCAGGTCGGTGAGCTCGCCGGTGGCGTCGACGGTGGCGGTCACCAGGCCGCTGTCGTCGGTGGCGGTGCTGCTCAACTCGTCCAAATCGTCCTTGAGCCCCGCGAAGCGGCGCTCGATGTCGGCGAGCCGTCCGGCGAGCGCGTCGAACGCGGACAGCGGGTCGGACATGAGAACCTCCCGTACGCGGCGTCGGCCCGGGTGGCGGGCCGCGGCGGCATGATCGTATCGTCGTCCCCGCCGGGCGACTGGGGGAGGAACGGCATGCCTGACATCGACGTGGACGTGCAGGCGGTACGGCGACTGGAGGCGGCGGCGAAACAGGTGGCCACCTCGCTGACCGCGCTGGAGAGCCAGATCACGTCCGCGGGGGATGTGCCGGACGGGGCCTTCGGGCACCTGCCGTTCGTCAGCGACATGCTCCGCGAGAAGTACGCCGAGCAGGTCACCGGCGGGATGGAGCTGTTCCGGTCCGGCCACGACGCGTTCGAGCGGGTCGGCGGGGCGCTGGGCGACACGGCCGAGGCCTACGAGCGCAACGAGCAGGACATCGACGCCTCGTTCAAGACCATCGGCGGCGGGATGGGCCGGTGAGCGGGCCCGCGGGCAGTGCCGTCGAGCTGTGGAACGGCGTCGACAACGCGCTGTCCGGTGTGGACAAGGCCATCGACAGCGTCTGCCGGACGCTCGCCTGGCCGCTGATCCAGCTCGTCGACCTCGTCGACGGCGAACCGGCCGCGCTGCGGGCCAAGGCCGCCGAATGGGAGGCCCTCGCCAACCAGGTGCGGGAGCTGGCGACGCGCCACCGTGGCGTGCGCCAGGCCGAGCAGGCCGGGTGGCGCTCGCCGTCCGGTGAGGCGTACGGGCGGCGGATGGCCGAGGTCGAGCAGCAACTGCTGGACGTCGCCGAGCAGTTCGCCGCCACCGCCGAGTATCTGCGGGGGGTCGCCGACGCGTTGCAGATGGTGCACGACGTCCTGGTCGACATCTGCGTCGAGTTCGTCAACTTCCTGCTGGTCACACTGGTCACCGCGCTGCTGATGGCCCCGTTCACCGCGGGGGCGTCCTGGGCGGCCGGCATGGCGCTGGGCGTCACCCGGGGCATGATCGCGCTCGCCCGGATGTTGAAGATCATCCGGCCGCTGGCGGCGCACCTGCAGAAGGTCATCCGGCTGCTGCAACGGGTCCTGCTCCACCTGCGCAAGCTGCGCAACCACCTGGACAAGCTGGTCGACAAGCAGAAGGCGCTGCGCACCGGCCAGAAGTACGCCGACAAGCGCCGTGCCGCCGGCGACGCCGACAAGTGGTTCCACAAGTTCCTGGACCCGGCGAAGGGCACCTGGAAGCTCGGCAAGTCCGGGTCGCCGTTCGACATGAGCACCCTCGAACGCATGGGGGCGCTGCGGGCGCACGGCATGGCCGACGGGGCGCGGATGATCGGCCGGGACTGGGTCACCAACCTGCCGTGGAACGTCCCGAACTCCGTGGTGCACGGCGCGACCTGGGGCACCGTCGCGCTGGTCTCCGGTCTGTCGGTGCCGGGCATGGAGCCGGTCGGCGACAAGGTCGAGGCGGCCGTGCAGGACGGCGCCGAGTGGATCGACCAGAATGTCTTCGGGCAGCCGCCGGCGGACCAGCCGGCCGGCAGGTGACGGTCGGGCGAGGGGGCGGGGCGTGAGCGGAGGGCTGGGTCGACTCGGTCGGCTGACCGACGCGGTGCTGGGCGGGGCGCGGGCCGCGCGGGACAAGGCCCGCGAACTGCGCGACGAGTTCCGCACCACGGACGAGCCGGAGCGCGCGCTGGTCGCGCCGCTGCTGCCCGACCAGGAGGTCCGCTACGTCGGCCTGGCGCCGGTGCGCGCCCCGGAGAACCACCGGGCCGGCAGCCAACTCGTCGACCGGGTCAACGCGGAGGTGGCCGAGGCGCTCGACCCGCGCGCCCTGTTCGGGCTGCTCAACATCGTCAACCCGGTCGCGTGGGTGGACGCGGTGATGACGCCCGTACGGATCGCCGCGGGCGTCCTGCTGCTGCCCGGCAAGGCCGCAGTCCTCGCCGCGGGCACGCCCGCGCCGGCCGAGCCGGAGCCACCGCCGGCGGGCGCCGAGCCCCGGGAGCCGCTGCCGCTCACCGACGAGCAGGAGGCGTTCCGGGCGCTGTTCCGGCTCAGCCGCTACCGGCCGCTGGCCGACCAGCTCGCCGAGATCGCCTACCGGCGGCGGTACGTCTTCAGCGGCGACCTGGCCACGCTCGCCGGCAGCCTGCTGCTCTTCCTCGAGCGCTACACCGGGACCCCGCTGGCGGTCACCGACACCCGGCTGCACCTGCTGCGGATGGGCCGCCGCCCCGACGAGGGCCGCGAGGACCGGCGCCGCCCCCAGGTGCTCTGGAGCGTGGACCGGCGGCGCATCGCCCGGATCGACTCCGACCACAGCGGCGCCCGCCTCATGCAGTTCCCGTCGACCATCGTGTTCGACGACGGCTCCTGGATCCGGATCGTCAACCCGGCCACCCGCGACGACCAGTCCCGCTTCCTCGCCGCCGTACGCGATCTCCCCGGCCAGCGCCCCACGCCCTGAGCCGTACGGGCGGCGTACCGTCTCGCCGACATCACCACCGCGCTGCCGGCGCCGGTGGCTGCCGTTGTTCGCTGCCGCCGGGATGCCGGCCGGCCGGGCCGGCCCGCGCGTGGGGTCAGCTGTCGCGCTCGGGGTAGCCGACCGGCACGGCCGACACGTCGTCGAGCGCGGTGACGATCTCCTCCGGCAGGGTCATCCGCTCGACCTGGAGCGCACCGAGCAACTGCCCGACCGTCCGGGCACCGAGGATCGGCGCCACCACCCCGGGCCGGTCGCGGATCCAGGCCAGCGCCACCTCCAGCGGCGAGACGCCCAGCCCACCGGCGGCGGTGGCGACCGCCTCCACGATGCTCGAGCAGCGGGGCTCCAGGTAGGTGGCGACGAACCGCTCGAAGTGCGGCGACGCCGCCCGCGAGTCGGCGGGCCGGCCGTGCCGGTACTTGCCGGTGAGCACTCCGCGACCCAGCGGCGACCAGGGCAGCACCCCGAGCCCGAGGGCCTCGCAGGCGGGCAGCACCTCCCGCTCCACACCCCGCTCCAGCAGCGAGTACTCCACCTGCGCCGCCACCACCGGGGCGCGGCCCGGCCAGGCGGTCTGCCACGCGGCCGCCCGCGCGGTCTGCCAGCCGGCGAAGTTCGACACCCCGATGTAGCGGACCCGGCCGCTGGCCACCGCGTGGTCGAGCGCGGCGAGCGTCTCCTCCAACGGCGTGTCGGGGTCGTAGCCGTGCAACTGGAACAGGTCGACGTGGTCGGTGCCGAGCCGGCGCAGCGAGGCGTCCAGCGTACGCAGCAGGTGCCCCCGGGAGCCGTCCCGGCGCCGGCCGTTGCCGGGGCGCAGGCCCGCCTTCGTGGCGATCAGCAGATCCTCGCGGGGCACCAGGGAACCCAGCAGCGACCCGATCACCGACTCAGCGTCGCCGTCGCCGTAGACGTCGGCGGTGTCGATCAGGTTCCCGCCCGCGTCGAGGTAACTCTTCAGCTGGGCGGCCGCGTCGTCGGCGTCGGTGTCCCGGCCCCAGGTCATGGTGCCGAGCGCGAGCCGCGAAACCGCCAGCCCGCTTCGGCCGAGCGGTCGCTGTTGCATGGGTGAACCTTATTTCGAACCAGGCCCCGCCGATATCCTCGCTCCCGTCAAGTCTGCCCGGCGCGTCGCGTTTCCGACGGTCCGGGGCCGGGTCCGGTAGTGGCGAGCCGGTGAACGGGTCACCTTCGGGCATTGCGTAACCTGATGCGACCTGTGGTGCAAATGGGGGAGGACCTAGTGCGACTCGGGCTCAGCCTCGGATACCAGACGGCGTGGAGCACACCGGCTGATCATCTGGCTTTCGCTCAGGAGGCGGACCGGCTCGGCTACTCGGTGGTGTGGGCGGCGGAGGCCTACGGCTCCGACTCGCCGAGCATGCTGGCCTGGATGGCCGGGCAGACGGAACGGATCGACCTGGGCAGCGCGGTGATGCAGATCCCCGCCCGTACCCCCGCCATGACCGCGATGACCGCGGCGACCATCGACGGGCTCTCCGGCGGCCGGTTCCGGCTGGGCCTCGGCGTGTCCGGCCCGCAGGTCTCCGAGGGCTGGCACGGCGTCCGCTTCGGCAAGCCGTTGGCGCGCACCCGCGAGTTCGTGGACATCGTGAAGCTGGCCGTGGCCCGCAAGAACGTCGAGTACGACGGCGAGTTCTACACGCTGCCGCTGCCCGACGGCCCGGGTAAGGCGTTGAAGCTGGGCTTCCACCCGCCGCGCGAGCACATCCCGATCTACCTCGCCGCCGTCGGCCCGAAGAACCTGGAGCTGGCCGGCGAGATCGCCGACGGCTGGCTGGCGATCTTCTACGCCCCCGAGTTCGCCGAGGAGCAGCTCGCGTCGGTGCGCGCCGGGCGGGCGAAGGCCGGCAAGGACCTCGCCGGCTTCGACGTGGTCCCGTCGGTGCCCGTGGTGGTCGGCGACGACATCGCCACCTGCGCCGAACTGGTCCGCTGGTACGCCGCCCTCTACGTCGGCGGCATGGGCAGCCGGAAGCAGAACTTCTACAACCAGCTCGCCACGCGGATGGGCTACGGCGACGCCGCCCGCGAGGTCCAGGACCTGTACCTGGCCAAGCGGCAGCGCGACGCCGCCGCCGCGGTGCCGCTGGAGTTCATCGACCGCACCTCGCTGCTGGGCCCGAAGGAGCGCATCGCCGAGCGGATGCGGGAGTACGCCGCCGCCGGCGTCACCACCCTGTCCGTGACCCTGTTCGCGGCGGACCGGGACAGCGGCGTGCAGACCCTGCGTACCGTCGCCGAGGCGCTGGACCTCTCGGGAGTCGGCGAGTGACCTGGGTCGAGGCCATTGTCCTGGGCATCGTGCAGGGCCTGACCGAATTCCTGCCGGTCAGCTCGTCCGGGCATCTGCGGATCACCTCGGCGATCTTCTTCGACCGCGATGCCGGGGCGTCGTTCACCGCGGTCACCCAGTTGGGCACCGAGGCGGCGGTGCTGATCTACTTCGCGAAGGACATCTGGCGGATCACCCGGACCTGGGTGGTCGGCATCTGGGACAAGTCGGTCCGGTCCAGCCTCGACTACCGGATGGGCTGGTACGTCATCGTCGGCTCGATCCCGATCGGGCTGTTCGGTTTCCTGTTCAAGGACCAGATCCGCACCGCCGGCCGCAACCTCTGGCTGGTGGCCACCACGCTTATCGTGTTCGCGTTCGTGCTGGCGTTCGCCGAGTACTGGGGGCGGCAGACCCGCACCCTGGAGAACTTCCGGATGCGCGACGGCGTGGTGATGGGTTTCGCCCAGGCGATGGCGCTGATCCCCGGGGTGTCCCGCTCCGGTGGCACGCTCACCGCCGGGCTGTTCCTCAACCTCACCCGGGAGGCGGCGGCGCGTTACTCGTTCCTGCTGGCCATCCCGGCGGTGGTGATGTCCGGGATCTTCAGCGTCGGCGACGTCTTCGAGCCGGCGGCCCCCGGCACGTCGGTGCCGAGCGTGGTCCAGATGGTCGTCGCCACGATCATCGCCTTCGGCGTCGGGTACGCGGCCATCGCCTGGCTGCTGCGCTACGTCGCCCACCACACCCTCTACGTCTTCGTGCTGTACCGGGTCGCGGTGGGCACCCTGGTCCTCGCGCTGCTGATGACCGGCACCATCAGCGCCACCTGACCCGCCACCCACCTCCACACCGGCCCTCGTCCCGCAACCGCGGTACGGGGGCCGGTCCGTGTCCGGCCCACCGCCGGCCGTCACTGCCTGCTGCCTGGCGCCTGGCGCCTGCTACCTGGCGCCTGCTACCTGGCGCCTGCTACCTGGCGCCTGGCGCCTGCTGCCTGCTGCCTGCTGCCTGGCGCCGCGTTCTCTCTGGCCGGATGCATCAGCCGTGCTCGCCGTTCCTCGCGCCGAGATCTTGGACAGTTGTCGTTGGGTGTGAGCGGTAACTGTCCAAGATTTGGTGGTGGGGATGCCGGCGGCCGGCGCCCCTGTGGGGGTGCCGGCCGT
>NZ_JBEYVB010000067.1:0-14514 GCF_040643815.1 Micromonospora sp. NPDC047074
CGGGTCGTCGTCAACGCGGCGGGCGCCTGGGCCGACGAGGTCGCGACGGCGGCCGGCGTACGACCGGTGGGGCTGACCCCGCTGCGCCGCACCGCATTCCTGGTGGACGCCCCGGCCGGGGACCCCGCGACGCACTGGCCGATGGTCGGCGACGTGAACAACACTTTCTACTTCAAACCGGAGTCGGGACGCCTGCTGGTCTCCCCGTGCGACACCACCCCGACGCCGCCCGGCGACGCCCGCCCCGACGACCTCGACGTGGCGATCGCCGTCGAACGGGTCCGGGAGGCGACCACGCTGGACATCCGCCGGGTCCACCGGGTCTGGGCCGGGCTGCGGACGGCCGCGCCGGACGACGTGCCGGTGATCGGCCCGGCGACGGACGCGCCGGGCTTCCTCTGGATGGCCGGGCTCGGCGGCTACGGCATCCAGACCTCGCCCGCGGCGGGCGCGTTGCTCGCCGCCCTGGCGGTCGACGCCCCGCCGCCCGTCGACCCCGCCCCCTTCTCCCCGACCCGCTTCGCCTGATCCGACCCCGCGCCGCGGCTACGTCGGTCGGCGGCCGTGGTGCGGCCGAGCCGGTCGCGCCTCCCGACAGCGCCGGGACTGGGACGACGGCGCCGGTTCCCGATCGGCGCAGCACGCGGGGGTCCGGCCGGACGAGCCGGCCGGACCCCCGGGCCCCTTCCGGGTCAGCCGCCGAGGCTCGCCGCGGCCGAGGCGATCGCCGGGGCGAAGTAGCTCACCTGGGTGTAGACGCCGGGGTAGGAGGGACGGGCGCAGCCGTTGCCCCAGCTCACGATCCCGACCTGGATCCAGGCGTTGCTCGCGTCACGGCGGAACATCGGGCCGCCCGAGTCCCCCTGGCACGTGTCGATGCCACCGCTGGCGTAGCCCGCGCAGATCTCCTCGCTCGGGATGATGTCGCCCCCGTAGTACGAGTTGCAGGTGGCGTCACTGACGAACGGCACGGTCGCCTTGCGCAGGTAGCGTTGCTGCGCGCCGTTCTCCCGGGTGGCGCCCCAGCCGGCGACCGTGAAGGTGCCGTTGTCGTACGCGGTGCTGGTGGCGATCTTCAGCGTGGGGAGCGTGGTGACCGGCGTCGCCAGCCGGATCAGGGCCCAGTCCTTGCCGGTGCCGTTGTACCCGGGTGCCCGGTAGACGTAGTTGGAGCGCACCTGGATCCGGCTCGACGACTGGAGGTCGACGACGCCCAGGGTGGCGGTGATGCTGGTGTTCGCACCGGTCCCGCCGACGCAGTGCGCAGCCGTCAGCACGAGTTGCGGGCTGTAGAGCGAGCCACCGCAGCCCATGGAGAGCCGGACCATGAAGGGGAACTCCCCCTGCGCGGCCAGCGTCCCACCCACGACGTTCGGCGTCACGTCGGACGCGGGCTTGGCAGCGGCCGGAGCGGCCAGGACGAGCGAACCGGCGGTGACCGCCACCAACGCGACCGCCAGCCGGCCGACGAGTGTGCGCCAACGAACCATGGGAGCCTCCCGAACCTCGCGGCGCGCCGAGACGACGCACCGGCAACCAATGGCGGGAGCCTATGGATATATATCGATGGCTGGCAATGGCCCGACACATCCCGCGTCGGTCATACCGTGGCCCGGCGCGACCTGACCGTCCCACCGGACGCCGCCCGTTTTGCACCAGGACCGCCCGGGTAGGGCCTTGGCATGGATACGAACACGAAGGCACACCTCGTTGGCGGCCCCCGCGACGGCAGCTCCATCGACACGGGCGGCGACGCCCTCCTGGAGGTGGAGATCGACGGGATGATGCACCGCTACGTCCGGACCACGAAGCAGCACGGCGAGGACGGCACGGTCTACAACTACGACGGAATGGTGGCTCCGGACGGCGGGGAACCCGGCGTCGAGGACCCGGCGGCCCGGGTGGCCTCTCCGAAGGCGGACGCGGAAAGCCACGGCGGAAAGCACTGACCTGCCGGTCAGCACCGGCCGGGCGCGGATGAACCGCGGCGGGCCGGGTAAGCAGCCGGCGATCTGGTGGAACGACCGGAGGTCGCGACACGCCGCGACCGGGCGCACGGGCGGGCGGCACAGGCCGGCCCGCCCGGGCGTACGGTCAGTTGTTGCTGATCCAGTTCCAGGCCGACACGACCCACTCGGTCTGCTGGAGATACGCGATCCCGAGACCGGCCAGGAAGACCGCCGTCACCAGGTGCGCCCCGCGCGCGCTGCGCCGCACCCGGCCCAACTGCCGCTCCAGCACCACCCGGCCGAGCAGGCGGGCCAACGCGAACAGGCCGGCGGCCACCAGCAGGCTCAGCAGGAAGATCAGGAACGGGCCGGCGAGATCGCCGCCGCCCGAGATGGCCCAGATCCCCCAGCAGACGAAGGCGAACAGCCCGCCGGCGGCACTCCACTCGCCGCCGCGCTTCAACTGCTCGACATGCCAGCTCAGCGGACGGCGCGGGGCCGGCGCGTCCGGCCAGCCCGTGCCCGTCGGCTCGTGCTCGACGACGGGGAACGGCTCGGTGCGCGACGTGCGGGACTGCCCGACCGAGGCCACCCCCCGCCGGTACGGGTCGCGCTGCGGCGGCACCTCGGCACCGGGCTGCGGCGGTACCTCGACGGTCCGCTCGGCCCACGGCTGCGTCTGGTCGACCATCTCGTCCCCTCCCCTGGACCGACGGCGACCACCGGCCGCCGTCTGTTTCGAGGGTAGCCAGCCGGCAAACCGTCCGCCGATCCCGGAGGGGCGCACGGGCGGGTCGCCGAGGCCCCGCGCCTGCCCGACCGGGTGGCGGGCGGGGGCCGGCGCCGGTCGTCCCGGGGCGGTACGGTCTGCTGATGGGGGACGTGGAACGACGCCGGCGCCGGCTACGGCACCCGACCGGAGATGCGGGCGGGGCCGAGAGGCCGAACGCGGCGACCAGCGGGGTGCACGACAGCCCCGAGCCGCCACGCGGCCGCCGGGGCGGCTCAGGTGACGAGGGCGAACGCGGCCTGCGCGGGCTGGTAGGGCCCGGCTCGTCCCAGGTGAGCGTGACGGCCGCGATGCGGGCCCGCGACGCCGCCCGCCCCACGGAGCAGGACCTGGCCGAGGCCGAGGAGCGGGTGATGATCATCCGCCGCAACTGGACACCGCGCGAGGACCTACCCCGCCGCTGACGACCTGCCCCGCGTCCCCCACCGCCGCACGATCCCCCACCGCCGCACGATCCGCCGCCGCCGCACGATCCGCCGCCGCCGCAGATCTTGGCGAGAAATGGCCCCTGTGGGGGCCTGATCCGTCCAAGATCTACGCCAGGCGACCACACAGCCACACCGGCCAAGCAGCCAGGTCGACAGACGGGCTGCCAGGCCGAGGGGTGGTCAGGGGAGCCTGGGGAGCTGGCGGGTGGTCTCGTAGTCGGCCATCTGGGTGATCCGGCGGGCGTGCCGCTCGTTGCCGGAGAACGGCGTGGTCAGGAACGCCTCGACGATGGCGGTGGCCTCGTCCAGCGTGTGCTGCCGGGCGCCGACCGCGACGATGTTCGCGTCGTTGTGCTCGCGGGCCAGCTGGGCGGTGTCGACGCTCCAGGCGAGGGCGGCCCGGACGCCGGCCACCTTGTTCGCGGCGATCTGCTCGCCGTTGCCCGAGCCGCCGATGACCACCCCGAGGCTGCCCCCGTCGGCCACCACCCGGTCACCGGTGTGCAGGCAGAAGGCCGGGTAGTCGTCGTCCGGGTCGTAGCCGTGCGGGCCGACGTCGACCACGTCGTACCCCTGCTTGGCCAGGTGGTTGACCAGGTGCACCTTCAGCTCGAAACCGGCGTGGTCGGATCCCAGGTAGACGCGCATACCGCGCAGTCTGTCAGGCGCGCCTCCGGGACGACGCGCGGGCGGCGCCCCGGAGGCGGATTCGTCACAACTCAGCGGGACAGCTCGGCGACCACCAGGCCGCCGCGCGCCTTCGGGGTGAACCAGGTGCTCTTGCGCGGCATCTTCTCCCGGGCCAGGTTCACCGCCACGAAGTCGTCGACGGTCACCGGGGCGATCAGCACGGCCAGCTCGGCCCGGCCCGCGTCGACCTCGCCGGTCAGCCAGCTCGCCGGGTAGTCGCCGCCGACGTAGGTGATCCGCTTGTCGCCCGGGTCCAGCCCGAGCGCGTCGCGCAGCAGCAGCCGCTCGACCAGGGCGTGGTCCAGGTTCTCCAACCGGTTGTCGCCGATGTGCGGCAGGGCGACCGCGTACCCCCGGCCGGGGAGGCGGAGGTGGACGGTGCCGCCGGTCGCCGGCACCTCGACCGGGCCGTCGATCGGGGTGACCTCCGCGCCGGTGGCGCGGAGCCGGTCGAGCAGCTCGTCGGCGGTGGCGGTGGTCAGCTCGCTGACCAGCCGGTTGTAGGGCTGGATCGCCACGGACGCCGGCGTCGTGATCACGGACAGGAAACGCGGCAGACCGCCGGTCTGCGCGGCCAGGCTGCGGTGGTTGCCGTCGGCCACGACCAGCTCGCCGCCGCCCGCCAGGGCGGTCAGCTCGTCCTGGCGCGGGCCGGGCCCGACCAGCCAGATGGCGTGGGTGCGCCCGGCCTGGTCGGTGTCGGTCGCGGCCGGGGCGCCGGCCGCGTCGCTCGCCGCCGCGAGGGCGGCGTGCAGCTCGTCGCCGCGCCCGGTTTGGAGCAGGAGTACGGGCGACAGCAGGTGGCCCAGCGCCTCGGCCAGGGCCACCCGCTCCCGCACCTTGGCGATGAAGACGTCCTCGTTGCGGATGACCAGGCCTGGCTCGTCGGCCCGGGTGGAGATCTGGTCGGTGTCGACCATGGCGAAGAGGCCGTACGCGTTCTCCTCACCGGGGGCGCTGATCCGGTAGAGGACCACGACCTGCTCCGCCGGGGTGTAGCTGCCGTCGGCCTTGGCCTCGGCGAGACGGGTCACCGCGTCCGGCAGGGCGTCGAGGAAGGACTTCCCCAGGCTCTCCGGCGCCCGGTGCGGCATCTCGATGCCGAGAGCACTGTGCGGGTTCGCCTCGATGATCGCGGTGATCTCCGCGTCGTCGGCGAACTCGTCGTAGTTCTGCGCGCCGGTGCCGCCAGTGGTGATCCAGGCCCGGGCGATCGGATGCACGACCGTCATGTGCGCAGACGCTACCGGCGACGGCGGTGCCGCCGATGCGGGACCCGCTCGGCGTCCACCAGTTGAAAGAGCTACGGGCGGAATGCCAGGTTCAGGACGTGCGGTCGGGCTGGCCCGACCCGCGGCGGTGCCGGCCTGCCGGCGCGGGAGCGCCACCCGGTCGGCGGCCCGGCGCGCCCGGCCCGGCGGACAGGATCCTGCGCAGCCCGGTCGGCGCGCCGGCCCGATGCTCTGCCGGCACCGGCCGGGACCCGGTCGGCGGGGTGGGCTGCTGCCCGGTCGGCGGGACGGACCCGGCGGGAGTCGTGGGCCGTGGTTCGGCCGGCGGGGTGGGCCGGGGTTCGGCGGGCGTGCCGGGCCGGCGTTCAGCCGGCGGGGTGAGCCGGGAGGTGACCGGCACGCGGGCGACACCGACCACGATCGGCGGGGCGAGCAGGTCCACCATGTGAGCGGGCAGGTCGGGGCGGACCGCCGGCCAGCGGGAGTCGTCGACCGACCAGTACGCCGTGTCCGGCCCTCCGGTCACCCCCTCCCGGCTCGACGGATCGTCACCGGACGCACGGTGCTTTGCCATCGGAACTGCCTCCACGAGCTGCGGGTGTGCGGCCCTGCGGGTCGCTGCGGCGGACACCGGGGCCAACGATCCCGTCACCGCCCTGGTGACGCCCGCCCCACCCGGCACCTCCCCCGACGCTCAAGGGGTCGTGTCGGGAACCGGGTGGGATCCGACGCGACCCCCTGCCGCCTCGCTGTCAGTCGAAGATGGGTCCGAGCTCCCGGGAGCGCTTCAGCTCGTAGAAGCCCGGGGTGCCGGCGACCAGCAGGACACCGTCCCAGAGCCGGCCGGCGGCCTCACCCTTCGGGGCCGGCGTGATCACCGGGCCGAAGAAGGCCACCGTGCCGCCGTCCGGGCCGGGCGCGTGGATCACGGGAGTGCCGACATCGGTGCCGACCGGGCGCATGCCGGCCTCGTGGCTGGCCCGCAGCGCCTCGTCGTAGCCGGCCCCCTCGGCGGCGTCGGCCAGCGTCGGGTCGAGCCCCGCGTCGGCCAGCGCGGCCACGAACAGCTCCGGCGAGATCTTCTCCTGCCCGAGGTGGATCCGGGTGCCGAGCGCGGTGTAGAGCTTCCGGACGGCGTCCTGCCCGTACCGCTGCTCCACCGCGATGCAGACCCGCACCGGGCCCCAACCGGTCCGCATCAGCTCCTGGTACTGCTCGGGCAGTTCCCGGCCCTCGTTGAGCACCGACAGGCTCATCACCCGGAAGCGGATGTCCACTTCCCGGACCTGCTCGACCTCCAGCAGCCACCGGGAGGTGATCCAGGCCCACGGGCAGAGGGGGTCGAAGAACATGTCTACGGCGGCACGCTCGCTCACGGTGAGTCCCTTCGCGACGGGTGGCGCCGGCCTCCCGGCGCCTTGCCCGATCTTCACCCCGCCGGGTGTCGCCCGGCACCGGAATGAGAGCGTGACCTCGCCCACCACAGGGCGTTCGTGCATGGAAGACTCGAATCCGGCCGTCACGAGCGGTCGATGACGACGCCACCAGGGCGTCCGGCGAGAACGGGATGGAGACGAACAGTGCCGGGAGTGCGCAATCTGACGCAGGTCGAGGCCACCGAGCGGGCCCGACTGCTCGACGTGACCGGGTACGACATCACTCTGGACCTCTCGTCCGCCCCTCAAGCGGCCGAGGGTCGCACCTTCCGCTCGACGACGGAGGTCCGGTTCAGGTGCACGGAGCCCGGCGCGAGCACCTTCATCGAGCTGGCCGCCGACTCCGTGCGGTCGGCGACGCTGAACGGCGCCCCGGTGGACCTGAGCGACTGGTCGGCCGAGAAGGGCCTGACGCTGTCAGGACTCGACAGTGACAACACGCTGCTGGTCGACGCGGACTTCGCGTACTCGAACAGCGGGCAGGGCCTGCACCGCACCGTCGACCCGGTCGACGGTGAGACCTACCTCTACAGCCAGTTCGAGACGGCCGACGCCCAGCGCGTCTACGCCTGCTTCGACCAGCCCGACCTGAAGAGCGTCTACACCTGGCACGCCACCGTCCCGGGCCACTGGAAGGTGGTCTCGAACATGCCGGTGGAGCGCGAGGAGGCGGCCGGCGAGGGCCTCAAGACGGTCCACCTCACCACCTCGGCGCGGATGAGCACCTACATCACCGCCCTCTGCGCGGGGCCGTACCACGAGGTGCGCGAGACCCACGACGGCATCGACCTCGGGGCGTTCTGCCGGGCCTCGATGGCGCAGTACCTCGACTCGGACGACCTCTTCCTGATCACCAAGCAGGGCTTCGACTTCTTCCACGAGAAGTTCGGCGTGCGCTACCCGCTGCCGAAGTACGACCAGCTCTGGGTGCCCGACTTCAACGCCGGCGCGATGGAGAACTTCGGCTGCGTCACGCACGCCGAGGCGCACTACATCTTCCGCTCGCAGGTCACCGACTACGAGTACGAGCAGCGGGCGAACACGATCCTGCACGAGCTGGCGCACATGTGGTTCGGTGACCTGGTCACCATGCGCTGGTGGAACGACCTGTGGCTGAACGAGTCGTTCGCCGAGTGGGCGAGCCACTGGTGCAACACGAACGCCACCCGGTTCGGCGACGCCTGGACGACGTTCCTGTCCATCCGGAAGAACTGGGGCTACCGGCAGGACCAGCTCTCCTCCACCCACCCGGTCTACTGCGAGATGCCGGACCTGGAGGCCGTCGAGGTCAACTTCGACGGCATCACCTACGCCAAGGGCGCGAGCGTACTCAAGCAGCTGGTCGCGTACGTCGGCGAGGAGCCCTTCGTGGCCGGCCTGCGGGCCTACTTCGGCAAGCACGCGTGGGGCAACGCCACCTTCGACGACCTGCTCTCCGAGCTGGAGGCGGCCTCCGGCCGGGAGCTGCGCAAGTTCGCCGCCCAGTGGCTGGAGACGGCGCAGGTCAACACCCTGCGGCCGGAGCTGACGATCGGCGCGGACGGCAGCTACGAGCGGGTCGTGATCCACCAGGAGGCGCCCGCCGCGCACCCGACGCTGCGTACCCACCGGATCGGGGTGGGCCTCTACGACCTCACCGACGGCCGGCTGGTCCGGCGCGAGCGGCACGAGGTCGACGTCACCGGCGAGCGGACCGAGGTGACCGCGTTGAGCGGGGTGCCCGCCGCCGACGTGCTGCTGCTCAACGACGACGACCTCACCTACACCAAGCTGCGCCTCGACGAGCGGTCGATGGCCACCGTGGTGCAGCACATCGCCGGCCTGGAGTCGTCGCTGGCCCGCGCGCTGTGCTGGACGGCTGCCTGGGACATGACCCGCGACTCCGAACTCGCGGCCCGTGACTACGTGGCGCTGGTGCTGGCCGGGTTGCCCGCCGAGGCCGACATCAACCTGGTCAACGCGACCCTGCGCCAGGCCACCACGGCACTCGTCTTCTACGCCGACCCGGCCTGGGCGCCGACCGGCTGGGCGGAGCTGGCCCGCACCGCGCGGACGGCGTTGACGGCGGCGGAACCAGGCAGCGGCTTCCAGCTCACCTGGGCCCGCGCGTACGCCTCGGCGGCCCGGTCCGCCGAGGACCTGGCCGTCCTGCGCGGCTGGCTGGCCGGCACCGACGTCCCGGCCGGCCTGGCCATCGACACCGAGCTGCGCTGGGCGCTGCTGGACACCCTGGTCGCCAACGGCGCGGCCGGTCCCGCCGAGATCGAGGCCGAACTGGCCGGCGACCGGACGGCCAGCGGCGAGCGGGAGGCCGCGTACGCGCACGCGCTGGTGCCGACGGCGGAGAACAAGGCCGCCGTCTGGGCCGAGCTGACCGGCCCGGACGCGCTGCCGAACTGGCGCAACCGGGCGCTGTTGCAGGGCCTCGTCCACCCGGCGCAGCTCGAGTTGTCGACGCCCTACCGGGAGAAGTACTTCGCCACGGTGGCCCAGGTCTGGGCCAGCCGGGACAGCGAGCCGGCGCAGGAGTTCGCGCTGCTGGCGTACCCGACGCACCTGGTGGACGACGACACCGTGGCCGCCACCGACGCGTGGTTGGCCGGCGACGGCCACCCGGCGTCGCTGCGCCGGCTCGTGGCCGAGGGCCGCGACGGCGTCGTCCGCGCCCTGCGGGCCCGCGCGAAGGACGGCGCCAGCGCCTGACGTCGCCCCGGCACGACGAAGCCCGGTCCGCATGGCGCGGACCGGGCTTCGGTGCTTACGGGCTCAGCCCCGGCCGGCGTGGCTGGCGAGCTGGTCGAGACCGTTGATGATGCCGCCCGCGAGGTCGCCGCCGCCGAAGGCCGCCACCATGGACAGCGCGGCGAGCCGGGCGTACGTGTCCGGGATGCGCTTGCGGGCGCGCCGGCCGGTGACGATCTCCAGCTGCCGCTGGTTGGGCGACACCGCGATCAGCACCGAGTTGTCGGGCTCGGCGAGCTGGCGGTGCAGCCGCTCGGCGTGCTCCCGGATCGGCTCGTCGAGGCCGCCGACGAACACCGAGAAGACCAGGCCGGTGCCCCGGTCGGCCAGGCGCAGGGCCTCGTCGATGCGCAGCAGCTGGCGGGTCGAGAACGGCCCGTCCAGCACCTCGGGCGGGTTCCCCGTCCCGGCCTGCTTCTCACCAACGGTCACTTGCGCCTCCGGTTCCACCGGCCGGCGCCTCGATGCCGGCCTGCTCCTGCTTGCGGCTGGTCAGCGCCGGCGCCTGCGCGCCCGCTGCCAGTGCGGTGCCGGCCGAGTCGGCCAGCTGCTCCGGCCGGCCCAGGAACCAGACCGGAGTGAAGTCGAAGGACCGGCCCGGCCGGTAGCGCCTGGCGCCGCCACCGCCGCCGCCACGGCTACCGGCGTACGCCAGACCGGCGATCACCAGCACCGCGGCCGCCGGGATGCCGACGAAGACCAGCAACGTCTCGGTTACAGACAATCCCAACGCCCCCAGGCGGAAGAAGAGACCTTAAGATCCGGGTCGGGTGGACGATCATGGCGCCGACCTCCCGACACCGCTGCTATTCACGTTAGCGGAGCCGGTGGCCCGCCAGATTGCGGGGTGGCGATCCCATCCGCCACTGGAGTGCTCCAGTTGCGCAGCGGTGGCGATCAACCTCGCGTCGTCGCCGTACCGACCGGTGAGCAGCACCCCCACGGGCAGGCCCTCGGCCGTGACGCCCACCGGCAGCGACACGGACGGATCGCCGGTGACGTTGAACACGGCGCAGTACGGCGAAAACCGGCGTTGCCGGTCGAAATCCTCCGCCGGGTCGCCACCCTCGGTGAACCAGCCCAGCGGCGCCTGCGGCGCGGCGAGGGTGGGGCAGAGCAGCAGGTCGCAGCCGGCGGTGCGGCGGACTCCGAGGCGCACCTGGGCCTGCAGCTCACCCAGCGTGGCGGTGAGCGTGCCGGCGGAGATCTCCGCGCCCCGGGCGCGCAGGTGCCGGGTCAACGGCAGCAGCTCGCTCTCCCGCTCGATCGGCACGGGCGCGAGCGCCAGCACGTACCAGACGATCTCGAACAGCGGCCAGACAGCGGGCCCGAGCGGCGCGGGAACGTCGACCACCTCGTGGCCGGCGGCGGTGAGCAGCGCGGCCGCCCGGTCCACGGCGGCGAGGCAGTCGGGGTGGACCGGCTCGTCGGCGAGCATCGGCGCGGTGAACCGCCCGACGCGCAGCCGGCCCGGGTCGGCCGCCCGCGCCGCGCCGAGCCAGCCGCCCGGAGGCGGGGCGGGCGCCAGGTAGGGCTCGCCCGGCACCGGCCGGGCCAGCACGTCGAGCAGCGCCGCCACGTCGGCGACCGTCCGCCCGATGGGCCCGTTGGTGGGCAGGCCGTAGCCGCCCGAGCCGACCGGGCCGCCGGAGACCAGGCCTCGGCTCGGCTTGTAGCCGACCAGGCCGCACAGCGACGCGGGGATGCGCAGCGAGCCGCCGCCGTCGGAGCCCTGGGCGATCGGCACCAGCCCGGCCGCGACGGCCGCCGCCGCCCCGCCGCTGGAGCCACCCGCGGTGTACGCCAGGTCCCACGGGTTGCGGGCGGGCGGCGCGACCAACCCCTCCGAGTAGAGCGAACAGCCCAGCTCGGAGGTGGTGGTCTTGCCCAGGCTGACCAGCCTGGCCGCCGCCATGAACCGGACCACGTCGGCGTCCACCGGCGGCACGAAGTCGGCGAACGCCGCCGAGCCGAAGGTGGTGCGCACGCCAGCGGTGAGGGTCAGGTCCTTGATCGCGGTCGGCACGCCGTGCAACGGGCCACGCTGCTCGGCCGGCACGGCGTCGGCGGCGCGCGCCGGCGTGCGGGCCGCCTCGGGGGTGACCGTGACGAACGCGCCGACGGTGTCGCCGAGCGCGTCGACCCGCGTCAGGTGGTGCTCGACCAGCTCGACGCTGGACAGCTCGCCCCGGGCGATCGCGGCGGCCTGCTCCAGCGCGGTCAGGTCGTGCGGCTCGGCCATCCCGTCATCCTGCCTGGTTCGGCCCCCGCTCGCCGGGCGACACGGCCGGGCCGGTCCCGCGACGGGCGCCATATCCCCCTGACATGACCCGACCGGGATGTTCCCCGCCGCCTCCGGGTGCGGAGTATTGACTTAGATCAATGTTGATCGATGTCTATCGGTGGCCCGGCGACCGGGTCACCTTCCACCGCCACAGGGGAGCGTCCGACGTGCAACCCATACCCGACCTTCACCCCCGCCCGGACCGGCGCTGGTCCACGCGCGCCGCCCGGCCGCTGCTGGCTCTCGCCCTGCTCGGCGCGAGCCTGGCCGCCACCCCCGCCGCACCGGCCGGCGCCCGGGACGTGCCCCCGGCCACGCCGCTCGCGGCCAACCCGTACGAGCGTGGGCCGGCACCCACCGTGGCCAGCATCGAAGCCACCCGCGGCCCGTTCGCCATCGCGCAGACCACCGTCGCCGCCGGCACCGTCAGCGGCTTCGGCGGCGGGACGATCTACTACCCGACCAGCACCGCCGAGGGCACCTTCGGCGCGGTGGCCATCTCCCCCGGCTTCACCGCGCGCCAGTCCAGCGTCGCCTGGCTCGGCCCGCGCCTGGCCTCGCAGGGCTTCGTCGTCATCACCATCGACACCCTGTCCGTGTACGACCAGCCGGCCAGCCGCGGCAGCCAACTGCTGGCCGCCCTGGACCACCTGACGAACAGCAGCACGGTCCGCACCCGGATCGACCGGAACCGGCTCGCCGTGATGGGCCACTCGATGGGCGGCGGGGGCAGCCTGTCGGCGGCCAACACCCGGCCCACGTTGCAGGCGGCGATCCCGCTGACCGGCTGGCACACCGTCAAGAACTGGTCGTCGGTGCGCGTACCGACCCTGGTCGTCGGCGCCGAGAACGATTCGGTGGCACCCGTCTCGTCGCACTCGGAGCCGTTCTACACCAGCCTGCCGGCCACCCTCGACAAGGCGTACCTGGAGTTGAACGCGGCGAGCCACTCCGCGCCCACCTCGTCGAACGTGACGGTGGCGAAGTACAGCATCTCCTGGCTCAAGCGGTTCGTCGACGACGACACCCGCTACGAGCAGTTTCTCTGCCCCGCCCCGCGGGGAACGGCGATCGAGGAGTACCGGGACACCTGCCCGCACTCCTGAGACGGGCCGTCGTCCGTGCGCTCGTCCCGGGCCGGTCGTGTCAGGCGACCGGCCCGGACCGTCGGTAGCAGGGTGGATCGGCGGCAGCTCGCGGACGGCGTACCGTCGTCAGCGGCCGAGGAAGCGCAGCGCGTTGCCGCCGAGCAGCATCCCGCGCTGTTCCCCGGTCAGGAAGTCCGCCTCGTGCACCACCCGGCCGACCGGCCGCTCCCCCAGCGGGTACGGGTAGTCGCTGCCCACCAGCACCCGGTCGGCGCCCATCGTGTCGACAAGCAGCCGCAGCGCCGGCGCGGAGAAGACCACCGAGTCGACGCAGAACCGGTCCACGTACGAGCTGGGCGGGGCGGAGGACGAGCCGCGGACCAGGTCACCCCGGCGGTGCCAGGCGTTGTCGGCGCGGCCCAGCCAGAACGGGAGGCTGCCGCCGCCGTGGGCGAAGCAGATCCGCAGCGTCTCGGGCACCCGGTCGAAGACGCCGCCGAGGATGAGCGCCAGCACCGACAGGTGCGTCTCGGCGGGCATCCCGACGAGCCAACGGGCCATCCACCGGTCCAGCCGGGGGCCGCCCGGCATGTCCCAGGGGTGCACGAAGACCGGCGCGCCCACCTCGGCGCAGTGCGTCAGGAACTCCACGATCCCGGCGTCGTCCAGGTCACGGTCGCCGACGTGGTTGCCGATCTCCACACCGGCGTGGCCCGCCCCCAGGCAGCGGTCCAGCTCGGCGCAGGCCGCCTCCGGGTCCTGCAACGGCACCTGGCAGAACGGCACCAGCCGGTCGCCCCCTGCGGCGGTGACCTCCAGGGTGAGGTCGTTGAAGATCCGCGCGACCTTCACCGCCTGGTCGGCCGGGCGGTCGTAGCCGAAGAAGACCGGGGTGGGCGAGACGACCTGCACGTCCACGCCGTCGGCGTCCATGTCGCCGAGCCGGGTCGGCGCGTCCCAGCACTCCGCCCCGACCGGGCGGAACTCCGTCTCCCCCACCATGATCATGGCTGCGCGTTCGGAGTCGATCCGCAGCCAGGGCCAGTCGGACCCGCCGCACTCCGCGCCGAGGTCCGGCCACCCCTTCGGTACGACGTGCGTGTGCACGTCGACGACCGGAGGCCGCACCGACCCGGACCCGGCGGGCATCAGCCCTTGCCCGGGTGCAGGGCGCCGCAGTTGCCGCAGGTGCGCGCGGCCTCGTCGGCGTAGAAGGCCTGGAAGACCGGCGGCAGGTCGGCGGCGATGTCCCGCACCTGCAACTCGACCTCGTGCACCTTGTGCCCGCACTCGGTGCAGTACCACTGGAACTTCTCCAGCGTGCCCTCCTCGCGGACCCGCTCCACGACCACTCCGATGGAGCCGGCCTCGGGACGCTGCGGGGAGTGCGGGGTGTTGCGCGGCAGCATCCACATCTGGCCCTCGCGCACGTGCACCGTACGCGGCCCCTCCGGGAGCATCAGGTTGATGTGCATGTTGCCCTTGACCTGGTAGAAGAACTCCTCGTACGGGTCGACGTGGAAGTCGGTGCGCTGGTTGGGCCCGCCCACCACCATCACGATGAAGTCGTCCCCGCCCGGGAACATCTCCTTGTTGCCGACCGGCGGCTTGAGCAGGTGCTGGTTCTCCGCGATCCAGCCCGGGAAGCTGAACGGCTCCGCGATCTCACTCACGACTGACCTCCTGACGGAAGAAGGGCCACGGCCTGGATTTCGATGAGTAGGTGTGGGTGGGGTAGTTGGTGGACGGCGACGGTGGTGCGGGTGGGTCCGGTGGTGTTGAAGTATTCGGCCCAGACCTGGTTGTAGCCGCCGAAGTCGTTCATGTTGACGAGGTAGGTGGTGACCTGGACGAGGTCGGTGAGGTCGGCGCCGA
>NZ_JBEYVB010000068.1:0-13780 GCF_040643815.1 Micromonospora sp. NPDC047074
TCGAGGGTGCCGTTGGTGCGGAGGCGGCAGAGGTCGCCGGTGCGGTAGAGGCGGCTGCCGGGTGGTCCGTGGGGGTCGGGCAGGAACCGCTCGGCCGTCTGCCCAGGCTTGTTCAGGTAGCCGCGACTGACCACGTCACCGGCGACGCAGACCTCGCCGGGCGCCCCGGGCGGGACGAGCCGGAGTTCCGGGTCGAGGAGATAGATGCGGGCGCCGGCGATGGGGACACCGAGGTCGGGGCGGTGGACCCCGTCGGGGCTCACGGGCCCGACCGTGACGGCGACCGTGGTCTCCGTGGGCCCGTAGATGTTGAACAGGGTGTACGGCGCGCGCTCGGCCGGCCGGGTGGTGAGGGCGTCCCCACCGGTGAACAGCGTGTGCAGGCGGCCCTCGGGCGGCGTGGGCAGCCGGAGGACGGCCTCGGCGACCGGGGTCGGCATGAACGCCGTCGTGATGCCCTCCCGGTGGATCCAGTCGTGCAGCGCGCCGGGGTCGAGTCGGTCGGCGGGGTCGGCGATGTGCAGGGTGGCGCCGCTGACGAGGGCGGGCCAGATCTCCCAGACGGCGGCGTCGAAGCCGAGGCTGGCGATCTGCCCGTGGCGCTCGCCGGGCCCGCTGGGATGGGTGGCCAGATGCCAGTGGACCAGGTTGGTCAGCGCCCGGTGGGGGACCATCACGCCCTTGGGGGTGCCGGTGGACCCGGAGGTGTGGATCACGTACGCCACCTGATCCGGGTGGATGCCGACCGAGGGCGGCGGGAGCGTGGCCCCGGGCGATCCCGTGCCCGGGGCGAGGGTGGTGACGCCGGGGGGTGTGTCGGTGTCGTCGGTGATGACGATGGTGACGGCGGAGGCGGTGATGAGGTGGTGTCGGCGGGTGGTGGGTGCGGTGGGGTCGATGGGGAGGTAGGCGGCGCCGGTTTTGAGGACGGCGAGCATGGCGGTGATGGCGGGGGTGCCGGGTGGGAGGCTGACGGCGATGGGGTGGTCGGGTCGGGCGCCGTGTCGTAGGAGTTCGTGGGCGAGGTGGTTGGACCACTCGTCGAGCTGCCGGTAGGTCAGCGCACCCGCCCCGTCGACGACCGCCGTCACGTCCGGATGCCGTGCCGCCGCGTCCGCCACCAGGCGCGGCACACATCCCAGGTCGCCGGCCGGGACCTCAACCGGGCGGTCGACCAGCCTGGCGAGCCGCTCCCGCTGGGTGTCGGTGACCGCGTCCATCCTGGACAGGGGCCGGTCGGGGTCGGCGAGGACGGCGGTGACCAGGGCGCGGTAGCTGTCGGCCAGCTCTGCGATCGTTCCGGGCTCGTACAGGTCACAGGCGTAGTCGAAAAACACCCCGACCAGGTCCGGTTTCACCTGCACCTGGACGGTCAGGTCGAACTTCGCGACCCCCTCGCCGAGCGGCAGCGGCCGCATCGTGGCCGTGTGCAGCGGCAGCGGATCGGTGCCTTCCAGCGTCGTGAAGACGGTTTGGATGAGGGGTGGGGTGTGTCGGTCGCGGGTGGGTTGGGTGTGTTCGACGAGTTTGTCGAAGGGGATGTCCTGGTGGGTGACGGCGTGCATGAGGACGGTGCGGGAGTGGTGGAGGAATTGGCGGAAGGTGTGGTGGGGGTGGATGTCGACGGCGAGGGGGAGGGTGTTGACGAAGAAGCCGATGAGTTTTTCGGCGTCGGCATCGGTGCGGCCCGTCAGCGGTGTGCCGATGACGACGGGATTCTGTGTGGTGTAGCGGTGGATGAGTAGTTGGAATGCGGCGAGGAGGATGCCGAAGGGGGTGGAACCGGTGTGGGTGGCGAGGGTGTGCAGGGTGCTGAGGGCGTGGGTGGGGAGTTCGGTGCGGTGGACGGCGGTGGGGCCGGGTGTGGCGTCGGGACGCGGCCGGTCGGTGGGTGGGTGGCAGACGGGTGGGGCGTCGCGGAGCCGTGCGGCAAGTTGCTCGAGGTGGTCCTGCGCGTCGGTGGTTTCCCAGCGGTGGCGTTGGCGTTGGGCGATGTCGGCGTACTGGGTCTTCAGCGGTGGCAGCGACGGGGGTCGCTGGTGGATGAGGTCGGTGTAGAGGCGATCGAGTTCGTTGTGGAGGAGGCCGACGGACCAGCCGTCCAGGACGATGTGGTGCCAGGTGAGGCAGAGCACGTGGCTGGTGTTGGTGAGTCGGATCGTGTGGGCGCGTAGGAGTGGACCTGCGGTGAGGTCGAAGGGTTTGTCGAGTTCGCTGCGCAGGATGGTGTGGATGTGGTGGTCGTGGTGTCGGGGGTCGATGTGGGTGAGGTCGTGGCGGGTGGTGTGGTGGTGGGGGGTGGGGTGGATGACTTGGTGGGGGATGCCGTCGTGTTCGGTGAAGGTGGTGCGTAGGACTTCGTGGCGGCGGGTGATTTCGGTGATGGCGCCCTCGAGGTGGTCGAGGTTGATCTCGCCGTCGATGTGCCAGGCGGTTTGGCTGTTGTAGGCGGTGGAGTTCGGGTCCAGGGTGTGCAGGAACCAGAGTCGTTGTTGCGCGAACGACAGCACCCGACCCGGCAGCGAAGCGTCGTCGAGCACCGGCACAGGATCCGGAGCCGGTGCGGCCTGCGTATCCGGGGCCGCGCCCGACGGGATCTCGGCCCGCAGTCGCTCCGCCATGGCGGCCACGGTCTGCGCCTCGAACACCATCGCCGCGGACAGCGGCAGCCCGAACCGGTCGCGTAGCCGGACCGCCACCATCGTGGCCCGCAGCGAGTGCCCGCCCAGGGAGAAGAAGTTGTCGTCCCGGGCCGGCGACTGCCCGAGCACGTCGGCCCACACCTCCGCCACCTGCCGCTCCAGGTCGTCACGGGGCGGCTCGCCGGCTTCCTCCACCGGTTCGGGCAGCGCGGCCCGGTCCACCTTGCCGTGTGGCGTCAGCGGCAGGCCGGCGAGACGCACCCAGGCGGCGGGCACCATGCTCGCCGGCAGGTACCGGGCCGCGTGCTCGGCCAGCGTCGCGTCGTCCGGGCCGGCCTCGGGCACGACGTAGCCGACGAGCCGGGGCCCGGCCGCGCCGGCCTGGTGCAGTCGCACGGCGGCGGCCCGCACACCCGGGTGCCGCAGCAGCACGGCCTCGATCTCACCCAGCTCGATCCGGTGACCGTGCAGCTTCACCTGGTCGTCGACCCGGCCGGCGAAGTGGTAGGTGCCGTCCGGGAGCTGACGTGCCAGGTCACCGGTGCGGTAGAGGCGGCTGCCCGGCGGTCCGTACGGGTCGGGTGGGAAGCGCTCGGCGGTCAGCGCGGGACGGTCGTGGTAGCCGCGGGCCACGCCCGGCCCACCGATGAACACCTCGCCGAGGCTGCCGGCGGGCACCGGATACAGGTCGTCGGTGAGTAGCCGGATGGTGGCGCCCGCGGCCGGATGCCCGAGCGGGGGCGGCCCGTCGCCCTCGACCGTCACCTCCCCGGCCATGGCCAGCACGGTGGCCTCGGTGGGTCCGTACAGGTTGACGGTGGTGAAGGTGTGCTCGGGGCGGGGGCGGGCCAGCAGTTGCTGGCCTCCCGCGCCGAGGATGCGCAGAGCCCGGTCGGGCGTGGCCGGATGGGTCAGCACCGCCTCGGCGAGCGGGGTGGGCATCGTCGCCGTGGTGATCGCGTGCGTGGCGAGCCAGCCCATCAGCCGGTCGGGATCCACCCGGATCTCGTCGTCGGGCAGCCAGAGGCTGGCGCCGGCCACCAGCGGCGCCCAGATGTCCCACACCGAGGCGTCGAAGCCGGGAGAGAACAGGTGCAGGCAGCGGTCGGCGGGGCCGAGCCGCTCCGCGTCGGCCCGCCACCGGGCCAGCCCGCGCAGCGAGCCGTGTTCCACCATGGTCCCCTTGGGAAGGCCGGTGGAGCCGGACGTGTAGATCACGTAGGCGAGGTCGCCTGGCCCGATCGACACGGCGGGCGGCTGGTCGGGGTACCCGGCGAGCGTGTCGTGCTCGTCGTCGAGCAGGACGGCCGCGGTGCCGGGCAGCACCAGATCGTCCCGGAGCAGCGCCCGGGCGGTGACGAGCACCCGCGCCCGGGAGTCGGTGAGCATGTGCCGGACGCGCTGCGGCGGATAGCCGGCGTCGATGGGCAGGTACGCCGCACCGGCGGTGAGCGCGGCCAGGACGCTGACGATGCCGTCGACGCCGCGCGGCAGCAGGACGGCGACCAGGTCACCCCGGCGTACCCCGGCGGCCCGGAGGTGGTGGGCCAGCCGGTTGCTCCGGGCGCGCAGCTCCCCGTAGGTGACCAGGGCGTCGTCCGTGCCCAGTGCCAGCGCGTCGGCCGGGTGCCGGGCGACGGCCTCGTGGACGAGGTCCGCATGGTGCGTACCGGTCCCGGTGGACTCGACGGGTGACCGGGCGGGAACGGGCTGCGACGACTCACCGCTTACCTTGATCATGATGCGCCGGATGCTGCCAGCGCACCGTGGCCACGGTCAATGGAAACGGACCGGGCTAGGGGCTGTCCGGGCGATTGTTGGGGCCGGTCAGCCCCTTGCCGCAGCGGTGCCCCGCCAGCCGATCGGGATGGCGGGGCACCGCTTCTTCGGCTCAGCTCAGCGGAACCTGGCGGGCGAGCGCGGCCCCGCCGGCCTCGAAGGCGGCCAGGACCGAGGTGGGCGTGCCACCGGTGACCGGAACCAGGACGGTCGTCGGGCGGCCGGGGGACACCTGCACCGACCGCTCGCCGAGCGACCGGTCACCGTCCCAGGCGTGCAGGTAGACCGTGCCGGCACGGTCGGCCCGGACGGTCACCGCCACGCCCCCGGCGACCTGCCGCTGGCCGGTCAGCTTCAGCGCCCGCTCGGGCAGCCGGGCCACGGCGGCCGGCGCCACGCCGTCCACCGCCGACTGCGCGATGGTCTGCGGGCTGTGCACGCTACGGGCGGCGGTGTCCGGGAAGACCGGAGCGCTGGGCTGGCGCGCGGCCGGGGTGAGACCGGGCAGGGTCACCAGCCCGTACCGGTACGGGTCGGCCCGGACGCCGGTGAACGTGGACCAGCCCAGCCGCGACTGGGAGCTGAGGTCCTGGGTGTCCGAGTCGTAGACCAGCACGTTGAAGCCCATCCGGGCCGGGTCGACCGCGTCGGGCAGCACCGCGAACGGGATACGCGCCTCGATGGTGTAGCCGGCGTACGGCGCGGTGACCTTGCTGGCCACCGTCATGCCCGGGGCCGTCGTGGCGCCCGGCCCCTGCCGGTTGTCGGCGTCGCGCTGCCAGCACGGCGGGTCGCCGCCCGCGGGGTCGTCGGTGACCGGGAAGATGCCCGCCTTGAACACGGTGGAGGTGTCCGTCGAGTTGCCCTTCGGGTCGACGATGATCTCCACGCTGTCGGTGCGGCGCTGCCGCTTGCAGTCCTGCGGCACCACCTTCCTGCCGAGCACGTCGTCGGTGACCTGCACGAAGACGAGCAGCGCGTCCTCGGTCCAGGCGATCCGGCCGGTGGCCGAGGCGTCCTGCGGGGTGGTTGCCTGCCCCTCCCAGATCCGGGACAGGTCCAGTTCCTCGCCGGGGTACTCGCCGGGGGAGGCGACCCCGTCGACGGCGTGGTCGTGCCCGGCGTGCGGCACCTCGCTGGTGGGTACGATCTCCAGCGCGCCGGTCTCGACGGTGCTGCCGGCGGCGCTGGTGGTGGTGATGGTGATCCCGTAGTCGCCGCCGTCGCCGCCCTCGTTGGCGGTCGGCAGGCTGGCGTCGCTGGTGACGGTGAAGGTGACCGCCCCGGTCGCGCCCGGGGCCAGGTCGGCGTAGCTCTTCGTCGCCGCGTCGGCGGTGAAGCCGGCCGGCAGGCCGAGGGCGACCGTGCCGCTCTGGGCGGTCTCGCCGTGGTTGCGCAGGTCCACTCGGACCGTCCGGCTCTTGCCGGAGCCGACGGTGAGCACCGGCTTGATCAGGGTGTCGAGCTGCGGGTAGCCGCTGTCGCCGGCCCAGCTGCGGAACAGCCCCACCTCGGGCAGCGGTTCCAGGGTGCCGCGCACGTCGGCGACCACCCGGACGGCGCGGTCGGTGCGGCCGGTGCCCTGGCCGGTGCTCACCGACGCGCCGAGGAGGTGCTGCTCGTTGGTGTCGGCTCCGGCGGGGACGGTCACGGTGAAGGTGACGGTGCGCTCCTTGCCGGCCGGTACGGCGCCGCGCAGCGCGCCGGCCCCGGTGGCGGTCCAGCCTTGCGGCAGCCGCAGCGAGACCCGCGGCGCGGTGAGTGCCCGGTCGCGGGGCGCCCGCACGTGGGCGGTGACCTCGACGGTCTGCCCGGGTGCGAGGTCGAACCGGTCGGCGGTCAGGTAGAGCTCGGTGCCCCGGGGCAGCGCGCCGGCCGCCGGGGGCAGCACCGAGCCGCGCAGGATCGCCTCGGGAGAGGTGTCCGCCGGGTCGTACGGGACGCGGCTGTCGACCAGGGTGTAGAAGTCGCAGCGGATCTTCGTGGGGTCGGTGGGGGCGGCGGCGGTGCCGGCCCAGCCCTGGGTGACGTAGTCGCGGCGGGCGTCCACCTCCACCTCGGCCCAGGTCCTGCCGCTGGCGCTGGGCGTGCCCTCCCAGACGCCGAAGACCTGGTCGGTCGGGACGGTCGGCACGAAGCTGGACGCGCACTGCGACCCGGTCGACGAGCTGCCGGTCCCGCCGGTACGCAGGAACTTCGCGGCCCGGAACGGCGTGAGCCCCTCCTTGGCGATCTGCTCGGGGAAGGCCGACGGATCGGCGGCGGCGTGGAACGCCTCGGCGGCGAACCGGGCGGCCTGCTGGTGGTTGCCGTGGTTGCCGGGCGTGGGCGACGGGTTCATCGTCATGACGATCTCGGGCCGGGTCTGCCGGATCACCCGGACGATCTGGGCGAGGGTGTCGCCGTGTCCCCAGATCTGCTCGGACAGGGGCGCGGACGCGGTGTACCAGAAGTCGACGCGGTCGAGGTTGTACAGGTTCTCCACCCCGGCGCGGGCGATCGCGGTGCGCTCCTCGCGCTCCCGGATGATGCCCAGCGGCGGGCCCTCCTCCAGGCCGACGGCGTTGCCGCCGCCCTCGCCGCGGGTGATGGTCACGACGCCGGCCTTGGCGCCATGCTTCTCCTTCCACTGGCCGAGGGTGGCGAGGCTGCCGGCCTCGTCGTCGGGGTGGGCGCTGACGAAGAGGACGTCCAGGTCGACGGTGTCGGCCGGTCGGGCGTCGGTGGGGGCGGCGAGGGCGGTGGCGGGTGTCCCGGACAGGGCCAGGGCGAGCGCCGTGGGGAGCAGGAACGCCTTGAGACGCATGCAGATCCTTTCGCTTGACGCGAGGTCCGCGCAGCGACCGGCGACGTCGGACGCGGGGGCGTCGACGTGGGGTCGCGGTTGGACGGTGAGAGGGCGGTGCGGGGGCGCCGGTGAGGACGGGGCGCCCCGTCACCGGGGGTGCGCAGCGGCACGGGTGTCCGTACACACTGGAAGGCCTTCGCCCGGTGACGCTAGGGACCGGCGCGACGGCCCGTCAATGCTTTGCAAGGTCTTTCTTCTTTTGCGAAAGAAACTAACTCGGCGTCTAGCGGCGCTCTACCGCCCGCGAGGCCAACCCGCCCGTCGCCCCTCGGGGGTGCGGGGATCGGGTGTTTCCGCTGCTCACGAAGGGGTCCGCAAGGTAACGAGACGGTTACATCCCTTGACGCGATAGTTCGTTCGCCGTAGGAAGGAAGTGTGACTGACGTGGTGACGCCACCAACGAGCCCGGTGAGCCGGGAGCGGTCGAAGGAGATCAAGCGGCTGTCCGTGATCTCCACCGCCCGCCAGGTGCGGCTGCTCTCCCGCGCCGAGCTGACCGAGCTCACCGGGCTGAGCCCCGCCACGCTCACCCCGCTCGTGCGCGAGCTGATCGCCGAGGGATACCTCATCGAGCGCGGCCCCGGGACCTCCCGCACCGGCCGGCCGCGGGCGATGCTGGAGTTCAACCCCCGCGCCGAGCTGGTCGCCGCGGTCTCCCTGGAACCGGCCCGGATCAGCTGCGAGATCGCCGACAGCGACGGCGCCGTGATCGCCCACCGCGCGGTCCGGCTCACCGGCGACATCGTCGACACCATCTGCCGCTCGGTGCCCGAGCTGGCCGGCGACGGGCTGCCGGCGCTGCGCGGGGTGGCCATCGCCGCGCCCGGCATCTCCACCGGCGGCGCCGTCCGCCTGGCCCCCTCGGTCGGCCTCGTCGAGGGGCGGCCGGTGGGGGAGTCGGTGCAACAGCGGCTCGGGGTGCCGGTGGTCGTGGACAACGACGTGAACCTGATGGCGGCCGGCGAGCACGCCGTCGGCGCGGGCAGTGACGTCGCCGACCTGCTGCTGCTGCACGTGGCCGACGGCATCGGCGCCGGCCTGGTCCTCGACGGGCAGGTCCGCCGGGGTGCCGGCGGGGCCGCAGGCGAGGTGGGCTTCCTGCCGCTGGACCCGGCCGACCGGGGCCACGACGGGATCGGCCCGTTCGAGGCCCGCTGGTCGGAGAACGCCATCGCCGAGCGGATGGTGGCGCTGGCCCCCGGCCGCCGGCCGGACTCGCCGGTGGCCGACCTGGTGGCGCTGGCCGCCATCGACGAGCGGGCCGCCGCGTACCTGGGCGACGTGCTCGCGGCCTGGGCGCGGCTGATCGTCTCCTGCGTCTGCGTCGTCGATCCGGGGCGGGTGCTGCTCAGCGGCGCCGCCGCCCAGCTCGACGACGCCGCCGTCGACCGGCTCCAGGCGCTGGTCGCCCTCGCCGCGCCGAGCGCCACCGAGGTCCGCCGGGCCGTGCTCGGCGACCGGGCGGTGCTGCACGGGGCGGTCAGCTACGCCCTCTCGGCGGCCGCCGCCGGCCTGCCCACCCTGCTGCCCACTCCCTGACCTCGCACCACGGACACCGCAGTTCGCCCCAACACCCCTCGGAGGTACCCATGAGACGTCGACTTCTCCTCGCCGGTGCGCTGGCCACCGTGCTGGCCGCCGGCACCGCCTGTGGCGGCGGTGGTGGTGGCGACGACGCGGCCGGCGGCGCGACCGCCGAGAAGCTGACCATCTACACGGCCCGCGACAAGAAGGTCTCCGACTACGTCGTGGACCAGTTCACCGCCAAGTACCCCGAGTACAAGGGCAAGGTCGAGATCCTCAACCTGGGCGCCCAGGAGATCCTGGAGCGGGTCCGGGCCGAGAAGGCCAACCCGCAGGCCGACGTCTGGTGGGGCGGCACCCAGCAGGGGCTCTCCGCCGGCGCCGCCGAGGACCTGCTGACCTCGTGGCAGCCGGCGTTCGCCAGCAAGATGGACCCGAAGTACAAGGACCCCGAGGGCCGCTGGTTCGGCGAGATCCTGCTGCCCGAGGTCATCATGTACAACAACAAGGCGCTCACCCCGGAGCAGGCCCCGAAGGACTGGGACGACCTGCTGAAGCCGGAGTGGAAAGACAAGATCATCATCCGGGACGTGGCCGCGTCCGGCACCATGCGGTCGATCTACGCCGCGATGATCGTCCGGCAGTCCCCGGACGGCAGCAACCCGCAGCCCGGCTACGACTGGCTCAAGAAGCTCGACGCCAACACCGGCGCGTACGCCGCCAACCCGACCGACCTCTACCTCAAGCTCTCCCGCCAGCAGGGCACGCTGAGCGCCTGGAACCTCCAGGACGTCCTGCTCCAGGCCAACCAGTCGAACATGCCGTTCGGTTACGTCATGCCGGCCTCCGGCGCCCCGGTGCTGGTCGACGGCCTGGCCACGGTCAAGGGCGGCAAGAACAGCGAGGGCGCGCAGAAGTTCGCCGAGTTCCTCTTCGACGACAAGCTCCGCGCCGACCTGGCCAAGGACTACTTCCAGATCCCGGCCGTGGACATCGCCGAGAAGCCGGAGTGGCTGGCCCAGCTCAACCTCAAGCCGCTGGACGTCAACTGGGACGTGATCGGCAAGAACGAGACCGAGTGGATCAACCACTGGAACAGCCAGATCAAGAACAAGGGCTGACCGCCCGGGCGCCCGGGGGCGGGCCCGTCCCGCCCCCGGCACCCCCCACCTGACGACCGACCAGGTCCGGTACCGCACGAAGGAGAGGACCTCATGATCGATGTCACGCTGGAGTCGGTGAGCAAGCGCTTCGCGCGCGGCGGCGACACCGCGGCCGTGGACGACGTCGACATCACCATCGCCGCCGGGGAGTTCTTCACGCTGCTCGGCCCGAGCGGCTGCGGCAAGACCACCACCCTGCGCATGGTGGCGGGGTTCTACTTTCCCACCTCCGGCCGGATCCGGTTCGGCACCGAGGACGTCACCCGGCGGCCGCCGAACAAGCGCGACACCGGCATGGTGTTCCAGAACTACGCGCTCTTCCCGCACATGAGCGTCGCGCAGAACGTGGCGTACGGGCTGAAGATCCGCAAGGTCGGCCGGGTCGAGTCGCGGCGGCGGGTCGAGGAGGCGCTCGGCCAGGTGCACCTCGCCGGCTACGGCGACCGGCGCATCGACGAGCTCTCCGGCGGCCAGCAGCAGCGCGTCGCCCTGGCCCGGGCCCTGGTCATCCGGCCCCGCACCCTGCTGCTCGACGAGCCGCTGTCCAACCTCGACGCCAAGCTGCGCGAGGAGACCCGGGTCGAGATCCGCCGCATCCAGCGCGAGGCCGGCACCACCTCCATCTACGTCACCCACGACCAGGCCGAGGCGATGGCCATGTCGGACCGGATCGCGGTCATGGAGTCCGGCCGGGTGCAGCAGATCGGCGCCCCGCAGGAGATCTACCACCGCCCGGCGACCAGCTTCGTGGCCCGCTTCATCGGCCGCAGCAACGTGCTCAGCCTGCCGGTGACCACCGCCGCCGAGCAGACCGTCACCGTGGGGCTGCCCGCCGGCGGCGAGATCGTCGTGCCCGCCCCGACGGGGCACGGCCTGCGCCAGGGGGACACCGCGCTGGTCTCCGTCCGCCCCGAGCACATCGGGCTCACCTCGGCCACCGACGCGGGCGCGCTGCCCGGCCGGGTCACCGAGGTGGAGTTCACCGGCATGGCCACCAACCTCGTGGTCGACCTGGCCGGCGAGCCGGTGCAGGTCGCCGCGATCGACGTGCCGGCCGGGATCGCCCCCGGCGACCAGGTCGGGCTGCGGCTGAACCGGGAGCGGATGTGGGTGGTGCGGCCGTGAGCACCATTCCCGCCACCCCCAGCCCGGCGACCGTCGCCCCGGTCACCGGGGAGCCGGCACCGCCGGGCGGCCCGCGCCGCCGGTTCGCCGACCGGTTCGCCGGCGGCACCGGCTCCCGCTGGTTCCCGTACGTCCTGGTCTTCCCGCTGGCGCTGATCCTCTTCGGGTACGTCGTACAGCCGATGTTCGCCACCTTCGCCGAGAGCGTCGGCGTGGACGGGGTGGAGAACTACGGCAGCTTCCTCACCGGCGACGGGGTCGCCCGGTCGTCCCTGCTCACCTCGCTGCTCATCTCCGCCGCCAGCGTGCTGCTCTGCGGCATCGTCGGCGTGGCGATGGCCTTCCTGCTCAAGCGCTTCGCCTTCCCCGGCCGCCGGCTGATCGAGGCGATCATCCTCGTGCCGGCCGCCCTGCCGCCGCTGATCGGCGCCATCTCGTTCCAGCTGCTCTACAGCGAGACCGGCATCCTGCCGCGCGGGCTCCAGCAGCTCTTCGGCACCGACAACCCGGTGCTGCCGTTCAGCGGCATCGCCGGGGTGCTGGTCGTGCACACCTTCACCATGTACCCGTACTTCTACCTGTCCGCCTCCGCCGCGCTCGGCGGGATGGACCCGTCGGTGGAGGAGGCGGCCTACAACCTGGGCGCCGGCCGGGTCCGGGTGTGGCGCACCGTGCTGCTGCCGATGCTCACCCCGGCGCTGGTCTCCGCCTCGCTGCTGGTCTTCATGACCTCGCTGGCGTCGTACACCGCCCCGCTGCTGTTCGGCGTGGACCAGACGATGACCATGCAGATCTACATCAACCGCACCAACGGCGACCTGCCGATGGCCTCCACGTACGCCTCGGTGCTCGGCGTGGTCTCGGTGCTGTTCCTGCTCGGCATGCGCTGGTACGAGGGGCGGCGCAGCTACCGCTCCCAGTCCAAGGGCGTCGCCGCGCACCGGCGGGAGATCACCAACCCGCTCGGCCGGTGGCTGGCCCTGGTCGCGTCGGTGCTGGCCACCGCCGTGCTGCTCGCCCCGGTGGGGACCATCGCCCTGGTGGCGTTCTCCCAGGACGGCTCCTGGACCACCGAGGTCGTACCGGCCGCCTACACGATGCAGAACTTCGTCACGATCTTCTCCGACCCGGAGGCGTTCCAGCCGATCCTCAACTCGTTGCAGATGAGCCTCATCGCGACAGTCGCCTGCGTCGTCGTCGGTGTGCTCATCGCGTACGCGGTGCGGCGGCTGGACTTCCGCGGCCGGGGCCTGCTGGACGTGGCGGTCATGCTGGCCTGGGCGCTGCCCGGCACGGTGGTGGCGATCAACCTGATCTCGGCGTTCAGCACAGGCAACGCGTTCAGCTTCGGCCAGGTGCTGATCGGCACCTTCTGGATCATGCCGCTGGCGTACTTCGTGCGGTTCCTGCCGCTGGTGTTCCGGTCCAGCTCGGCCGCCCTGGCGCAGCTCGACCCGTCGCTGGAGGAGGCCGCGCGCAACCTGGGCGCGTCCTGGTGGCGGGCGTTCGGCACGGTCACGCTGCGGCTGATGCTGCCCGGCGTGGTGGCCGGCGCGCTGCTGGCCTTCGTGCACGGCGTCGGCGAGTTCGTCGCCTCGGTGCTCATCTACACCTCCGACACCGCGCCGATCTCGGTGGAGATCAACAACCGGATGTACTCGTTCGAGATCGGCACCGCCGCCGCGTACGGCATGCTCCAGGTGGTCCTGATCTTCGTGGTGATGGTGGTGTCCGGCCGGCTCGAGGGCGGCCGGCGGTCGAGCCGGGAGGCGGCGAAGTGGACGGCGTGAGCGCGGCCTGGCCGGCGGGCGGCGGCCTGGTGCCCGCCGCCCGGATCCCGGGCGGGGAGCTGGCGGCGGTCGCCGGGGCGGCGGACTTCGCGGTCCTGCCGGTCGGCGCGGTCGAGTGGCACGGCCCGCACCTGCCGCTGGGCACCGACCTGATCCTCGCCGAGGGCTTCGCCGCCGAGAGCGCGCTCGGCGGCGACGGGGCGGTGCCGTCCGGCGGCGGCACCCCGGACGGCACCGCGACCCCGGCCGGCGGGCGCGGCGCGGCGGCGGGCCCGCGCGGGGTGCTCTTCCCCGCCGTGGCGTACGCCGCCTGCCCCGGACAGACCCGGCCGTGGCCCGGGACCGTGGCGATCCGGCCGGAGATCGCGGTCGGCTACCTGGCCGACGTGATCGAGGGGATCGTGGCGGCCGGATTCCCCCGGCTGCTGATCGTCAACGGACACGACGCCAACATGTCCACCGTGCGGGCCGCCATGGAGTGGGTCTCCGGGCGGCGCACGGCGAGCCTGCTGCTGGTCAACTGGTTCCAGCTGGTCACCCCGGCCGAGACCGGGGAGCTGTACGGGCCGCTGCCGGCGCGCGGGCACGGGGGCGCGTACGAGACCTCCGGGGTGCTCGGCTTCGACCCCGGCGCGGTCCGCCTCGACGCGGTCGCCGACCTGCCGCCGAGGCCGAAGCTGCCGGTGACCCACCCGTACGTGCTGGTGGAGTCCCGGCCCGACCCCTGGCAGGGCTGGTCCGGGCACATCTCGCTGGCCGGCGAGGAGGCCGGCCGGCGGGTCCGGCAGCTGGCCGGGACCAGGCTGCGCGAGGTGTCGTCGCCTCCAACAAGAAGGCCCGGCACGACTACTCGATCCTCGACACCTACGAGGCGGGTATGGCGTTGACCGGCACCGAGGTCAAGTCGCT
>NZ_JBEYVB010000069.1:0-13161 GCF_040643815.1 Micromonospora sp. NPDC047074
AACGCCCGGTTACATTCCGAACCCGGAAGCTAAGCCTTCCAGCGCCGATGGTACTGCACTCGGGAGGGTGTGGGAGAGTAGGACGCCGCCGGACAATCTTCCAGTCGAGGGCCGCCCCATCCGGGTCGGCCCTCGACTGCGTAGCGTCATTGATGGCGCAATGAGGAAGGATGTACCGGTGAGTTCAGGATCGCAGGGCGGAGATCGTCCCCGTCGCTATGAAGACCGTCCGGCTGGGCGCGAGGGAGCGCCGCGTCGCGACGACCGGCCCCCGTACCGCGACGACCGTGGCGGTCAGCGCGGTGGCTACGCCGGCGGCGACCGCCGCGAAGGTGGCTTCCGTGGCGGCGACCGCCGTGAGGGCGGCTTCCGGTCCGGTTCTCGCGACGGCGACTCCCGCCGGGATGGTGGTGAGCGTCAGGGCGGTTTCCGCAGCGGTGACCGCCGTGAGGGCGGCTTCCGCCGGGACGGTGACGAGCGCTCCGGCGGCTTCCGTGGTGGTGACCGTCGTGAGGGTGGTGACCGTCCGGGCGGGTTCCGCGGTGGCGACCGTCAGGGCGGCTTCCGCGGTGGTGACCGCGAGGGCGGGTTCCGTGGTGGTGACCGTCGTGAGGGTGGTGACCGTCCGGGCGGCTTCCGCGGCGGTGACCGCCGTGAGGGCGGTGACCGTCAGGGTGGTTTCCGTGGCGGGGATCGTCGCGAGGGTGGTTTCCGTCGCGAGGGTGGTGACCGTCCAGGCGGGTTCCGTGGTGGCGACCGCGAGGGTGGCTTCCGCGGCGGTGACCGTCGTGAAGGCGGTGACCGTCCGGGTGGCTTCCGTGGTGGTGACCGCGAGGGTGGTTTCCGTGGCGGGGATCGTCGCGAGGGTGGTTTCCGCCGTGACGGTGGTGACCGTCCGGGCGGTTTCCGTGGTGGTGACCGCGAGGGTGGGTTCCGTGGTGGTGACCGCGAGGGCGGCTTCCGTGGTGGTGACCGTCGTGAGGGTGGTGACCGTCCGGGTGGGTTCCGTGGTGGTGACCGCGAGGGTGGTTTCCGCGGTGGGGATCGTCGCGAGGGTGGTTTCCGCCGTGAGGGTGGTGACCGTCCGGGTGGGTTCCGTGGTGGTGACCGCGAGGGTGGTTTCCGTGGCGGCGACCGTCGTGAAGGCGGTTTTCGCCGCGAGGGTGGTGACCGTCCGGGCGGGTTCCGCGGCGGGGACCGTCAGGGTGGCTTCCGCGGTGGTGACCGCGAGGGTGGTTTCCGCGGCGGGGATCGTCGCGAGGGCGGTTTCCGCCGCGAGGGTGGTGACCGTCCGGGTGGCTACCGTGGCGGCGAGCGCGAGGGCGGCTACCGCGGCGGTGAGCGCCAGGGGGACCGTCGGGACGGTGGCGGCTACCGGGGCGGGGAGCGTCGCGACGAGCGGCGGGAGCGTCCCGAGGCGGAAGGGGAGGGCGTCGCGCCCCCCGCGCTGCCCGACGAGATCGTCGCGACCGACCTCGACAAGGACGTCCGGGCCGAGCTGTTGTCGCTGGCGAAGCCGGTCGCCGAGACGGTCGCCCGGCACCTGGTGGCTACGGGCCAGCTGATCGACGAGGACCCGGCGGAGGCGCTCGCGCACGCACTGGCCGCACGCCGGCTGGCGTCCCGGATCGCCGCCGTCCGCGAGGCAGTCGGCCTGGCCGCGTACCACGCGGGGGAGTGGCAGACCGCGATCGCGGAGTTGCGCACGTACCACCGGATGACCGGGTTGCAGAGCCACCTGGCGGTGCTCGCGGACTGCGAGCGGGCGCTGGGCCGGCCCGAGCGGGCGATCGACCTGTTCCGGGGCGCGGACCGGGAGAAGCTGGACCAGGCCGTGGCGACCGAGCTGCTGATCGTGGCGGCGGGGGCGCGTGGCGACCTGGGGCAGAAGGACGCCGCGGTGGCCATGCTCCAGGTGCCCGAGCTGACCAGCGAGGCCACCGAGCCGTGGACGGCCCGGCTGCGTTACGCGTACGCCGACGCGCTGCTCGCGGTCGGCCGGCGCGAGGAGGCCCGCGAGTGGTTCTCGCGGGCGGCCGACGTGGACACCGAGGGCGAGACCGACGCCGCCGAGCGGCTGCTGGAGCTCGATGGTGTGGTGATCGAGGGCGACGACGAGGACGAGGAGTCCGACGAGGCGATCGCTGCCGGCCCCGGCGCCCCGGGTGCGGTGCCGGCCCGGCCCGACGCCGACCTCGGCGGGGACGCGGAGCCGGCCGGTGGTGACGTCGACGCGCGACCGGACGAGGCCGAGACCGTCGTCGAGCGGTCTGCCGGGGCCGGGAGCGCCGAGGCGGACGACTTGGCCGACGACGAGTTGACCGACGACGAGGCGCGCGCCGTCGCGACCGGACCGGCCGGCGACGGCACCGCCGCCACCGGCAGTGGCGGGTCCGCGGCCACCGGCGAGTCGGACTCCGCGCAGCGATGACGGCGGCTGCCGGGGAACGGCTGGTCGACGGGTACGCCCTGGTCGTGTTCGACCTGGACGGGGTGATCTACCTGATCGACCGGCCGATCCCCGGCGCGGTCGAGGCGGTCGGCCGGCTGCACGCCGAGGGGCGGGCGGTGGCGTACGCGACCAACAACGCCTCCCGCCGCTCCAGCGAGGTGGCCGACCTGCTGACCGGGATGGGCGTGCCGGCCCGGCCGGAGGAGGTGCTCACCTCCGCCTCGGCCGCCGCCGAGGTGCTCCGCGACCGGCTTCCCGCCGGTGCTCCGGTGCTGGTCGTCGGCGCCGAGGCGTTGCGGGCGGAGGTCCGCGCGGCGGGGCTGACCCCGGTCGCCCGCGCCGACGACGCGCCGGTGGCCGTGGTGCAGGGGTACGGGCCCCAGGTCGGCTGGGTGGACCTGGCGGAGGCGTCCGTGGCCGTACGGGCCGGCGCGACCTGGATCGCCACCAACACCGACCGGACGCTGCCCAGCGGGCGGGGACCGCTGCCGGGCAACGGCGCGCTGGTGGCCGCGCTGCGGACCGCGCTCGGCCGGGATCCCGACGTGGTCGTCGGCAAACCCGAGCCGGCGCTGTTCGCCACGGCGGCCCGTCGCGCGGGCGAGGGCCGGACGCTGCTGGTGGGCGACCGGCTGGACACCGACATCGAGGGCGCCCGGCGGGCCGGTCTGGACAGCCTGCTCGTGCTCACCGGCGTCAGCGACGCGGCCGAGCTGCTCGCCGCGCCCCCGACCCGGCGGCCGACGTACGTCTCGATGGACCTGGCCGGGCTCTTCGACCCGGCGGCCGTGGTGCGGCTCTTGGGCGCGGCGGACGCCGACGGATGGACCGTGGCGGTGCGGGACGGCACGTTGGAGCTGGCCGGGGCGGGCCGCCCGCTGGGCGCTCTGGCGGCGCTGTGCGCGGCGGCGTGGTCGGCGGGCCCGGCGCGGGTGCGTCCCTCCTCGGTCGAGGCCGAGGAGGCGCTGGCCGGGTTGGGTCTCGCCGGCTGAGCGGCGGCCGTCAGAGCAGCTTGCGCAGCTTCATCAGGTCGAGCGGGTTCGCCTTGATCGACACCCGCCGGGACGTGACCGCGCGGGTGACGTCGAGGTCGCCGCGGACCAGTGCGAGCAGGTCGTCGCTGCTGGTGCTCAGGGCGATCTTGGCCTTCGGGTCGTCGCCGTCGGCCAGGTCGACCAGGCGGCCACCGGCGAGCCGGCCGTGGAACGCGGTGTCCAGGTCGGTGATCCGGCAGGCCAGCGTGCGGTCGAGGTCGACCCGCTCCCGCACCGTCTCCGCGTTGCGCTCCAGCCGGGCGGCAAGATCCTGCAACGCCTGCCGGCACTCGTCCACGCTGGCCACGATCGCCCCCTCGCCCCTCGCCACGCCGTCCCCGGCACCGTACCGCACGGGGCCTCGCGAGGTGCCCGGTAGCGTGGCACTGCACATCCCCGCCCCGCGGAAGGAATCAGGCATGCAGGACGCGTGGCGCGCCTACCTCGAGCTGGCCATGGGCCTGACGGAGGCGCCCCGGAAGAAGGCCCAGGACGCGGCTCGCCGCCTCGTCGGATCGGGCGGGGCGACCGCCGCCCAGTTGCAGTCGCTCGCCGAGGAACTGATCTCCACCAGCGCGGCCAACCGTGAGGCGCTGACCAAGCTGGTGCGGTTCGAGGTGGACCGGGCCCTGGGCGCGGTGGGGCTCGCCACCGCCGACGAGGTCGCCGAGCTGACCCGGCGGGTACACGAGCTGGAGCGCGAGCTCCGGGACGCCAAGGGGAGCCTCGGTGCCCCGTCGCCCGGGCCCGCCGGCAGCACCGAACCAGCGCCCGCGCAGGCGACCGCCGCCGGACCGTCGACGACCCCGGGTGCCGCCGAGCTGCCCGCCGGGCCGACCGTGGCGAAGAAGGCCGTCGCCGCCGAGCCGGCCGCCGGGCCGACCGTGGCGAAGAAGGCCGTCGCGAAGAAGGCGGTCGCGAAGAAGGCCGTGGCGAAGCGGGCACCGTCGGCCGTCGCCCCGGCCGAGGGCGGCGACGCGGAGCCGGCCCGACCGGTGAAGAAGGCACCGCCGCGCAAGCAGCCGCCGGAGGAGACGGCGTGACGCGCCGCCCGGCCCGGTCGGGGCGCAGGTCGTGACCGGCCCCTTCCGCCCCGGCCCGCCTCCGGGCGCCCGTCCGGGTCCCCCGCCGGGCGCCCGTCCCGGGCCGCCCCCGGGTGTCCGTCCCGGGTACCCGGCCGGCCCGGAGCCCGCCGACGACCTCGACGACGTGCGGCACCCCGCCGTGGACGCCGCCGTACGGGCGATGGCCAACGCCGCGACGCTCGCCCCGGCCGACCAGATCGCGCAGTACGAGGCGGCGTACGACACGTTGCGGGAAACCCTCGCCACCATCGACCAGGCCTGACCGACCGGAGAAGATCCACGCATGGCACGTCGTAACCGGCTGGACGCCGAACTCGTCCGGCGCGGCCTGGCCCGGTCCCGGGAGCAGGCCGCCGCGCTGGTGGAGGCCGGCCGGGTCCAGCTACGCGGGGTGCCCGCCCGCAAACCCGCCGCGATGGTCGACCCGGCCGATCCGCTCCTGGTCACCGGCGAGGACCCCGTCTCGGACTACGTCTCCCGCGGCGGGCACAAGCTCGCCGGCGCGCTGGCCGCCTTCGCCCCCGGCGGGTTGACCGTGGCCGGCCGGCGGTGCCTCGACGCCGGCGCCTCCACGGGCGGCTTCACCGACGTGCTGCTGCGCGCCGACGCGGCGGAGGTCGTCGCGGTCGACGTCGGCTACGGGCAGCTCGCCTGGCCGCTGCGCAACGACTCCCGGGTGCGGGTCTTCGAGCGCACCAACGTCCGTACGCTGACTCCGGAGGCCATCGACGGGCCGGTCGACCTCACGGTGGCCGACCTGTCGTTCATCTCGCTGCGGCTGGTGCTACCGGCGTTGGCCGGCTGCACCCGGCCCGACGGTGACCTCGCGCTGATGGTGAAGCCACAGTTCGAGGTCGGCAAGGAACGGGTCGGCGCCGGCGGGGTGGTCCGCGACCCGCTGCTGCGGGCGGAGGCCGTGCTCGACGTCGCCGCCGCGGCGGCGCGGCTCGACCTCGGCCTGGCCGACGTCGCCGCGAGCCCGCTGCCGGGGCCGAGCGGCAACGTCGAGTTCTTCGTATGGTTACGCCGGGACGCACCGCCGGCCGATCCGGAGCGGGTGCGCGCGGTGGTGACCGCCGGGCCGGGTGGCCCGGTGCCGTCCGGCGACCTGCCGGACGCGGCGACGGAGGAGGTGGCCGGGTGAGCGAGCTGGCGAGCCCCGTGGTCGCGGGCGGACCGCCCGGGCCCGGGGACCGGGCGGGCACGACCGGACGGCTGCCCCGGTGAGCCGCACCGCCCTGCTGGTGACGCATACCGGCCGCCGGCGCAGCACGGAGCACGCCCGTGCGGTCGCCGCCGACCTCATCGCGGCCGGCTTCGAGGTGCGGGTCGTCGCCGAGGAGGCCGACGACCTCGACCTGCCCGGGGTGGTCCCGGTGACCGGCCTGGAGGCGGCCGAGGGTGCGGAGATCGTCTTCGCGCTCGGCGGGGACGGCACCTTCCTGCGCGCGGCGGAGCTGGCCCGGCCGGCGAAGGTGCCGCTGATCGGCATCAACCTCGGCAAGGTCGGCTTCCTCGCCGAGGCGGAGATCGACGACCTGGACAGCGCGGTACGCGACGTGGTCGGGCGCAACTACACCGTGGACGAACGGCTCACCCTGGACGTGACCGCCGAGTTCGACGGCGGCCCGACCATCGAGTCCTGGGCGCTGAACGAGATCAGCGTCGAGAAGGGCGAGCGGGCCCAGATGCTGGAGCTGCTCGTCGACGTGGACGGCCGCCCGCTGTCCCGGTACGGCTGCGACGGCGTGGTCTGCGCGACCCCCACCGGCTCCACGGCGTACGCGTTCTCCGGCGGCGGCCCGGTCGTCTGGCCGGAGGTGGAGGCCCTGCTGCTGGTGCCGATCAGCGCGCACGCACTGTTCAGCCGGCCGCTGGTCACCGCGCCCACGTCCACGTTCGCCATCACCGTCGACCCGTTCACCACCCTCGCGGTGCTGTCCTGCGACGGCCGCCGGGTCTACGACCTGCCTCCCGGTGCCCGGGTCACGGTGCGGCGCGGCGCGCTGCCCGTGCGCGTCGTGCGGCTGCGGGACCGTCCGTTCACCGACCGGCTGGTGGCGAAGTTCGACCTGCCGGTGCACGGCTGGCGGGGCAACCGCCGGTGACCGCCGGGCCGGGTGGGTCGGTGCCGACCGGGACCGCCCACCGGCCCTGACCGCCGGCCGTGCGCGGGCGCCGGCCGCGTCGGCGGTGTCGGCGGACGGACGCACCGGAGTGGCCGCGCCGGCTGGTCAACTGTCGGGGGCCGCGTCTACTGTCGGTGGCTGTGCTGGAAGAGCTACGCATCACCGGACTGGGCGTCATCGAGGACACCACGCTGCCGCTGACCGGCGGCATGAACGTCATCACCGGCGAGACCGGTGCGGGCAAGACCATGGTGGTCACCGGCCTCGGCCTGCTCTTCGGGGGGCGTGCCGACGCGGGGCGGGTCCGGGCCCAACCGGGCCGGGCGGTGGTGGAGGGCCGGCTCCGGCTCGACGGCCGGGTGGCCGCCGCGGTGCACGCGCGGATCACCGACGCCGGTGGCGAGCCCGACGACGACGGTTCGGTGCTGCTGAGCCGCACCGTCACCGTGGAGGGGCGGTCCCGGGCGCACCTGGGCGGGCGGAGCATGCCGGTGTCGACGCTCGGCGAGGTGGGCGAGCGGGTGCTGGCCGTGCACGGGCAGTCGGACCAACTGCGGCTGCTGCGCCCGGCCGAGCAGCGGGCCGCGCTGGACCGGTTCGCCGGCCCGGAGCACGAGAAGCTGCTCGACGCGCTGCGTGAGGCGTACACCCGCTGGCGCACGGTGGTGGACGACCTGGCCGACCGGCGGCGCAACGCCCGCGAGCGCAACCAGCAGGCCGACCTGCTGCGGCTCGGCCTGGACGAGATCACCCGGGTCGACCCGCAGCCCGGGGAGGACGACGAGCTGAAGGCGGAGGCGCAGCGGCTGGAGCATGCCGAGGGGCTGCGCACCGCGGCGCAACTGGCCCACCTGTGCGTGGCCGGGGGTGTGGAGGCCGCCGACGAGACGCCCGACGCCACGGCGCTGCTCGGCACCGCCCGCCGCACCCTGGAGGCGCAGGCCGGCACGGATCCGGCGCTGGGCGAGCTGGCGGGGCGGCTGGAGGAGGCGGCGACCCTCGTCACGGACGTCTCCGCCGAGCTGTCGGCCTACCTCGCCGCGCTGGACGCCGATCCGGCCCGGTTGCAGGCCGTCTACGAGCGGCGGGCGGCGCTGCGCGCGTTGACCCGCAAGTACGCCGACGACGTCGACGGGGTGATCGCCTGGGCGGAGCGGGCCCGCACCGGGCTGGCGGACCTGGACACCTCCGACGACCTGCTGGAGGAGCTGGACCGCGAGGCCGCCCGGCTGGCCGGCGAGGTGACCGACCTGACCGGCCGGGTGTCGACCTCGCGGCAGGAGGCGGCGACCCGGTTCGCCGAGCACGTCACGGTCGAGTTGGCCGGGCTGGCCATGCCGCACGCCCGGATCGAGGTGGCGGTGCTGCCCCGCGCCGCCGGCCGCGCCGAGCCGAGCCTGGTGGTCAACGGCGTCGAGGTCGGCGTCGGCCCGGACGGCGGTGACGAGGTCGAGCTGCGCCTGCTGGCCCACCCGGGCGCGCCCTCGCTGCCGTTGCAGCGCGGTGCCTCCGGCGGTGAGCTGTCCCGGGTGATGCTCGCCATCGAGGTGGTGTTCGCCGGGTCGGGCGGCCCGCCCACGCTGGTCTTCGACGAGGTCGACGCCGGGGTCGGCGGCCAGGCCGCGGTGGAGATCGGTCGTCGGTTGGCCCGGCTGGCCCGCAGCCACCAGGTGCTGGTCGTCACCCACCTGCCGCAGGTCGCCGCGTTCGCCGACCGGCACCTGGTGGTGGCGAAGGACACAGGAGGCGCGGTCACCACGAGTGGCGTACGGGTGGTGGAGGACACCGAGCGTGCCCGGGAGCTGGCCCGGATGCTCGCGGGTCTGCCGGATTCCGACCTGGGCATCGCGCACGCCGAGGAGCTGCTCGCCGTGGCGGCCCGGGAAAGGCGCCCGTGAGGTCGGCGATTGTGAGCACAGGCACACCGGCCTGCGCGCTAGTGTGTTTCCCTGGGTAGGCGGCCCTGCACAGGCATGTCGCGACTGATTTGCCTGCCTCACATGCCAGGATGGTCACGATGCGTCTACCCACGTTGCGCCGGACCCGGAACGCGGAACCGGGCAAAGTCCTCGGCACCGCGCGCCTCGACCGCCGGACCAAGCGTCTGGTCGGCCGGCTCCGCCCCGGTGACATCGCGGTCATCGACCACGTCGACCTCGACCGGGTCGCCGCCGACTCGCTCGTCGCCGTCGGTGTCGGTGCCGTGCTCAACGCGAAGCCCTCGGTCTCCGGCCGCTATCCCAACCTCGGGCCGGAGGTGCTGGTCGCCGCCGGCATCCCGCTCCTTGACGACCTGGGGGAGGCGGTCTTCGAGCGGATCCGCGAGGGTGACACCGTCCGGATCGAGGGCAACACCGTCTTCGTCGGCGACGAACCGGTGGCGCACGGCAGCCTCCAGGACGCCGAGACGGTGGCCAAGTCGATGGCCGACGCCCGCGAGGGGCTGTCGGTCCAGTTGGAGGCGTTCGCCGCCAACACCATGGACTATCTCCGTCAGGAGCGCGACCTGCTCCTCGACGGGGTCGGGGTGCCGGAGATCCAGACCGAGATCCAGGGGCGGCACTGCCTGATCGTGGTCCGTGGCTACGACTACAAGGCCGACCTGGACGTGCTGCGTCCCTTCATCCGCGAGTTCAAGCCGGTGCTGATCGGCGTCGACGGCGGGGCGGACGCGCTGGTGGAGGCCGGCTACACGCCGGACATGATCATCGGCGACATGGACTCGGTCACCGACGACGTGCTGCGCTGCGGCGCCGAGGTGATCGTGCACGCCTACCCGGACGGCCGGGCGCCCGGGCTGGCCCGGGTCAACGCGCTCGGCGTACCGGCGGTCACCTTCCCGGCGGCGGCGACCAGCGAGGACCTGGCCATGCTGCTGGCCGACGAGAAGGGCGCCACGCTGCTGGTCGCCGTCGGCACGCACGCCACCCTCGTCGAGTTCCTCGACAAGGGCCGCGGCGGGATGGCCTCGACCTTCCTGACCCGGCTCAAGGTGGGCGGCAAGCTGGTCGACGCGAAGGGCGTGAGCCGGCTCTACCGGCAGAGCATCTCCGGGTCGTCGCTGCTGCTGCTGGTGCTCTCCGCGATCGCGGCGATGGCCTCCGCCGTGGCGGTGTCCACCGTCGGCAAGGCGTATTTGGGCGTGGTCTCCGAATGGTGGAACAATTTCGTGTTCCAGCTCGAACAGCTCTTCTAGCGTTCGACCGAGCAAGAGGCAGCAGGTGTGATCAACTTCCGGTACCACGTGGTGTCACTGACCGCGGTTTTTCTCGCGTTGGCGATCGGTCTGGTGGTCGGCACCGCCGCACTGAACGGCCCGGTGGCCGACTCGCTCAAGGAAACCGTCAACGGGCTGCGCAAGGACAACCAGCAGATGCGCCAGGCGGTCCAGAGCATGGAGCGGGAGCTGGAGCTCGAGGAGGACTTCACCGCCCAGTTGGCGGAGGTCATGCTGCCGGGCACGCTGACCGGCCGGCGGGTGGTGGTGGTCAGCCTGCCCGCCGGGCGCGACCACACCGAGGGTGTGATCAAGATGCTCCAGCTCGCCGGGGCCAAGGTGAGCCGCGTCGACCTGCAGGACAAGTTCATCGAACCGGACAACAACAACAGCCTGCTGGAGTTGGCGGTCGACGCCGCGCGCCCGACCGGCGCGCCGACCACCGACCTGCCTGGCAACGGCAACGGGGTGGAGACGTCCAGCGCGCTGCTGGCCACCGTGCTGCTCGACCGGGCGCCCGGGGCCACCCCGGTCAGCGAGGCCGACCGGCGGGCGGTGCTCGCCGCCTACAACAACGCCAACTACCTGACCACCGAGGACCCGGTCACCGCGGCGGCGGAGGCCGTCGTCCTGGTCAGCGGGCAGCCGTACGTGGACAAGGACTCGGCGAAGAAGGACGAGTCGGTGCTCAAGGTCGCCGAGCAGTTCGACCGGGCCGGGACACTCGTCGTCGGCGGCAACGGCTCGGCCGGCGGCAACGTGGTGGCCGCCGTCCGCAGCGACCCCGTGCTGGTGCAGAGCATCTCGACCGTCGACAACGCCAACACCGTCCAGGGGCAGTTCGTCACCACCCTCGCCCTGGTGCAGGCCGTCACCGAGAAGAAGGCCGGGCAGTACGGCGTCGCCGACAACGCCACCCTTGTGCCTAGACTGCCCCAGTGATGCGACGGCGTACCCCGGTGTCCGGATCCAGGTTCTGCGACGTGCGGCGGGAGGGGGCGGCGTGAGCCTGCTCGGTCGACTGCTGATCGCCGGGGCGGGCGCCGCCGTCGCCCGGTACGCGCTGCGTGAGGTGCGCACCTCACCGGCCGGGCCCGCGCTCGACCGGACCAACTTCCGGGGCCGCACGGTGACCCTGGCCGCCGGCCCCGCGCTCGCGGCAGGTGCCGCCGGGGCGGGCGCGTTCGGTGCCTCCAGCGTCCCGGCCGGTGCCGCCGCACTGGTCGCCGGGGTGGGCGCCGGGGCGGTCGGCCTCTACGACGACGTCGTCGGGGCGCGGCCGGAGCAGAAGGCGGCCAAGGGCTTCGCCGGGCACCTGGCCGCCCTGCGCGAGGGACGCGTCACCGCCGGGCTGGTCAAGGTCGTCGGGGTGGGCGCGGCCGGTCTCGGCGCCGCCGCGCTGCTCGCCGCCGACTCCCGGGTCGCCGGGCACCGGCGCCGGCAGCGGCAGGGTGCGCTGGGCCGGGGCGTCGACGTGCTGCTCGGCGCCGGCGTCATCGCCGGCACCGCCAACCTGCTCAACCTGCTCGACCTGCGACCCGGCCGGGCACTGAAGTCCGGCCTGCTGCTCGGCGCCCCGCTCACCGGCGGCCCGCACGGCGGGATCGCCGCCGGTGCCGTCGGGGCCGCCGCCGGGCTGCTCCCCGCCGACCTCGGCGAGGACGTGATGCTCGGCGACAGCGGCGCGAACGCGCTGGGCGCGCTGCTCGGGGTGTCGCTCGCCGCCCGTACCGGGCCGGTGGGGCGGGCCGGCCTGCTCGCCGTGCTCGCCGGCCTCACCGCGGCCAGCGAGAAGGTCAGCTTCACCCAGGTCATCCAGCGCACCCCCGGGCTGCGCGAGCTCGACGCGCTGGGCCGTCGCGCCGACTGACGTGACGACCCCGGCACCCCTCGCCGGCGCCGGCCGAGTCGCCGGAGCGGCCGCGCTCATCGCCGTCCTCACCGTCGTCAGCCGGCTCGCCGGCTTCGGCCGTACCGCCGTCTTCACCTGGGTCGTGGAGAAGAGCGACCTCGGCGGCATGTACGTGATCGCCAACACCGTCCCGAACATCATCTTCGAGATCGTCGCCGGTGGCGCGCTGGCGAGCCTGGTCGTACCGCTGCTGGCCGGGCCGGTCTCGACCGGCGACCGGCGCGCGGTGGCCGCCACCACCGGAGCCCTGCTGACCTGGACGGTCACCCTGCTGGTGCCGCTGGCCATCCTGGTCGCGCTGGTCGCCGGCCCGGTCGTGTCGCTGATCAGCGAGGGGCGCTCGGAGGCGGAGCTGGCCGCCGGCGCGCGGATGCTGCGGGTCTTCGCCCCGCAGTTGCCGCTCTACGGCATCGGTATCGTGCTGACCGGGGTGCTCCAGGCGCACCGCCGCTTCGCCTGGCCGGTGATCGCCCCGCTGCTGTCCAGCCTGACCGTGATCGTCGTCTACCTCGCCTTCGGTGGTGCAGAGGGACGCGGCGCCAGCGTGGCGCAGGTGGGCCTCGGCGGCGAGTTGATCCTGTCCGCCGGCACCACGCTGGGCGTGGTGGTGCTCTCACTGTCGCTGCTCATCCCGCTGCGCCGGTTGGGCCTGCGGCTGCGCCCCGGGTTTGGGTTCCCGCCCGACGCCCGCGCGCGGGTGGGCGGGCTCGCGACGGCGGGGGCGGTCACCGTCACCGCGCAGCAGCTCGCACTGTTGGTGCTCCTCAACCGGGTCTCCGGCGGCCCGACCGGCTCCCCGCAGGTGTTCAACCTGGCGCAGACCATGTACCTGCTGCCGTGGGCGGTGCTGGCGGTGCCACTGGCGGTGGCGGCCTATCCGACGCTCGTTACCGCGGCCGCCGCGGGCCGGGCCGAGGACTTTCAGCGCACGCTCGCCTCGACCGTGCGTGGGGTGCTGCTGTTCAGTTGCCTCGGCGCGGCGGCTCTCGTCGGCACTGCCGGGCCGGTCGCCGCCTTCTTCTACCCGGCCGACCCGGGCTCCACGGCGGCGGGGATCGCCGGCTTCGCCCCCGGCCTGGTCGGTTACGGCCTCTTCGCGGTGCTCTCCCGCGCCCTCTATGCCCGGGGGGACACCCGCCCCGCCACCGTCGCGATCACCGCCGGCTGGCTGGCCGTACCGGTATCGGTGGTGCCGCTGGCGGCCCTCCTGCCGGTGGCGGACCGGGTGCTGGCGGTCGCCCTGGCCAACTCGGCCGGGATGGTGCTGCTCGGCGTGCTGCTGCTCGTCGCCGTGCGGCGCGCCGCCGGGGGGCGGGCGCTGGCCGGCGCCGG
>NZ_JBEYVB010000070.1:0-11443 GCF_040643815.1 Micromonospora sp. NPDC047074
AGCGTCGGATCGCCGACTTCCTTGACACCGAGACCACCCGCATCGACAGGATGCGCGAGGCGACGGCTCGCCAGGTCGCACTTATGGCTGAGCGGCCGACGCCCGACGACGGCACCCGCCGCAGCGCGATCCGGGTCTGGGACGAGAGCACCCGGCCCACCGGCCCGGCGCCGGACCCGGAACGCACCTACACCGCGCACGACCAGGCCAGCGCGCAGCACCTCATCGACGTGCACGACGGGCTGCGCGCCGAACTGGCCCGGCTCTACGAGCTGGTGGAGCAGGTGGGCGCCGGGCTGGTCGACGCGGGCACGGCCCGTTCGCACATCAACACCATGACGATCCGGCAGAACAAGTGGACGCTGGGCACCTACTGCGAGTCGTACTGCCGGGTCGTCACCACCCACCACACCCTGGAGGACCGGGGCGTCTTCCCGCACCTGCGGCGCGGCGACGCCCGCCTCGCCCCGGTGATCGACCGGCTGGAGCAGGAGCACCACGCCATCCACGACGTCCTGGAACGGGTCGACCGCGCCCTGGTCGCCTTCGTCTCCGTCGCCGACGGGATGCCGGAGCTGCGCGCGGCGGTCGACCTGCTCAGCGACACGCTGCTGTCCCACCTCGCCTACGAGGAACGCGAGCTCGTCGAGCCCATCGCCCGCCTCGGCCTGCACTGACTGCCGGCCCACGGCATCCCGGTGGCGCATGATCGGGGCATGGAACCACGATCCGCGCGGGGACACCGATGCGTGCCGCACACCGCCGACGTACGCATCGAGGCGTGGGCGCCGACCCGGGAGGAGTGCGTCGCCGAGGCGGTCGCCGCGCTGGTCGGGACGTTCGTGGATCCCGGGGCCCGGGCGGGCGGGGAGCGGGAGTTCCGCCCGCCGGCCGGCGACGACGGCGACCTGCTGGTGGGCGTACTCGACGAGGTGATCTTCCGGATGGAGACGGCGGGCGAGCTGCCGCTGCACACCGACGTGGCCGACGACGGCGCGGGCGGCCTGGTCGTGCGCTGGCGCACGACGGACACCGACGCCGTCGAGCTGGTCGGCGCGGTACCGAAGGCCGTCTCCCTGCACGAGCTGCGCTTCGGCCCCGACGGCGGGGGCTGGGCCTGCGCCGTGACGCTGGACGTCTGAGCCGCCGGGTCAGCCCTTCACCACGCCGAGCGGCACCAGCCGGGCCACCTTCCGGCACAGTCCGGCGCCCTCGGCTGCCGCCACCACCGCCGAGACGTCCTTGTACGCCGTCGGCATCTCCTCGGCCAGACCGCGCCGGGACGCGCCGCGCACCGCGATGTCCCGCGCCTCCAACCGGGCGCGCGGGTCGACGCCCCGCTCGGCCTTCACGGCCTGCTTGCGGCTCTGCACCCGCCCCGCGCCGTGGCAGGTGGACGCGAACGCGGGCGCCCCCGGCACGCCGGTGAGCACGTACGAGCCGGTGCCCATGGAGCCCGGGATCAGCACCGGCTGGCCCACGTCCCGCAGGTCGTCGGGCAGGTCGTCGTGGCCCGGCGGCAGCGCGCGGGTGGCGCCCTTGCGGTGCACGCACAGCGCACGCCGCTCGCCGTCGACGTCGTGCGTCTCGATCTTGGCGAGGTTGTGCGAGATGTCGTAGACCAGGTCGAGCCGGCTGCCGGTCACCCGGCGGAAGACCTTGCGGGCGGCGTCGGCCAGTAGCTGCCGGTTCGCCCGGGCGTAGTTGGCGGCGGCGGCCATCGCGCCCAGGTAGGCGCGGCCCTCGGCGGACGAGACCGGGGCGCAGGCGAGCTGCCGGTCCGGCACGTGGATGCCGTACCGGGCCATCACCCTCTCCATCCGCCGCACGAAGTCGGTGCAGATCTGGTGGCCCAGGCCCCGGGACCCACAGTGGATCATCACGCAGACCTGGCCGGGGCGCAGCCCGAAGGCGGTCGCGGCGGTCTCGTCGTAGACCTCCTCGACGGCCTGCACCTCCAGGAAGTGGTTGCCGGAGCCGAGGCTGCCGACCTGCCGCGCGCCCCGTTCGATCGCCCGCTCGCTGACCTCGCCCGGGTCGGCGTCCCCGACCGCGCCGAGGTCCTCGCAACGCAGCAGGTCCCGCTCGACGCCGAAGCCGCGCTCGACCGCGTACCGGGAGCCGCCGCGCAGCACCGCGTCCAGCTCCGAGTGCGCCGACAGGTGCCACACCGCGCCCTTGCCCATGCCGCGCGGGGTCGCCTCGCCGAGGCCGTCCATCAGCGCGCCCAGCCGGGGCCGCAGCCCGTCGCGGTCGGTGTCGGCGGCGAGCAGCCGGACCCCACAGGAGATGTCGAAGCCCACCCCGCCGGGCGAGACCACGCCGCCGTGCGCGATGTCGGTGGCGGCCACCCCGCCGATCGGGAACCCGTAGCCCCAGTGCACGTCGGGCATGGCGTACGAGGCGTCGACGATGCCGGGCAGCGTGGCGACGTTGGCGACCTGGTCCAACGCCTTGTCCTCCCCGGCGTCGGGCAGCAGCGACCGCGACGCGAAGACCACGCCCGGCACCCGCATCGGGTCCCGCCGGTCGATCCGGAAGCGGTACGGCGACTCCTCGACCAACTCCATTCCCGGCGGCTACCCGGGCGGTCCACGACTACACCTGCTCCCCGAGAGCGCCAGACGCCCCGCGGCCGGACGGCCGCACCGGTGGCGGGACAATGGAGCCGCCGCCCGCGCAGCCGCCGGCGGAAGCCCTCGATCGGCAAGGAGAACGGTCAGCGTGTCGGAAACCCCCGGGGTGGTCACGCCGGCGGAGGACCTGCGCGCCGACTGCGCCCGGTGCTTCGGGCTCTGCTGTGTCGCGCCCGCCTTCTCCGCCTCGGCGGACTTCGCCGTCGACAAGCCCGCCGGGCGCCCCTGCCCGAACCTGGGCGCCGACTCGCGCTGCGGCATCCACGCCGACCTGCGGGACCGGGGCTTTCCCGGCTGCACCGTCTTCGACTGCTTCGGCGCCGGGCAGCGGGTGGCCCAGCACACCTTCGGCGGGCGGGACTGGCGCGACGCGCCGGAGACGGCGACCCGCATGTTCGACACGTTCGCGGTGCTGCGCCCGCTGCACGAACTGCTCTGGTACGTGACCGAGGCACTGACGCTGCGCCCGTCGCCACCGCTGCGCGACGCGCTGGCCGGGGCCCGTGCCGAGACCGAGCGGCTGGCCCGGGAGACCCCCGAGGTGCTGCTGGCGCTGGACGTGGACGCGTACCGGGCGGGTGAACCCGCTGCTGTCCCGCGCCGGGGACGAGGCGCGGGCCCGGGGTGGCCCGCCGGGGGCCGACCGGCGGGGCGCCCGGCTGTTCGGCGCCGACCTGCGGCGGGTCGACCTGCGGCGGGCGAACCTGCGCGGCGCGCTGCTGATCGGGGCCGACCTGCGCGGCGCGGACCTGTCCCTGGCCGATGTGACCGGCGCGGACGTGCGCGGCGCGGACCTGCGCGGCGCCGACCTGTCCGGCAGTCTCTTCCTGCACCAGTCGCAGCTCGACGCGGCACGCGGGGACCGGCGCACCGCGCTGCCACCCGGGCGGACCCGCCCCGCGCACTGGTCGGCGCTGCCGCTCGCCCCACCCCGCCGCACGGGGTCCGGGGAGCCACCAGCGGACGCCTCCCGGCAGCGCTCACCCGGCCGCCCGAGACGTCGGCGCTGACGGCACGGCGCCCTGGCACGGTCCGCCGGGACGCACCGACGGGTCGCCCCGAGCCGGCCCGAGCCCGGCTCCGAGGCGGCGATCCCGGCAGCGCGGGTCGACGTTTCGGCCCGTCGGCCCCGGGTAGCCGGGGCCGGAACATCATCGTGGGCGACGGGGAGGCAGCGGTGGGGTATCGGGCACGCGACGGCGAGCTGCCGGTCGATCCGGCGCACGCCGAGGACGAGGCCGGCCAGGCCCGGCTGGTCCAGGTCGAGGCGGACACCGAGGTCCCGGCGCCGGACGACACGACGGTACGGCCCGACCTGGTCACCGAGGACGACGGATCCGGCATGGCGGGCGGCGCGTCGGGCGGCGCCGGCGGCGGGTCCAGCATGCCGGGCCACCCGGACGCGGCACGCTGAGCCGCGCGGGCGCACCGCGACCGGTCAGCGGCCGGCGGGCACCGTCGCCGTCCGGGCCTCGGTCATCCCCCGGTTGGCCAGCGCGTCGGCGCGCTCGTTCTCCGGGTGGCCGTTGTGCCCCTTCACCCACAGCCAGGTGATCTCGTGCCGGGCGCAGGCGGCCTCCAGCCGCTGCCACAGGTCGGCGTTCTTGACCGGCTGCTTCGCGGCCGTCCGCCAGCCGTTGCGCTTCCACGAGGCCAGCCAGCTCGTGATGCCGTTGCGCACGTACGTGCTGTCGGTGTGCAGCTCGACCCGGACCGCCCGGGTCAGGCTCTCCAGGGCCACGATGGCCGCCATCAGTTCCATCCGGTTGTTGGTGGTGGGGGTGGCCTCGCCGCCGCACAGCTCCCGCTCGTGCGCGCCGTAGCGCAGCACCACGCCCCACCCGCCGGGGCCGGGGTTGCCGCTGCACGCGCCATCGGTCCAGATCTGCACGACCCGGCCGGCCGTCTCGTCCGCCATGTCGGCAACCTACCGAATCTCCACCGGTGCCACGGCTGTCGGGGCGGCCGGCGCGGCGCGGGAGGCCGGCGACGGCTCAGCCCGACGGGCGCGCGGACCCCGTCGTCCCACCCCTTGGCGCCGGCCGCCGGGCCGGGCCGAGGCGGTCCCGGAGCCGGGCGACGGCGTCGCCGGCGGTGGCGGCGATCATCGGCGGCAGCCGGGTGGAGCTCATCACCGCGAATTCCTCCACGGGGGTGGTGGCGCCGTCGAGGAACCGCAGCACCCGCTCGGCGGGATTGCGCGCGAAGAGCCGGTCGAAGAAGTCCGGTCCGGCGACAGCGCCGGCGTCCAGCGCGCGCAGGGCCACCGCGTCCATCCAGCGGTGCCGACGGGGGTACGCCGGCCCCGGCACCGGCGGGCGGCCGGCGGCGAGCGCGCGGGCGACCTGCTCGGCCTGGCGGTGCATCGCGGAGAAGGTGAAGCCGGTGGAGGGTCGGGTGGCGCCGCCCGCCGTGCCGAGGCGGACCACCCGGGGCGAGGGACGCGCGTCGAACGGGCCGTCGGTCATCGGGATCACCCCGTTCTCCACCTCCCGGACGGTCAGCCGGGCCGGTTCGAGACCGAGCAGGTCCCGGTAGCCGGCCAGCGCCGCGTCGTACCCGGGACCGGTGAGCAGATCGGGTGAGAACTCGGTGTACTCCACCAGGGCGTGGCGGTCGTCCACCGGCAGGACGTAGCCGAAGGACACGCCCCGGGCGGGCTGCGGCGTGCGGAAGTCCATCAGCACGGCCCGCGCCGGGTCGAACACCGGCACCCCGGACTCCAGCCACCAGCCGCGGAAGTGCTGGAGCCAGTTGGTGCGGCCGGGCCGGCGGGGCGGCCGGGGCCGGGAGTCCAGCACCCAGGCCGCGCGCAGGACCTGCCCGCCCTCGCCGACGCGTACCGTCACCTGGCTGCCGTCGTCGTGCAGGGCGTCGACGGGTGCGACGATCCGCCGTACCCCCAGCCGCCGCTCGGCCTCGGCAGCCCGGTCGTAGACCGGGCCCGAGCGCAGCATGGCGTACCGCAGCGGGGCGAGGTCGAGGACGCGGCGGCCGGCGGTCGTCACCACCTCGACCTGGTGCCAGCTGGCGGCCAGCAGCGGATCCAGGTCGCCGCCGGGACGGTCCCAGAACGCCCAGGTCCGGTCCTGGCCCCGCCGGTGCACCGGGTCGACGACGGCGATCCGCAGGTCGCGCACGCCGTGCCGGTCCAGGGCGGCGAGCACCAGCGACGCGGCGCCGCCACCGCCGACCAGCGCCAGGTCGACGTCAGGCGGTGCGGAGGTGAACACGTCGACCACGCTGCCACACCGCCCCGGACGCCCGGGCACCGACCGGCCCGGATCGAGGGGGCGTCCGCCGGTCGCCGGGCGGCGGTAGGGTGCCAGCGGTCGCCCCCGGGCGACGGCCACCGCGTGACCGGGAGGACGCCCGCCGATGAGTATCACCGCCGCCAACGCGCTCACCGCCCGTTGGGCGTCCACGCTGGACGCCGGCCAGACGGTCGTCTCCGGCGCCGGCGTCTATCCGCTGCTGGCGCTGCTCGCCCGCTACGCCACCGATCCGGTCCGCGACGAGCTGCTCGCGGTCGCCCCGGACCCGGCCCGGTTCGACCTGGATCGCTCCCCCACCACCCGGCTCGCCCTCGCCGCCTGGGCGAGGCGAGGCCTGCCACTGGCCGACCGGTGGCTGCGGGAGGTGCCGGCTGCCATGCGCGGGGAGTTGACCGGCGATCCGGCGCACGACCAGCCGGCCCTCGACGACTGGGCCGCGACCCACACCGACGGCCTGGTCCCCCGGATGCCGGTGCGGGTCACCCCGGCGACCGCCATGGTGCTGGCCAGCGCGCTGTCGCTGCGCACCGAGTGGGCCACGGCGTTCCGCGACGCCTGGTGCCAGCCGTCCGCCGGGCCGTGGCACGGTCGCCGGCTCGCCGGGCTGAGCCGGACGAGTTACGACCTCGACGCGCTGCGGGCCGTCGACACCCCCGCCGGCCCGCTGAGCCTGCTGACCGTGCGGGGCGCCGAGGACGTCGACGTGGTGCTCGCCCTGGGTGCGCCGCAGCACGGGGCGGCGGCGGTGCTCCCGGCCGCCATCGGCGCGCTCGACGCACCGGCCGCGCTACCGGTCGCGGCCGGCCCCGGCGTCGACGAGCTGGTCGTCGACGCCGTCGACGACCGGCCGGAACTGCTCGTCTCCACCGTGGCCTTCACCGCCTCCGCCGACCACGACCTGCTGGAGCGGGCCGCGCTGTTCGGCCTGTCCACCGCGACCGGGGACGGCGACCACTTCCCCGGCATCTCCCGGCTGCTGTCCGTCTCGCAGGCCCGGCAGAGCGCCACGGCCACCTTCAGCGCGACGGGTTTCCGCGCCGCCGTGGTCACCGCCGTCGCCATGCGCGCGGGTTCCGCGCCGCCGCGGCTCACCGCGCGCAAGCGGCGGGTACGTTTCGACGTCGACCGGCCGTTCGGCTTCCTCGCCGTGCACCGGCCCACCGGGCTGGTGCTGCTCGCCGGCTGGGTGACCGATCCCGACCCTCGCGGCTGAGCACCGGGCGCGCCGCCGGGTGCGTGGTGACCGGGCTGCGGGGGCAGCCCCCGCACACCGGCGTGGGCGGTCTCGTCGTGGCGGCGGACGCGGAGACGCTCGCCGCCCTGCTGGCGGCGTCGACAGGCAGTTCCGGGCGGCGCCGGAGCGAAGGGCGGGCCGGCCCTGAGCGGCGCCGCCGGCCCGCGACGCGCCGGTGATCAGCGGCCGGCCGACGCTCAGCGTTCCCCGGCCCGCCTGCGGTAGACCACCTGCCGGCGAAGCGGACCGGAGTCGACCTCCGGATCGTCGAAGTCGTCGGCCGGATCGGTGGTCATGCCCAGGCGACGCATCACCGCCTGGGAGCGCACGTTGGTCGCGGTGGTGATGGCCAGGATCTCCGGCAGCCCGACGGTGTCGAAGCCGTACCGCAGGACGGCCCGGGCCGCCTCGGTGGCGTAGCCGTGGCCCCAGGCGGAGCGGACGAGTCGCCAGCCGGCCTCCACCCCCGTGACCGGCAGCCCGTCGTCGACCCGGTCCAGCCCGGCGAAGCCGACGAACGCTCCGCCGTCGCGGACCTCGACGGCCCAGAAGCCGTAGCCGAGCCGGTCGAGGTCGGCCTGGAACGACCGTGCCGAGGCGGCGGCCTGCTCGGTGGTGAGCAGCGGGCCGAGGTGCTCGCGTACCTCGGCGTCGGCGTTCATCGCGGCCCAGGGCGCGAGGTCGGACTCCTGCCAACCCCGCAGCAGCAGCCGCTCGGTCCTGATCTCCGTCACCGCGCGACACTAGCCGCCGAGCGGGCCCCGGAGCACGCGGGATTCGCCGGCCGTCAGTCCCGGGGGATGGCCTCGATGGTCGCCATGTTCCGCTCGCCCCACTCGCCGAGCGGCATCAGCGCCTCGTTGAGGGAGCGGCCGAAATCGGTGAGCGAGTATTCGACCTTCGGCGGGACCTGCCGATAGACCTCCCGGTGCACCAGCCCGTACGCCTCCATCTCGCGCAGTTGCTGGATCAGCATCTTCTCGCTGATCCCGCTGATCCCCCGCCGCACCTCGGCGAAGCGGCGGGGGCCCGCGTCCAGCTCCCACAGGATCAGCGCCTTCCACTTGCCGCCCACGACGTCGATCGCGGCGTCGAGCCCGCACGTGTAGGTCCGCTTCTTCACGTCGCCCTCTCCCACTTACCAAAAGGTAGGTACCTGAGAAAATAGTCAGTACTTGATGCTTCGCGCGTACGGAAACAGGATGGAACCGGCCCGGCGGCACGCGCAAGGGCCACCATCCCCGTTTCCGAAGGAGCACCCTCATGACCGACCGCGACCTGTCCCCGGTGACCGTGCTGGGCCTCGGGCCGATGGGCCGGGCCCTGGCCGGCGCACTGCTGGCCGCCGGCCACCCCACCACCGTCTGGAACCGCACGGCCGACCGGGCCGATCCCCTCGTGGCACGCGGCGCGCGGCGGGCACCGACCGTGGCGGCGGCGGTCCGGGCGAGTCCGCTGGTGCTGGCCTGTGTCATCGACTACGCCGCCGTCCGTGCCGTCGTCGAGCCGGCGGCCGACGCCCTCGCCGGGCGCACCCTGGTGAACCTGACCGCCGACACCCCGCAACGGGCCCGGACGATGGCGGCCTGGGCCGCCGGGCAGGGCGTCGACTACCTCGACGGGGCGATCATGACCCCGGCCCCCACCATCGGCGGAGCCGGGGCCCTGGTGCTCTACAGCGGGCCAGAACGGGTCTGGCACGCCCACCGGGGCACCCTGGCGAGCCTGGGCGGCTCGGCCGACTGGCTCGGCCCGGACCCGAGCCGTGCCGCCGCCTACGACGTGGCGCTGCTCGACGTCTTCTGGACCGCGATGAGCGGCATCACGCACGCCTTCGCCCTGGCCCGGGCGGAGGGGATCACTGCGAGCGAGCTCATGCCGTACGCCAAGGGAATCTCCGGTCTGCTGCCCGACCTCGTCGGCGACCTCGCGGGGCGAGTCGATGTCGGGAACCACACCGCCGACGTCTCCACCATCGCCTCCGCCGCCGCCACCATGTCGCACATCGTCGAGGCGGCCGAGGGGCACGGCATCCACGCCGGTACGCTCCGGGCGGCCGGCGAGGTCGTCGCCCGGGCGGTCCGCGCCGGGCACGGCGACGAGGACTTCTCCCGGCTGGTCCAGGTGTACGCGAAGGCCAGCGGGTAAGCGCCCCGCGTCACCTACCCGGTTGACCACCCGGGGCGCGAGGCTGGTCGACGGCGGCATCACGGCCGTCCCGTCCATGGTTGGCCAGCCCGGCGCGTTCATGCTCAGCGGCGGCGCGGAGGACACGTCCCTCGACTGGCGGGACGCCCTCGCGGCGTTCGGCGCCCACGCCCACGCCCACCTCGGCCCGGCCCGGCTCGGCCCGGCCCGGCCCGGCCCGGCTCGGCCCGGCCCGGCCAAGATCGCACAGCTTCCTGGAAGTAGTGGCCGCCAAGCGACGCGACGCCACTATTTCCAGGATCGAGCACGATCTTGTTCCCAGCACCGAGCACGATCCTGGCGAGTGGTGGTGGTTGGGCATGTCGCATGGCCATCCGGGGCGCGCAGCCGGACGCCCAGTGGCTGGGCGCCGACCCCGGGCAGGCGGCCGTGCACGACCTGGGTCTGCTTGCCGCGTAAAGGATGTTCGGCGGGTTCCTGCACGCACGACGCGGTGGATAACGGCGACGCTCTGGACAGGCAGCCTTCCGGTTGCCTAGCCTGACAGGCAGCCGGACGGGTGCATGTGCGAGGTGAGCGGGGATGGACGACGTGTTCCGGGCGCTGGCCGACGCGAGCCGGCGCCGGCTCCTCGACGACCTCAACCTCCGCAACGGGCAGAGCCTGCGCGAGCTGTGCGCCGGGCTCGACATGACCCGGCAGTCGGTCAGCAAGCACCTGGCGGTCCTGGAAGCCGCCAACCTGGTGACCACCGCCCGACGCGGCCGGGAGAAGCTGCACTACCTCAACCCCGTGCCGATCAACGCCATCGCCGAACGGTGGATCCACCGCTACGACCACGCACGGGTCCGCGCGCTCGCCGACCTGCAGACAGCACTGGAGCTAAAGCCGATGGAGAGTCCGACGTTCGTCTACACCACCTACATCAACACCACCCCGGAGCAGCTCTGGGCCGCGCTGACTGAGCCGGCGTTCACCCGCCGCTACTGGGGCGGTGTCGCGCTGCGGTCCGACTGGCAGGTCGGTTCCCCGGTGCTGTGGCAGGACGAGCCGGACGGCGAGTTCCGCGACCTGGGCCAGCGCGTCCTGGCCGCCGAGCCGTACCGCCGGCTCTCCTACAGCTGGCACGGCTTCCAACCGGAGCACGCCGCCCACTTCGGCTGGTCCGACGAGGAGCTGGCGGCTCGGCTCGACGAGCGACGGTCCCGGGTCACCTTCGACATCGCCCCGCACGGCGGATCCGTCCGGTTGACCGTCACCCACGACGAGTTCTCCTCCGGCAGCGAGATGCACCGGGCGATCAGCGGCCAGCTCGACGGCAGCGGCGGCTGGCCGGAGCTGCTGGCCAGCCTCAAGACCCTGCTGGAGACGGGAGAACCGCTGCCCGAACCGGGCCCGGAGAGCGCGACCACGGCGGGCTGACCCGGGCCGTCCGGCGGGGGACGCCGGGACGTCGGCGGCGGCAACCGGCCCCATCGGGACGACCGGTGCCAGCCGGCCGCCGCCGGGCAGACCTGCCACGACCCGGCCCCGACGACATCGACCCAACCAACCCTCGCGGGCGGGTCACGCCGGCATTTCCGCTGCTCCCTCCGCCTCCCGGGTGGACACGTGACGGCAACGAAGATTTCTCATTTTCACCGGATCGAGGTCCCAACCCTCCTAGGGTTGGTCACACCGGTGCTAGTCACGGAGTTGGCCACCCGAACGACGTCCCACGCAGACAGCGGACGAAAAGTGAGGGATCGCGTATGAAGGCGAAGACAGTACTCGTAACGGCGGCGGTCGGCGTGGGTCTCGGCACGCTCCTGCTCCCCGGCGCGGCGCTGGCCGACACCGTCGTCTCACCGGCCACCACCCCGGTCGGCGGGACGGTCGTGCTCACCGCGACGACCTGCAACCCGAAGTCCGGCGACGCGATCTTCCGCGTCACCGGCCCCGACCGCGACCAGAACGTCCGCTCCACCACGGCCGCGGCCGGCGGCGGGCTGAGCGCCGAACTCTTCACCGCCGGCTTCACCCTGGGCACCTACACGGTGACCGCGACCTGCGGCGACGGCAGCGCGGCCGGCAGCGCCACGTTCACCGTCACCCCGATCGGCGGGGCGCCGGCCGGCGGCCGCGACGCCGCCGACGGCACCGGTGCGCTC
>NZ_JBEYVB010000071.1:0-10620 GCF_040643815.1 Micromonospora sp. NPDC047074
CTACGACAGCGTGCTGCTCGGTCTGGTCGAGTGCGCCGGTGCCGGAATCACCACGGTCAACAACTAGGCTGCCCGGCCCGCCGGGCGAACATCGCCCGCACCGCCCGGGGCAGTCGGGAGCACGCGACCTCGCGGACCACCGCGTCGGCGACGGCGTACCGGCCGTCGGCGCGGGCGACCAGCAGGCCCGCCGAGGCCAGGTCGCGCAGCACCGGCGCGGCAATGCGGGGCGCCCAGTCGAGCAGGCGTGCCACCGTCGCGGCGGTGACCGCGGCGTCGGCGGTCGCGGCGGCCATCAGCACGGCGCGGCCCGGTCCGTCGAGGCGGTCCAGCCGGGCGTCGACCTCCCGGCGCACCGCCTCGGGCACGGGCTGGGCCGCGCCCAGCGACGCCACGTACGCGACGGCCCGCCCCGGATTGCCGCCGACCAACGGCAGCAGCCGGGCGACCGTCGCCGCCGACCGGTCGGCCCGGCCGAGCAGGTGGCGCAGCAGCCGGCCGGTCTCCACCGGGCGCAGCGGCGGCACGACCAACCGGTGCCGCCGCCCGGACGGCCCGGGCAGCGCCCCCGCCCACTCGGGACGGTGCAGCGCCACCACCACCAGCGGCAGCGACCGCGCGGTGGCCGCCGCGAAGAGCCGGCGCAGGAAGCGGTGCAGCGCCGAGGTGGCCCGGTCGAGGTCGTCCACCGCCACCACCACCGGCTGCCGGGCGGCGAGCCCCAGCAGCGCCTCCCGCGCCACGTCGGCGCCCCGCGCCGCGTCACCCGAACCGTCCGGCGTGCTCAGCAGCGCCTCCAGCGCGTCCACCGCCCCGGCCAGACCGGTCGGCGGCACCAGGCCCGCGAGGCCGGCGGCGAGCTGTCGCCGTACCGCCGGGGGCGGCTCGGTGGCGCGGAGGCTGACGACCCCGCGGACCAGGTCCGCGACGGGGGCCAAGGGCTGCGGGTACGGCGCGCAGCGGGTGACGCACCAGCGCACCGGCGCCCCGTCCACCGCCGTCGTCGTGCGGGTCAGCTCGTGCAGCAGCCGGCTGCGTCCGCTGCCGGCGGGGCCGACCAGCGACAGCCAGCGCGGGCCGCGCTCCCGGACGGCCCGGACGACCAGGTCCCGGGCCGTCGCCAGCTCCCGGCGCCGCCCGATCAGCGGCCCCTCGTGCCGGGCCGGGACCGGGTGGATGGTGCCGGCGGCGTGCCACACGTCGACCGGCAGCGCCTTGCCGGCCAGGGCCACCGGCGGCACGCGACGCTGGTCGACCAGGCCCACGGTGGCCCGGTGGGTGGCGGCGCAGAGCGCGACCCCGCCGGGCGGGGCGTGCTCCTGCAACCGGGCGGCGGTGCTGATCACGGCGCCGCTGGCCGCGCCGTGCCCGCCGTCGCGCGCCCCGGCGAGCGCCACCAGCGCCTCGCCGGTGGCCACCCCGACCCGGACCCGCAGCCGCGCCACACCGGGCAACGTCCGGTGGTCGAGGGCCCGCTGGATCTCCAGCGCCGCCCGCACCGCCCGGTACGCGTCGAAGCCGTCGGACTCGCGCGCCCCGAACAGCGCCATGACGGCGTCGCCGATGTACTTCTCGACCACCCCGTGCCACCGGCGCAGCACCCCGGCGACCGTGTCGAAGTACGCCCGTTGCAGCGCCCGTACGTCCTCGGGGTCGAGCCGGTCGACGAGCGCGGTCGACCCGACGATGTCGGCGAACAGCACGGTGACGAGGCGTCTCTCCTCCGGCACCGGCCAGCCTGCCGACCGGACCTGCGATGACTCAGCGACGATGGTGGGCATGGGCCTCGACCTGCCTTTCCCCCGCGGGCTGACGACGCTTCGGACCCTCTCACCGATGGCCTGACGACGGATCTGCCGAACGACGTATGTCGGCCGCGCGTGACCGTTTGCCGCGATGTCGACGCGAAGGAGTACCACAGGGGGCAAAAGACCCGTAGAGCGGTACGGGGCCCTGTGACTAGGCTTCGTCCATGGCCAGCGATGTGGACACCGCACCGCTCGTCGGCCGGGCCGACCTGGTGGCGACGGTGCGGTCCGCGCTGCTCGACGACGTCGCCCAGGGACAGACGGCCGCCGTCTTCCTCATCGGCGAGAGCGGCGTCGGCAAGACCCGGCTGCTGCACGAGGTCGGCGCCCGGCTGGGCGACGCCGGGGCACTGGTGCTCACCGGCTCCTGTCTGGACATCGGCGACGCGTCGCCGCTGCATCCGCTGCTCCAGGCGCTGCGCCGCCTCGACGCCGGGCTGACCGGTTCCCGGGCGTCCTCGGCGGTCCGCGACCTGCTGCGGATGTTCGCCGAGGAGACCGCCGGCCCGGACGGCGCGGGGGCGCTGCTGGAGCGGGTCTCCCGGGGGCTGCACCTGGTGGCCGGGGGGCGCCCGCTGGTGCTCGTCCTGGACGACCTCCAGTGGGGCGACCGGAGCACCCGGCAGCTGCTGCTCTACCTGCTGGCGGGCCTCGGTGACCTCCAGTTGTCGGTGCTCGCCGCCGTGCGGGCCGAGTCGTTGCAGGGCGCGCACCCGTTGCGCCGCGTGCTCACCGAGCTGCGCCGGCTGCGTACGGTGCGGGTGCTCGACCTGGCCCCGCTGGACCGGGCCGGCACCGACCGGCTCGCCGCCGCCGTGGTCGGCCAGCCGCTCGCCCCGGAGGCGGCGGAGCTGGTGTGGCAGCGCAGCGGCGGCAACCCGTTCGTGGTGGAGGAGTTGGCCCGCGACCTGCGTGAGGGCCGCGACGGGCTCTCCGACACGCTGCGGGAGATCTTCCTGGCCCGGGTGGACGCGCTGCCCGGGCACGCGCACGCTGTGGTGCACGCGGTGGCGGCCGGGGTCGAGCCGGTGGCGCACTGGCTGCTGGCACGGGTCGTGCGGCTGCCCGAGGACGAGCTGATCGAGGCGGTCCGGGCGACCGTCGCCCATCGGCTGCTGGTGAGCGCGGACGACGGCTACCGGCTGCGACACCGGTTGGTCGCCGAGGTGCTGGCGCACGAGCTGCTGCCGGCCGAGCGTGCCGCCCTGCACCGCCGCCACGCCGAGGCGCTCACCGCCGCCCCGGCCGAGCTGCACCAGGCGCGCCTGGCGCACCACTGGCGGCTGGCCGGTGAGCCCACCCGCGCGCTGCCGGCGGCGATGGCCGCGGCCCGGGAGGCCGAGCGGTTGCACGGCTACGCCGAGGCGCACCGGCACTGGTCGGTGGCGTTGCAACTGGCCGGCGCGCCGACCGCGGCGCCGCCCGAGGCGGACCGGGCCACCCTGCTGGAGCACGCCGCCGAGGCCGCCCACCACTGCGGTGAGCACGCCCGGGCGCTGGCGCTGCTGGAGGAACTGGCCGCCGACGGCGCCGGCCCGTCGGCCTGCGCGCTGCACATCCGCCGGGCCCGCTACCTGGCCGCGGCCGGCCGCTCGGCGCCTGCGGAGGCGGAATACCAGCGGGCCCTGGAGGCCGCCGACTGTACGCCCCGGGAACGGGCGACCGCCGCGGCGCACCTGGCCGAGCTGCTGCTGCACCTGGGCCGGTACGCGGACGCCGGCCGGCGGGCCCGGGAGGCGCTGGAGCTCTCCGCCGACGTGGCCGGTTCCACCTCCGAGGTGGTGCTGGCCAGCGCGGCGCTCGGCTTCTCGGAGGCGTACCTGGAGGATCCGGACGCCGGGCTGGCGGTGATGCGCCGCGCGCTGGAGACCGCCGAGCGTTCCGGTCGCCCGGAGGACGTGGCGTGCGCGTACCTGCACCTGGCGGAGCTGCTGACCGGCCCGCTGAACGTCCTGGAGGAGGGCGTCGTCGTGGCCCGCCGGGGCGCCGAGCGGGTGGCCGAGCTCGGCCTGGGCCGCACGTACGAGACCCGGCTGTTGGCCATCGCCACCAACGGGCTGTTCCGGGTGGGGCAGTGGGCGGAGGCGGAGAAGGTCGTCGCGGCGGCGCTGCGGCACCGCCCCTCGGGTGCGGACGCGGTGGAACTGCTGCTGGCGCGCTGCCGGCTGTCGGTGGGCTACGGCGACGTCGAGGCCGCCGACCGCGACCTCGACGCGGTGGCCACGGTGCTGGCCGGCGGCGGGGCGCGGCACGTGATCCCGCTGCTCACCCTGCGGGCGGGGCTGGCCATGTGGCAGGGGCGGCACGACCTGGCCCGGCAGGCGGTGCAGCGCGGCCTGACCGAGAGCCGTTCCGACGACGTGGGCATCCTCGCCGCGCTGGTGTGGCACGGCCTGCGGGCCGAGGCCGAGGCGCACGCCAGCCGCACGGTGGCCGTCGACCGGACGGCGGTGCGCCGGCTGCGGGAGGTGGCCGACCGGGTCGCCCGCAAGAGCGCACACGCCGCCCGGCCGGTGCGCGACGTGGTCGACGGGTTCCTGGCGCTGTGCGCCGCCGAGGTGAGCCGCCTCGACGGCAGCGACCCCGAACTGTGGGCCCGCTCGGTGGCGCAGTGGGACCGTCGGAACCATCCCTACCCGGCGGCGTACTCGCGGCTGCGGCAGGCCGAGGCGCTGCTGGCCCGGCGCAGCCGCAGCGCCACCGCGGCCACGCTGCTGCGGCAGGCGTACGAGGTGGCGCAGGGCCTCGGCGCGGTGCCGCTGACCTCGGAGATCCGTACCCTCGCCGGGCGGGCGCGGGTGTCGCTGGAGGACCGCCCGGCCGCCACCGGGCCGGCAGCCGGGCCGGACGGCGACGAGCTGGCGGCGCTGACGGCCCGGGAACGCGAGGTGCTCGCCGCGGTCGCCGAGGGCCTGACCAACCGGGAGATCGGCCAGCGGTTGTTCATCAGCGAGCGGACCATCGGCGTGCACGTCTCGCACATCTTCGACAAGCTCCAGGTCCGCACCCGGGTGCAGGCGAGCGCGATCTTCCTACGCAACCGGCCCGGCTGACGCACGGCACGGATACGTCGTTCTACTGATCCGGCCGACTGTCGTCGGCTGGAAGGCTGTGCTGCGTCGCCGACGGCACGGGGGTGCCGGGAGAGCTGTGGAGGAAAGATGACCGAACCGGTGTGGGGGCCCGTGCAGCGGGACATCGTCGACCTGCTCGCCGACCACCCCGCCGACGTGCCGGCGGTGGTGGACCACCTCACCAAGCTCCAGGATCTGCTGGTCCGGCTGCCACCGCTGGAGGCGAGCTGCCCGCTGGCCGACTTCAACCGGCTCTACCTGACGATCACCGAGAGCGTGCTGAACGGGCTCTACGACGACAGGTTCGCCGACCCGGTCTTCCTGTCCCGGCTGGACGTGGAGTTCGCGGCCCGCTACTTCGACGCGATGCGGCTGTGGACCGACTCCAGCCCGGGCACGCCGAAGGCGTGGGCGTGCCTGTTCGCGCGGATGCGCGGCCCGGACGCCCGCCCGCTGCCGTCGGCGGCCGCCGGGGTGAACGCGCACATCAACTTCGACCTGCCGTTCGCGTTGGTGACGACGTTCGACAGCCTGGAGTCGGAGCCGGTCGACGGCACCGAACAGCACCGCGACTACCTGGAGATCAACAACATCTTCGCGGACAAGATCCCCGGTCTGCGGCGCGGCTACCTGGAGCGGTGGCAGCTGCTCATCGACATGGTCAACGGCGACATCGACGACTGGTACCAGGGGGAGCTGGTCGAGTACACCCGCGACGTCGCCTGGCGCAACGCGCAGAAGATCTGGCGGTGCCGGCACGACCCGGCCGCCCACGAGTGTGAGCGCACGCGGCTGGACGACTCCGCCGCGGCGCTCGGACGGCTGCTGCTGTCGCCCCTCGGGGCGTTCCTGCAGTAGCCGGACGGGGGGTCCCCGCGCTCCGCGACCGGCACTCGGCGGAGCGCGGGGACGCGTCCCGGGCGGTGTCGTCGGGCCGGCCGGCTCGGAGGGGTGTCGGCCGGCCCGCACCGGGTACGCCCGCGCCATGAGTCATCCGGCCCGGCGTCCCGCCGCCCGCCCCCGCCCCCGTCCCGTCGCCCCACGTCGCCCCGCCCGGCCGGGAGACGCCCGCCGACCCGGCCGAGGCGGAGCGGAATGACCGGCGACGGTCGGCGGTTCGCGTTCCGCTTCGACCCGGCCTTCCGGCCCGCGCTGGCGCTGGTCGGGGTCCGGCCGGCGAGCGCCTGGGTCGGCGTCGGTCCGGCCGAGTTGGTGGTCCGGTTCGGCCCGTGGCGGCTGCGGACCTCCCGGGACAACGTCGTCGACGTGATGCCCGGCGGGCCGTACCGCTGGTGGCGGGCGATCGGCGTGCGCCTCTCGCTGGCCGATGCCGGTGTCACCTTCGCCAGCAGCACCGCCGCCGGTCTCTGCCTCCGGTTCGCCGAGCCGGTGCCCGCCCTGCTGCCCGGCGGGTCGCTCCGGCATCCGGGGGCGACGGTGACCGTGGCCGACCCCGAGGCCCTGGCCCGGGCGTTGGCCCTGGTGGAGGGTGGCTGAGGCGTTCCGGCTTCACCGTTCTGCCGGGCGACCGGCCGGCGACCGCCTACGGTCGGGGCAGGACCGCGCAGGGGTGGGGACGGGACATGCGTGACGAGCAGGGGCCGAGGTCGCGGCGCACCCGCGGTCGCCGCCCGCCGCCCGCCGGGCCGGCGCGGGACCTGCGCGCCGCCCGCGACCCGACCCGTCGCGGCGATCGCCCGGGGCAACCGGTCGTCGTCCCGGAGGCACAGGCCAGCCCCACCCGTCCCGCCGCGCCGTTGAGCCCGCTGCGCCGGTGGCTGTTCGCGCACCGGGTGCAACCGGTCGGCCCCGAGGCGGCGGAGGGACAGGCCCGCTCGCACCCGTGGTGGCAGGTCATGTGCCTGACCGGGGTGGACTACTTCTCCACCCTGTCGTACCTGCCCGGCATCGCCGCCGTCGCCGCCGGGGCGCTCTCCCCGCTGGCCACCCTGCTCATCGTCGCGCTGACGCTGTTCGGCATGCTGCCCATGTACCGCCGGGTGGCCCGGGAGAGCCCGCACGGGCAGGGCTCGGTGGCGATGCTGGAACGGCTGCTGCCGTTCTGGCGCGGCAAGGTCTTCGTGCTGGTCCTGCTCGGTTTCGTGGCCACCTCCTGGATCATCACGATCACCCTCTCCTCGGCCGACGCCACCGTGCACCTGCTGGAGAACCCGCTCGTGCCCGAGGGCGTCGGCGGTACAGGTGTCGCCGTCGGCGTCACCGTCGCGCTGCTGCTGGTCCTCGGCGGGGTCTTCCTGCTCGGTTTCCGGGAGGCGGTCGCGGTGGCCGTCCCGCTGGTCGCCGTCTTCCTGGCCCTGAACGCCGTGATCGTGGGGGAGTCGCTGGCCGCCGTCGCGACGACCCCCGGGACACTGTCGGACTGGACCGCCGCGCTGACCACCGGTGGCGGCCCCGGCGAGGTGGCGCTGACCGCCGTGCTGGCGTTCCCGTTGCTGGTGCTGGGGCTCTCCGGCTTCGAGACCGGGGTGAGCATGATGCCGCTGGTGGCCGGCACGGGCGCGGACCGCGAGGCGCGGCTGGCGGCACGGATCCGCAACACCCGCCGGCTGCTCGCCTCCGCCGCGCTGATCATGTCGGTGTACCTGGTGACGACCACATTCGTCACCACGGTGCTCATCCCCGCCCACGAGTTCGAGCCGGGCGGGGCCGCGAACGGCCGGGCGCTCGCGTACCTCGCCCACGAGCGCCTCGGCGAGGCCTTCGGCACCGTCTACGACGTCAGCAGCGCGCTGATCCTCTGGTTCGCCGGCGCCTCCGCCATGGCCGGCCTGATCAACATCGTGCCCCGCTACCTGCCCACCTACGGCATGGCGCCGGAGTGGGCCCGGGCCGTACGGCCGGTCGTGATCGTCTACACCGTGGTCAGCGTCGCGATCACCCTGATCTTCCGGGCGGACGTGAACGACCAGGCCGGGGCGTACGCCACCGGCATCCTCGCCATGATGGTCTCCGCCGCCGTGGCGGTGACCATCTCCGCGGCCCGCCGCCGGGAGCGCGGCACGGCCGGCGGGTTCGCCGTGCTCACCCTCGTGCTGTTGTACGCCCTCGCCGAGAACGTCATCGCGAAGCCGGACGGCATCGCCATCTCCGCGCTGTTCATCCTCGGCATCGTGGCGGTCTCGCTGGTGTCCCGGGTGACCCGGACCACCGAGCTGCGTACGGAGCGGATCGAGTTCGACGAGCCCGCCCGCCGGTTCATCGCCGAGTCGCTGGCGCACGACGGGCGACTGCACCTCATCGCCCACAAGCGGGCGGGCGGCGCGGTCAAGGAGTACACGGTCAAGGAGCGGGCGCAGCGGGGAATGAATCCCGTGCCCGGCGAGGGCGACATCCTCTTCCTGGAGATCGACGTGGTCGATCCGTCCGAGTTCAGCCAGGTGCTGCGGGTGCACGGCGTGGAGGTGGGCGGCTTCCGCGTGCTGCGGGCCAGCAGCCCGGCCGTGCCGAACGCCATCGCGGCGATCCTGCTGGCGCTGCGCGACGCCACCGGCGTCCGCCCGCACGCCCATTTCGAGTGGTCGGAGGGGAACCCGCTCGCGCACCTGCTGCGCTACCTCATCCTTGGCCGGGGCGACACCCCACCGGTGGTACGGGAGATCATCCGCAAGTGCGAGCCGGACCCCGCCCGGCGGCCCGGCATCCACGTGGGCGGCTGACCCGGCGCCTCGTCCCGGTCCGAGTGACGGCGATCTTGCACCGCGAAGACGTGAATACTACGTCTATTCATGTTCGACGGACTTGCCCCGTTTCCGTCCGTATCGTGGCCTTCGGTGGTTGTCGGGATGCCAGCCGCCCCGCGTCCGGTTTCGGCGCGGCCATGGCACGTACGCGAGAGGCAGGAAACCTGATGTCGACGTATCAAGGGAGCCGGCGGGGAGGACGACCCAGGCGGCGGTCCCGGTGGTTCTTAGCCGGTGGCCTCGTGGCGGGCAGCCTGGTCGCGGGGACGACCGGAATGACGGGTGCCGCCCTGGCCGCGAACCGGGACCTGCCCGTCGTCGCCGCGCCGTCGCTGGCGTCGGCCGGCGACGACGCCGCCGAGGAGAACCGCGACGACCGCCGCGAGCGGAGCCGTGCCGACCTCGGCGAGCGGCGCTCCGACGGATCCGGCTACGCCAACGGTTCCGACCGCGCCAGCGGCTCCGGCGATGCCAGCGGTTCCGACCGTGCCAGCGGTTCCGACCGGGCTCGTGACTACGGCGCGGCCGGGGCGACCGGCGACTCGGGCGCGCAGCGTCGTGGCTGGGCGGCCGGGGAGCGCCCCGGGGCGGAGGACCAGGGCCGTTCCGGCGACACGGAACGGCGGCCCGGCACCGGGCGCCGGCCGGAGGTCTCGGTGCCGTGCGACTCCACAAGGCTCATCTCGGCGCTGGTCCGGGCCAACGCCCAGGGTGGCGCCAACCTGCGGCTGGCGCCGAAGTGCACGTACGAGCTCACCCACGCCTTCCAGCAGCCCGACGAGTACGACGGCGGGATCCGCGACGCCCGGGAGGCCGCCGACAGCGCGGAGAACCCCGGCGACGCCGAGGCGCCCCCTCGTGACCCCCGGCACGACCGGGCCGGGCTGCCGGTGATCTACCACCCGATCACCATCCGGGGCGAGGGCGCGACCATCCTCCGGGACGCGCACGCCGAGGCGTTCCGGTTCTTCACCGTCCGCGACGGCGGCGAGTTGACGCTGTCCGACGTCGTGCTGAAGAACGGTCTCTCCGCCGCCGAGGGCGGCAGCGTCCACGTCGTGCACGGCGCATCGGCCGTGATCGAACGCACCACGGTCATCGGCAGCACCTCGCTCTCCGCGGAGGGAGGCGGTGGCGGGATCTTCAACGACGGCCATCTGGTCGTCACGGGGAGCACGTTCATCGGCAACCACGCCTCCGGCACCGCGGGCAAGGGCGGGGGCCTGCTCAACGGCGGTGTGCTGACCCTGCGTGCGTCGGAGTTCCGGGGCAACAGCGCCGTCGCGTACGGCGGTGGCCTGGGCAACTACCGGGGCGCGGCCGAGGTGCACTCGAGCATCTTCGCCCGCAACAACGCGGCCCAGGGCGGCGGTCTCGCCAGCTTCTCGGCCCGTACCCGGGTGGCCGACACGAAGGTGCTGGACAACACCGCGCAGACCGGTGGCGGCATCGCCAACTCGGACGCGCTGGTCTTCCTGCGCGGCCTGGAGGTGCGGTACAACACCGCCACGGGCAACGGCGGTGGCATCTCCACCTTCCAGGGCCTGGTCCCGGTCGACGACAGCGTCGTGGTGGACAACATCGCCCGGGGTTCCGGCGGCGGGATCTACGCGGAGAAGTCGAACCTGCTGGTGCGCTGGAGCGACGTCGGCCGCAACCACGCGGTCGGCGCGAAGTCCAAGGGGGGCGGGGTGTTCGCCGCGCAGGGCCAGGTCTCCCTCTTCTCCAGCCGGGTGACCGGGAACGCCGCCACGGTGAAGCCCGGCGGTCTCTTCGCGGACAGGGCGCGGGTCAAGGTCGACGACGAGACCGAGATCATCGACAACGAGTCCACCAACTGCGAGGGCGGCAGGGTGCCGGTGACGAACTGCTTCCGCTGACCTCCGGCGGACCGTCCCGCCTGTCCCGAAGGGGCGCGCCCGGTCCCACCGTCGCGATCGCTGTGATCGTCGGCCGGTGGGACCGGGCGCGCCCGCTCGCCCCCCCCCCCCCCCCCCCCCCCCCCCCCCCCCCCCCCCACCCCCCCCCCCCCCCCAA
>NZ_JBEYVB010000072.1:0-9768 GCF_040643815.1 Micromonospora sp. NPDC047074
GCCCCCCGCCGCCCGCCCCCCGCCGCCCCCCGCCCGCCGCCCGCGATCTTGCACTTTCGGCCCCTGTGATGGGCGATGAGCGGCTTTTGCCGGGGCAGGAAGTGCAAGATCGGCGGGCGGGGGCGGGGGCGGGCGGGGGTGGGGTGGGGCGGGGTGGGGTGGTTACGGGTCGCGGCGGTGCACGACCGTCACGGCGGCCAGGACCGCGGCCAGCGACCATGCGGCGAGGGTCAGCCAGGATCCGGCGACCGTGGGCGGGTACGGGACCGGGTTGAGGATGTCGGGGTGCACCTCGATCAGCCGCAGCCAGGCGACGACGGGCAGGGTGTCGTACAGCTCGGCGATCCACCGGTGCTCGTCGCGGTCGACGACCATCGGCAGGAGCAGGAGCACCGTCGTGGCCGCGAAGACGGCCGCGGCGGCGTGCCGGGTGAGCGCGCCCATGCCCATCCCGACCAGCGCGCACACGGGCACCAGCACGGCGCTCGCCACGACGGCGCGCAGCACCCCTGGCTCGCCGATCGACCAGCCGGCGTTCCGGTCGGCGAGGATCGCCTGGGACACCCAGAACGAGGTCGCCGCGGTCACCGCGCCGAAGGCGAGCATGACCCCGGTCAGCACGGTGGCCTTCGCGGCGACCACCGCCCGGCGGGCGGGTACGGCGGCGAACGTGGCCCGGATCAGCCCGCTGTGGTACTCGCCGACCACGGTCAGCGCGCCGAGGGTGGCCGAGGCGAGGACCAGCAGCAGGTAGCCGGCCTCGGGGAAGGCGTCCCGCACCGGCCCGTACAGGCGGAACATCTCCCGGCGCCCCTCGGGATACGCCGGCCAGTTCCGGTGGTCGGCGAGGCTGGCGTTGACGCTGACCGCGATGACGAAGAGGAAGACCAGCGGGAGCGTCCAGCGGGTCGACCGCAGCGACCACAGCTTGATCCATTCGGCGGCCACCAGGTCCCGGAAGCGGGCCGGGGCGTCGGTCGTGGTCGGTCGGCGCGTCGGCTCGATCACGGTGGTCATCGGGTCTCCTCCCCGGCGAGGTGGGCCGCCGGCTGCGGGCGTCGGTCACCGCGGTACTCGGCGCTGTCGGCGGTGAGTTCCATGAAGGCCTCCTCCAGCGAGGCGGTGCGGGCCGTGAGCCCGTGCACGGCGATCCGGTGGGCGAGCGCGAGATCGCCGATCCGGGCGGCCGTCAGGCCGGTCACCAGGAGCGTGTCGTGGTCTTCCCGCTCCAGCGTCGCGCCCGCGGCTTCGAGGGCGGCCGCCATGCCCGCCGCATCGGGCGTACGGACGGCCACGCCGGCCCGCGTGCTGCGGGCGGCGAACTCGGCGAGGCTCTGCTCGGCGATCAGCCGGCCCCGGCCGATCACCACCAGCCGGTCGGCGCAGTGCTCCATCTCGCTCATCAGGTGGCTGGAGACGAAGACCGTGCGACCCTCGGCCGCCAGCCGCCGGAACAGGTCCCGCACCCAGCGCACCCCCTCCGGGTCGAGCCCGTTGAACGGTTCGTCGAAGAGCAGCACGGGCGGGTCCCCGAGCAGCGCGGCGGCGATGCCGAGCCGCTGCCGCATACCGAGCGAGAAGCCGCCGATCCGACGCCGGGCGGCGCCGGCCAGGCCCACCTCCCGCAGCACCTCGTCGACCCGGCCGCGCGGTATGCCGTTGCTCCGCGCCAGGGCCGACAGGTGGGCCACGGCGCTGCGCCCGCCGTGCACGTCACCGGCGTCGAGCAGCGCCCCGGCGTGGCGCAGCCCGCGCGGCCGGCCGGCGAACCGGACCCCGCTCACCGTGGCGGTGCCGCTGGTCGGCGCGGTGAGCCCGAGGATCATCCGCAGCGTGGTGGACTTGCCTGCGCCGTTCGGCCCGAGGAAACCGGTGACGTACCCGGGGCGCACGGTCAGGGTGAGGTCGTCGACGGCCGTCGTGCGGCCGTACCGTCTCGTCAGGGACTGAAGTTCGATCACCTGCCCCACGCTGCCGGCCGGCGGCCGGCCGGGCGTCGCACCGGGGGCCACATCCGGCGGGCGGAGACCCGCCCCGGGGCGTACGCCCGCGGGCCGATGCCCGGGCGGCGGCCCGCTGGCTACCGTGGGCGGATGGACGCCACCGTGCCGCTGCCGCGCCGCGCCGCGTCGCTGGCACGGGCGGTCCTGCCCTGGGTCGGCGTCGCGCTGCTGCCCGTCGCCGTGCTGCTCGCCCCGGCCGTCGCGGCGAGCCGGCCAGGCGTGGGGTTCGGCGACTGGTGGCTTTCCGCGCGTTACCTGGTGCCGCTGCTGGCCGTGGCCCCGCCCGCCGGTCTGCTGCGCCGCCGCCCGGTGCTCGCCCTGGCCCTGATGGTCGTCGCGGCGTGCGTGGTCACGGTCGTCGTCAACGTCCCGGAGGACGGCTACCTGACCGACATCTGGTACGCGCAGTTCCTGGCGATCGACCTGGTGGTGGGGCTGATCGCGGCGAACCGCTCGCGCCGGGTCTCGGTGCCGGTGGCCGTCGCGGTGCTCGTCGTGCAGGTCACCGCGGGCTTCGTGAACCCCAGCAGCGACCCCATCAACCGGGCCACGCTCTCCGTGCTGGCGGTCGTCACCGCGTGGACCGTCGGCAACTCGGTCCGGGCCCGGCGCGGCTACGCCGCGGCCGTCCGGGCGCACACCGCCGCCGAGGCCGTCACCGCCGAGCGGCTGCGCATCGCCCGCGAGCTGCACGACATGGTCGCGCACAGCATCGGGGTGATCGCCATCCAGGCCGGGGTGGGCGCCCGGGTCATCGACACCCAACCGGCCCAGGCCCGCGCCGCGCTCGCCACCATCGAGGCGACCAGCCGCGACACCCTGGCCGGCCTGCGGCGTACGCTCGGCGCGCTGCGCCGCCCGCAGTCGGAGTCGGCGTCGCTGGACCCGACGCCCGGGCTGGACGACCTCGACCGGCTGGTCGCGGCCGCCGCCGACGCCGGGGTACGGGTGGAGCTGCTGCGGTCCGGCGAGCGACGGCCGGTCCCGGCCGAGGTCGACCTTGCCGCGTTCCGGATCGTGCAGGAGGCGCTCACCAACGTGGTACGGCACGCAAGCACCGACCGGTGCCGGGTCACCGTCGAGCACGGCCCCGACGAGGTCGCCGTGGAGATCGTCGACGAGGGCCGGGGCGCCCGGGTCGGCGGTGAGGGGCACGGAATCCTCGGCATGCGCGAACGGGTCGCCCTGCTGGCGGGCCGGTTCCACGCCGGGCCACGCCCCGAGGGCGGCTTCCGGGTGGCGGCATGGCTACCGTCGATGGTGGCGGAGTCGGGTCCGCCGGTGGTGGCGGAGTCGGAGTCGATCGGCTCGCGGGCCGGGAGGGCGGACAGGTGACCGTCCGGGTGCTGCTCGTCGACGACCAGCCGCTGGTCCGCGCCGGCCTGCGGGTGCTCATCGCCGACGCCCCCGACATCGACGTCGTCGGCGAGGCGGGCACGGGGGCCGAGGCGGTGCGGCTGGTCCGCGATGTCGTGCCGGACGTGGTGCTGATGGACCTGCGGATGCCCGGCATGGACGGCATCCAGGCCACCCGCACGATCACCGCGCACGGCGGATCAACCCGCGTCCTCGTGCTCACCACCTTCGACGACGACGAGCACGTGCACGCGGCGTTGCGCGCCGGCGCGAGCGGCTTTCTCGTCAAGGACATGGCGCTCGACGACATCCTCGCGGCCATCCGCGTGGTCGCCGCCGGGGACGCGCTGATCGCCCCCGGGGTCACCCGCCGGCTCATCGCCGAGTTCGCCCGCCGGCCCGTACCCGCCGCCCCGGTCCGGACCCTCGGCGGCGTCACCGAGCGGGAGCGTGAGGTGCTGACCCTCGTCGGCCGGGGCCTGTCCAACGGCGAGATCGCCACCGAGTTGGTGATCAGCGCGGCGACCGCCAAGGCGCACGTGGCGCGGCTGTTCACGAAGTTGGGCGCCCGCGACCGGGTGCACCTCGTCATCGCCGCCTACGAGGCGGGACTGGTCTCCCCGACCACCTGAGACAACCGCCCGCCCGGCGTCCCGCCCCGTCCCGCGTCCGATCTTGGCAAGAAACGGCCCCTGGAGGGGCGCTTTCGTTCCAAGATCTCTCTCGGATGCGGCCCGGACGCGGCGCGCTTCGGACCTCAGTTCGGGGCGCGGCGGCGTTGGCGTTCGGCGCGCCACCACTGGCGGATCAGCACCACGCTGGCGATCAGGCCGAGCGCGGCGGGGGCGGCGCCGAACCAGTTGACGTCGCCCGGGGAGGTGACCGCCGCACCGACCGCCGCGTAGCCGAAGGCGGTGGGCGCGGAGGCGATCACACTGCCGGCGAGGAACGGCAGCACCCGGGCGCCGGTGGTGCCGTAGCCGTAGCTGACCAGGCCGAAGCCGGCGATCGGCAGCAGCCGTACGGTGATCACGCCGAGGACGCTCTGCCGGGTGAACCAGCCGTCCAGGCGGGCCAGCCGGCCGCGTACCCGGTCGGCCACGAAGTCCCGCCCGAGCAGGCGGCCCACCGCGAAGCCGAGCGCCGCCGCCAGCAACGCGGCGCCCAGCGCGTACGCGGCGCCCTCCAGCGCACCGAAGATCGCCCCCGAGGCGAGCGTGACGAAGGTGCGGGGGACGAGCGCGACCAGCAGCAGCGCCCCGCCGGCGACCGCCGCCACGGGGGCGAGGTCGCCGAGCCGGTCGGCCATCCGGGGCAGTTCCCGCGGCTCGGGCAGCGGGACGACGAGCAGCGCCACCCCGAAGGCGGCGAGCAGGAACAGCAGCAGCGCGAACCGGACGGCCGACTGCCGGTGGCCGGCTCCGCCGAGCCGCTCGCCGACCCGCCGACCCTGCCGCGACAGCCGCCGGACGGCCGGGATCATGCCCGGGCGGCGGCCACCGCGGCGCGGCGTTCGGCGCGGAGCCGGTCCGACCAGGTGTCGTCCAGCGGCGGGAGCTGGTGCGCGCCCGTGGCCCAGCGCAGCAGCAGGTCCGCCAGCGCGGGATTGCGGGCCAGGGCCGGGCCGTGCGAATACGTGCCGAGCAGCTTGCCCCGCCACGCCCCCTCGGTGGCGCCGTCGTTGCCGACCCCGGCGGTGACCCGGGCCAGCGGGGAGACGCCGGGGCCGAGGTGGGTGCGGCCGCCGTGGTTCTCGAACCCGCTCAGCGCCGGTATGCCCAGCCGTGGGTCGACGTCGCCGGCCAGCTCGCCGACGGCGCGGGTGGGCCCGCGGTCGGAGGAGAGGTCGAGCAGCTCCAGCCCGGCGCACCGGGTGCCCTTCGCGAAGAAGGAGGTGCCGAGGAGCTGGTAGCCGGCGCAGACCCCGAACACGACCGAGCCCTGGGCGACCGCGCGGTGCAGGCCGCCGTCGGCGAGCAGCCGCTGCGCGCCGAGCGCCTGCGGGCCGTCCTCGCCGCCGCCGATGAGGTAGATGTCGGCGGTGGCGGGGAGCCGCTGGTCGGAGCGCACCTCCAGCACCTCGACCGGGAAGCCCCGCTGCCGCGCCCGGCGGGCGAGGATCAGCGCGTTGCCGCGGTCGCCGTAGGTGGAGAGCAGGTCGGGGTAGATCCAGACGATGCGCAGGCTCTCAGTTGACACGGTCCAACTCCGCTCGGATGTCCTGGAACGCGGTGTAGTTCGCGATGACCTCCAGGCGCCCCGGGGGCACCGACCGGACGGCGTCGTCGAACGTCCGCACGTGCTGGAAGGGCACGTCGTTGACCTCCAGCCGGACCGCGAGGTCGTACGCGCGGTCGCCGGTGATCAGCACCTGCCGGCCGCGCAGCGGGGCGAAGTCGACGTCGAAGAGCCAGGAGGTGTCCAGCCCGTCGGGGTCCCGCGCGTTGATGGAGAGCAGTGTCGGGGCCTCGTCGGCCATGTCGAACGCCTCCAGCCAGCTGGCCGGGTTCTTCGCCAGCAGCAGCCGGACGTTGCGCCCCTCCCGCTGGACCTGCGCGTAGCGGCCGGCGACCGAGGTGACGCTGCCGAGCTGGAGCACCGCGTCGACCGGCCGGACGCCGAACTCGGCGGCGACGGCCAGCGCGGTCGCGGCGTTGCCGACGTTGACCTTGCCGGGAAGCTGGAGCTGGACCTTGTGCCAGGCGCCGGTCGGGTCGAGCACGCCGTCGTCCTCCACCGTCCACTGCGGCTGGGGCCGGCGCAGCGGGCAGCCGCTGCACCACCACTGGTCGCCGGAGCGCTGGATGGTGGAGCCGCACTCGGGGCAGACCCAGGAGTCGTCGTGCCAGCGCTGACCGGCGCTGAACCAGGTGACCTGCGGCGGGGCGATCCGGTGGTCGTGGTTGGGCGGTGGCGTCGCGGCCCACACCACCATCGGGTCGTCGGCGTTGGCGACGATGCGCACGTCGCTGTGCCGGACCAGCGCGGCGCGCCAGAGCTGCGCCATCATGGCGACCTCCTTGGCCCGGTCGAGCTGGTCGCGGGAGAGGTTGAGCAGCGCCACCACGTGCGGCTCGGTGGCGTCCAGCACCTGGGCGAGGTAGTGCTCGTCCACCTCCAGCACCGCGTACGGCGTGCTGCCGGCCTTGGCCAGCGCCGAGGTGTGCCCGGTGGGCATGTTGGCGCCGAACGAGTTGGTGGCGACCCGGCCGAGCACCCCGACCGCGGCGGCGGTGAGCCGGGTGGTGGTGGTCTTGCCGTTGGTGCCGGAGATCAGGGCGATGGCGCGCCCGGCCGACAGGTGGGCCAGCAGGTCCGGGTCGATCTTCAGACCGATCCACCCGCCGATCACCGAGCCGTCGCCGCGGCCCGCGGCCCGCGACAGCGCCGCGGCGGTCCGCGACACCGAGCTGGCCACCTTTGCCCGCAGGGGCATCTTCGCGTCCGTCACCCGAGCGAGGTTACCGGACCGGGGACCCCGCCAGATCGCCGCCGACCGCGAACCGTTCGGCCGGGGGGACCCGACGGGGCGGGCGGACCGTGCTCAGCCGGATGGAGTCGATCTATGTCGGAAAGCGGACCGGGTCGGTGGGGCCGCGTGGCCCTCCACTCCGCTCCACCCGCGTTGACGTGCGGTTTTGCGCGCCGAAAGGACGCGCCACGCGGGCGATTCTGGTTGCGGGTGGAGGGAAGTGGAGTAGAGTGGGGCGCGATGGTGAGGCCGGGAGGGCCCACCGGCCCGGGGGGTCAGCGGCGCCGCGAACGCCGCTCAAGGGCGAGGGGGTTGGGCCGATGTTTCTCGGCACCCACACCCCGCGCCTGGACGACAAAGGCCGGTTGATCCTTCCGGCGAGGTTCCGGGATGAGCTGGCGGGGGGTGTCGTGATCACCAAAGGGCAGGATCGCTGTCTCTATGCCTTCCCGATGCCCGAGTTCCAGCGGATCGCGGAGCAGTTGCGCGCGCAGCCGATGACGAACAAGGCGGCCCGGGCCTACAGCCGGGTCTTCTTCGCCAGCGCGCACGACGAGGTGCCCGACAAGCAGGGGCGGGTGACAATCCCGGCCCACCTGCGGGCGTACGCCGACCTCGACCGGGACCTGGTCGTGATCGGCGCGAGCACCCGGGTGGAGATCTGGGACAAGAGCGCGTGGGAGACCTACCTCGCGGAGAGCGAAGACGACTTCGCCGACATCGAGGAGGGGGTGCTGCCCAGCGGTCTGTAGGGCGTGACGACGCCCGACGTACTGCGAGATCTCCACCCGCTTTCGAGTTCCTGGCATCCCTTCCCCGGTGCCAGGCGCACGATCCGATCGGAGGGCCGCGGCCTCCGGAGGGCGGGAGCGGATGGGGATCTGGCGGTACGACGGCAAGGCGTCGTCCGGCGACAGGCGCGTGAAGGACGAGGGTTTCACACCAGTGGGGGTCGACATGGGGGAGCTACGCGGCACGCACGTGCCGGTGCTGCTCGAGCGGTGTCTCGAGTTGCTGGCCCCCGCGCTGGGCCGGGGCGGTCGGACGGTCCACGTCGACGCGACGCTGGGGCTGGCCGGGCACGCCGAGGCGGTGCTCGAGGCGCATCCGGAGACGGTGCTGATCGGGCTGGACCGGGACACCGAGGCGCTCGCCCACGCGCGCGTCCGGCTGGCCCGCTTCGCCGATCGCATCCACCTGGAGCACGCCGTCTACGACGAGCTGCCCGAGGTGCTCGCCCGGCTGGGCTACCCGGGGATCGACGGGGTCCTGTTCGACCTGGGGGTCTCGTCCCTGCAACTCGACGCGCCCGACCGCGGGTTCGCCTACGCGCAGGACGCTCCGCTGGACATGCGGATGGACCAGACCCGGGGGGTGACCGCCGAGGAGGTGGTCAACACCTACTCCCACCCGGACCTGGCCCGGGTGTTGCGGGTCTACGGGGAGGAGAAGTTCGCGGGCCGGATCGCCTCGGCGATCCTCCGGGAGCGCGAGCGGGCCCGGATCACCTCGTCGGCGCGGCTGGCCGAACTGGTCAGGGAGTCCATCCCGGCACCAGCCCGACGAACCGGGGGACACCCGGCGAAGAGAACGTTTCAGGCTTTACGGATCGAGGTAAACAGGGAACTGGCAGCGCTGGAAGCAGCGCTGCCGGCCGCGCTCGACAAGCTCAACGTGGGCGGCCGCATGGTGGTCCTGTCCTACCACTCGCTGGAGGACCGGCTCACCAAGGCGGCGCTCGCTGACCGGGTCCGCAGTAAGGGCCCGGTCGACCTCCCGGTCGAACTGCCCGGGTCCGGTCCGACGTTCCGGCTGCTCAGCCGGGGCGCCGAACTGCCCGGGGAGGTCGAGGTCGCCACGAACCCGCGAGCCGCCTCGGTGCGGCTGCGGGCCGCGGAGCGGCTTGACCCGGACACGGCGCAGCAGGGGCGTACCGACCGCGAACGGTACCGCCGGCGGGTCAAGGCCATGCACCAACCGGGGGTGGGGTCCACGGGATCCGGATCGGATCCGGCGGGCCCCGGGGACGGGACAGGGACGGACGAAGAGGGGGAGGGACATGACTATTGACAAGCGCGACCGCCGGGACGTCACCGGCGGCGGGCAGCGCGCACCGCGGTCGGGGGGCCGGACCGCGGCGGAGCGGGCCACGCGCATCGGGACCGGCACGCCGCGGGCGGACCGGGTGAACCGGCAGGAGGAAACTCGCGCCCGGGGGGCGCGCGAGTTCCCGACCCAGGGCAGCGCCGCGTTGCGGCCGGCGGAGCGGGACGTCGCCGGCACGGCGCGCCAGCCCCGGCTGCGGGTGGCGCCGCCGCCGCCGGTGCGGGTGCCGCGGGCGCCGTTCGCGGGGCTGGTGGTGCTGCTGGTGGTCGGCGGGGTGCTCGGCATCCTGCTGGTCAACACGAAGATCAACGAGAACGCCTTCCGGCTGGAGAAGCTCCAGGAGCAGCAGGCCAAGCTCGACGTGGAGCAGCAGCAGTTGCGCAAGCAGATCGCCGACGCGGAGGCCCCGGGCAACCTGGAGGCCCAGGCCCGCAAGCTCGGTCTGGTGGAGGCGGGCGAGCCGGCCTACATCCGGCTGCCCGACGGCAAGGTGATCGGCGTGCCGCAGCCGGCCGACGGTCAGCCGTCGATCACCAGCCAGCAGGGCGCGGGAGGCTGACGACCGTGCCACCGAGATCGGAGGAACCGCGCCGGGACGCCACGGGCTCCCGGCGCGGTTCGTCCCGTGACCCCGGCCGCCGGGGCACCGAGCCGCGCACCGGCGAGCCGGGGGTCGGTGGCATCTCCGACGCCCGGGCGTACACCCCGCGCGGGCGCACGGTGCGCGAGCAGCGCGCGGGCGGCCGGGCCGAGCGGGAGTCCGACGCCGGCCGCGCCGAGCAGCGCCGGACCCCGCGCAGCACCCGCTCCGGCGACCCGTTCCGCCCCGCC
>NZ_JBEYVB010000073.1:0-9513 GCF_040643815.1 Micromonospora sp. NPDC047074
GCGAAGGGGGGTGCCCTGCACGTCGGCCGGGACCATGTGTAACGACCGGCGACCCGCCATCATTCCGGGGCCCGGGCCAGCCACCCGAAGGGGCGTGCCCGTGCTCGGTCGTACGCATGGTGTAACGACCCCGGCCCGGCCACGATTCCGCCCCCACGATGCCCCCGGTCACACCCCGGAACCGGACATTCACCTCGTTGGCGACCCGATCCGCCTAGGTGTGGCGTGAACTCGGCTGGCATTCTCGGTCGACGTCGGAGAGGGCGGTGGCGGTGTCCGGCCCCGCGCGGGTCACCGACCTTGAGGTACGCCCGCGCGGCGCCCACCAGGTACGCGACCGGGCGGGTCCGGGTCACCCTGGTCGTGCCCGCCATTCGGCAGGCAGCCGCCACCACGCCTCTCTCCCGTACCGCCTGCGGGCCCGTGCGGTCCACGCCGACATCGCTACCGAGGGTGGCTTGTGCCGATGACTCACGTGGGCCAGGTCGTGATCAGGACGTCATGGACCTCAAAGCGGCCGGATGACGTCCATGGGGTCCTGATCACGATGCGTCCGGCCCCGCGGCGGGGCGCAGGGGGTGGCGCAGCCGCGTAGTGGAGGGTGAACCGGACATCGGTGCCGGGTGGCGTCCTGGCGGCCCCGACATGGTCGAACCGTCTCGCCGAGCTTGCCGGTCTTCGAGTCGGTTGCAGGGATCTTGGCAACGAACGGCCCCGCGAGGGGCCCTCTTGCTCCAAGATCTGCGCCGCGTGCCGCCTAACCGCGTGCCGCGTGCCGCGTGCCGCCTATCGCCTGCGGCTGCCGCCTGCCGCGTAGCGCGTGCCGGGGGTGGGTGGAGTGGGGCGTGGGTGGGCTGAGGGTGGTCGCAGGGCTTCACCATCGCAATGGCGAAGTGGCGGGAGTGGTCGGCGTCACATAAGATACGAGCCGGTTCCGTATCGATAATCCGGGGCCTACGCTGACCGTAATTACGGGTCCTGCCCGTATCGAAACGGGGACCGGGGGAGCGCCGCGAGATGGCAGAGACGCACGAGAACACGGGCCACCCGAGGAGGTGGGCGATCCTCGGGGTGCTGGTGATCAGCCTGCTCGTGGTCGTCCTGGACAACACGATCCTCAACGTCGCGCTGCGGACGCTCGCCGACCCGGTGCACGGCCTCGGCGCGAGCCAGGGCGAGCTGGAGTGGTCGATCAACTCCTACACGCTGGTCTTCGCCGGCCTGCTGTTCACCTTCGGCGTGCTCGGTGACCGGGTCGGCCGCCGGCGCTTCCTGCTGATCGGCCTGGTGCTCTTCGGGCTGGCGTCGCTGCTGTCGGCGTACGCGCAGAGCCCGGCGCAACTCATCGCGGCCCGCGCGCTGATGGGCGCGGGCGGCGCGGCCATCATGCCGGTCACGCTCTCGATCATCGCCAACGTCTTCGGCCCCCGGGAGCGGGGCCGGGCGATCGGCGTCTGGGCCAGTGCGGTCGGCCTGGCGGTGGCGATCGGCCCGATCCTCGGCGGCGCGCTGCTGGAGCACTACTGGTGGGGCTCGGTCTTCCTGATCAACGTGCCGGTGGTGGCGCTCGGTGTGCTGCTGGTGGCGCTGCTCGTGCCCGAGTCGCGGGACCCGAACCCGGGGCGCGTCGACGTCGGCGGCGTGCTGCTGTCGGTGATCGGGCTGGTCGCGCTGACGTACGGCATCATCGACGGCGGCGAGCACGGCTTCAGCCGCCCGGTGGTGTGGGTCGCGATCCTCGGCGGCCTGGCGGTGCTGGCCTGGTTCGTCGCGTACGAGCGGCGCAGCGACCACCCGGCGTTGGACGTGCGGCTGTTCCGGGTGCCCCGCTTCGCCGCGCCGGTGGCCATCGTCGGGCTGATCTTCTTCGCCGCGACCGGCGTGATGTTCTTCACCTCGTTCTACCTGCAACTGGTGCGCGGTTACAGTCCGCTGGAGGCCGGCCTGTTCTTCCTGCCGTTCGCGGTGGCCCAACTCGTCTTCGCCCCGGGTAGCGCGACGATGGTCCGCCGGTACGGCGGCAAGGCGGTCGCGACGGTCGGGTTGGCGCTGACGGCGGTCGGGCTCGGCTCGTTCGCCTTCGTCGACGCCGGCACCCCGCTCTGGGTGCTGCTGATCTTCCCGCTCCTGCAGGGTGCCGGGATGGCGCACATCATGCCCCCGGCCACGGAGTCCATCATGTCCGCGCTGCCCCGGGAGAAGGCCGGGGTCGGTTCGGCGGTCAGCAACACGGTCCGGCAGACGGCCGGCGCGCTCGGCGTGGCGGTGCTCGGATCGGTGCTCTCCGCGGTCTATCGCGCCGACGTGGCGCCCGCCCTGCGGGACCTGCCCGCCGGGGCGCGCGACGCGGCCGGCGAGTCGATCTCCGGGGCGTACGCGACGGCGGGTCAGCTCGGGCCGGCGGCGCCGCGGCTGATCGCGGCGGCCGACGACGCCTTCCTGACCGCGATGCACTGGGCGGCGGGCCTCGCCACCGTCATCGCCGCGCTCGGCATCCTCGTGGTGCTGCGCTGGCTGCCCGGTCGCCCCGCCGCCCGGACGGCGGAACCGGCGTCGATGGGAGCACCCGAGTTGGCCGGGACCGCATAGCTTCGGGGACAATGTCCGACATGACTTCCACCGCCGACGCTCCGCGACCGCCCGGTCGACCGCGCAGCGCCCGCGCGGACGAGGCGATCGTCGAGGCTGCCCTCGACCTGCTCGCCGAGGGCAGCACGATCGAGGCGATCTCGATCGAGGCGATCGCCGCCCGCGCCGGGGTCGGCAAGGCGACGATCTACCGCCGCTGGCCGGGCAAGGACGCGCTGCTGCGCGACGCCCTGCGTACGCTCAAGGGCAGCCCGCCGGAGCCCGTCGGCCGGTCCGTCCGCGACGACCTGATCCTGCTGGTCGGCGCGATCGGCCAGCACATCGACCCGCGCGCGGAGCGGATCATGCCCTGCCTGGTGCCGGAGGTCAACCGCAGCCCCGAGCAGTACCAGCTCTACCAGAACATCATCGAGCCCCGCCGCGCGGTGATGCGCGAGGTGCTGCGGCGCGGCGTGCGCACCGGCGAGCTGCGCCCGGATCTCGACATCGAGGTGGCCATGGCGATGCTGTCGGGGCCGATGCTGGTGCAGCGGGTGATGCGCTGGCACCCCGACCTCGACGAGGCGACCCTGCCGGAGCGGATCGTCGACGGCGTCCTGGCCGGCATCCGCGCCCGCTGACCGCCCGCCCGGAGGCGCCCCTGGTCCGCCCGCTGGCGGGCCGTCGCCGCGCCGGGCAGCCGGCCGGCCCGACGGTGCCGCCGGCCGCGTGCCGGGCGGTCAGCCGGCCGGCGTACGCAGGCGGTGCAGGCGCAGCGCGAGCTGCACCTCCAGCGCCCGCTCCGGGCGCTGCCAGTCCGCGCCGAGCAGCTGTCCGACCCGCTCCAGCCGCTGGGTGACCGTGTTGACGTGCACGTGCAGCAGTTCGGCGGCCCGGGCCAGGCTGCCGCCCACACCGAAGTACGCCTCCAGGGTCTTCACCAGAGCGGTGCCCCGCCGGGCGTCGTAGTCGACCACCGGCCCGACGGTGGCGGTGAGGAACGCGTTCACGTCCTTGTCGCCGCCGTCGCCGACCGCGCCCAGCAGCAGCCCGACGAAGCCCAGCTCGGCCGTGCTCGCCCCCTGCCCCGAGCGGCCCAGCGCGCCCAGCGCGGTCAGGCAGCGCTCCGCCTCGGCGAAGCTCGTGGACAGCGACGCCGGCCCCGCCGACGGGCCGCTCGCCCCGGCGGTCACCGGCCGGCCGGTGACCCGGGACAGGTCCCTGGCCACCGCGCGGGCGCTGCCGCCCGCGTCCCGGCCCGGCAGCATCAGCACCACCCGCCCGTCGCGGGCCGCCGCGAGCCCGCCCCGGGTCGAGGCGTACGTGGTCGCCCAGGAGAGCACCCGCTGCCGGGCCGAGCCGGTGGCGGCGATCGCGTCGTCGCCGATCGCCACCAGCACGTGCGGGGCGTCCAGGTCCACCCCGAGCCTGCGGGCCCGGCTGCGCAGCGCGTCGGTGTCCCGCAGCGGCCGGGCGATCAGGTCGTCGAGCAGCTCGCCCCGGACCCGCCCCTCCGCCTCGGCGACGGTCCGCCGGAACAGCAGCAGCAGCGCCGTCACCAGTGCCGCCCGCTCCAGGATCCGCTGGTCGGCGTCGACCAGCTCGTCGTCGGGGCGCAGCACCAGCGCACCCATGTTCTCCGCGCCGGCCACCACTGCGGCGTACCAGAGGCGGCCCCGGCGCACGCTGCGTCCCTCCGTACGCGACGCGGCCACCGCCTCCACCATGTCCGCCCGGTCCGGCTCGTCGATCTCGCCGACCCGGGCCAGCAGCCGGCCCTCCGCGTCGAGTGCCAGCAGCGCCCCGCCGAGCACGTCGGTGACCGCCGAGGCGACGTCCTCCACGCCGCCGCCGCGCAGCACCAGGGCGGTCATCCGGTCGTGTGCCGCCGCGGCCCGCTCCACCGAGCTGCTGTGCCTCCGGATGGTGGTGTTCGCCGTCGACAGCTCCTCCAGCGCCGCCCGGGTCTCCGCGAGCAGTCGCGCGGTGTCGATCGCCACCGCCGCGTGCGCGGCGAGGGACACCAGCAGCGCCACCTCCTCCCGGACGAACGGCCGGGCCGAGCGGTTGGCCGCGTAGAGCACCCCGATCGAGGTCGAACCGAGCCGCAGCGGCACCCCCAGGATGGCCACCAGGCCCTCCTCGCCCACCCCGGCGTCGATCTCGCCGGTGTGGTGGAAGCGCTCGTCCTCCGGGTAGTTCGCGGTGACGTACGGGGCGCCGGACTGGGCCACCAGGCCGCCGAGGCCGGCGCCCATCGGCAGCCGCAGCCGCTGGAAGCGGGCGGAGACCGAGCCGTCCGTGACCCGCATGTAGGTGTCGCCGCGCTCGTCGTCGTCGAGAGTCATGTAGGCGACGTCCGCGCCGAGCAGGTTGCGTGCCCGGTGCACGATCGCGCGGAGCACGTCGTCCAGGTCGCGTAGCCCGGCCAGGTCGCTGACCGTGTCGTACAGCCCGGAGAGTTCGACCTCCCGGCGGCGGCGGCGTTCCAGCAGCGCGCGGACCCGCAGCGCCACCGTCCTGGCCTGTTCCAGCTCGGCGAGCCGTTCGGGGGGCACCCCGGCGGCGCGCGCGGCGACGAGCGGCCCTTCGAACTCCACCGCGGCGGCCTCGCGGGCGAGCAGTTCCAGGAACTCCACCGGTGACGACATGACCGACATTGTGCGGCTTGCCACTAGTTCGCCGTCCAGCCCCCGTCGAGCGCGATGGACGCGCCCGTGATGAACGCCGCCGGCGGGGAGCAGAGGTACGCCACCAGCTCCGCCACCTCCTCCGGTTCGATCAGCCGCTTGATCGCCGCCCGGGCCAGCATGATCTTCTCGACCACCTCGGACTCCGGGATGCCGTGGCTGGCCGCCTGGTCGGCGATCTGGCTCTCCACCAGCGCGGTGCGCACGTACGCCGGGTTGATGCAGTTGGCGGTCACGCCGTGCGGGGCGCCCTCCAGCGCCACCACCTTCGACAGCCCTTCCAGGGCGTGCTTCGCCGAGACGTACGCCGACTTGTACGGCGAGGCCCGCAGGCCGTGTACGGAGGAGATGTTGACGATCCGCCCCCAGCCCCTGGCGTACATGTGCGGCAGCGCCCGGCGGATGATCAGGAACGGCGCCTCCACCATCACCCGGTGCAGATAGGCGAAGCGCTCGGGGGAGAACTCGTGTACGGGCGCCACGTGTTGCAGGCCCGCGTTGTTCACCACGATGTCCACGTCGGCGTCGAGGCGGTCGACCGCGTCGGCGTCGGTGAGGTCCACACCCTCGGCCCGGCCGCCGGCCTCCGCCGCCACCGCCGTGGCCGCCTCGACGTTGCGGTCCACCACCAGGACCTTGGCGCCGGCGGCGGCCAGCCGCAGGGCACAGGCCCGGCCGATGCCGCTGCCGCCCCCGGTGACCAGGGCGGTACGACCGGCGAGGTCGACGTGTACGACGTGGGGGACCGCCACGGGTTCTGCCGTCATGGCGCAAGAAGTTACGAGCTGTGTGTCCGGGGGCACATGGGGCGGCGACACATACTCGCCACCCGGAGTGTGTGGCCGGCGCGCGCCTCGGCCGGCGTGTCCTCGGGCTCGGCGTGTCCCCGGCGGCGGGGCGTCACCCGGCTCGGTAGGGTGTCGAACACACGTACTGCTGGCGGCTGGGGGAGGAGGCGGCGTGCGCGTGCTCGGCGTCGACCCGGGCTTGACCCGGTGCGGGGTCGGCGTGGTCGAGGGCGTGCCGGGGCGGCCCTGCACGCTGGTCGCCTACTACGTCGTCTACACCGACCCGGGCGACGACCTGCCGCTGCGCCTGCTGCACCTGGACCGGTCGCTGACCGACCTGGTCGCCGAGCACCGGCCGGACAGCGTCGCCGTCGAGCGGGTGTTCAGCCAGCACAACGTCCGCACCGTGATGGGCACGGCCCAGGCCAGCGGGATCGCCGTGCTCGCCGGTGCCCGTGCCGGGCTGCCCGTGCAGACCTACACGCCCAGCGAGGTGAAGGCGGCCGTGACCGGTTCCGGTCAGGCCGACAAGGCGCAGATGACCGCCATGGTCACCCGGCTGCTGCGGCTGGCCGAGCCGCCGAAGCCGGCCGACGCCGCCGACGCCCTCGCCCTGGCCATCTGTCACGTGTGGCGCGGCGGGACGCGCTCCAAGCTGGCCGCCGCGGCCGACCGGGTACGACGAGGAGGAGCCAGATGATCGCCAGCGTGCGCGGGGTGGTGACCGCGACCGGTCCGGATCACGCCGTGGTGGAGGTCGGCGGGGTGGGCCTCGCGGTGCAGTGCGCCCCGGGCACCCTCGCCGACCTGCGCATCGGCCAGCCCGCCCGGCTGGCCACCAGCCTCGTCGTCCGGGAGGATTCGCTCACCCTCTACGGCTTCGCCGACGACGATGCCAAGCAGCTCTTCGAGCTGCTCCAGACCGCCAGCGGCGTCGGCCCCCGGCTGGCCCAGGCGGTGCTCGCCGTGCACACCCCCGACGCGGTGCGCAAGGCGATCGCCAACGCCGACACCGCCGCGCTGACCCGGGTGCCCGGCATCGGCAAGAAGGGCGCGGAGCGCCTGGTCCTGGAGTTGCGCGACCGCGTCGGCCCGGTGCCGGTCGGCGCTGACGGCGCGGCCGGGGTGACCGGCGGGGCCTGGCCCGAGCAGGTCCGCCAGGCGCTGGTCGGGCTCGGCTGGACGGCCGGGCAGGCCGACCAGGCGGTGGCCGCCGTGGCGGAGACCGTCGAGGGTGACACTCCGCCGGTGCCGGTCCTGCTCAAGCAGGCCATCCGGCTGCTGGGCCGCACCCGGTGACCGGTCCCGACGGCGGGCTGGTCTCCGCCTACGTGCACGACGCCGACCTGGACGCGGAGGCCACCGTCCGGCCGAAGCGGCTGGAGGAGTTCATCGCCCAGCACCGGGTCCGTGACCAGCTCGACCTGTTGCTCCAGGGCGCGATGCGGCGCGGCGCACCGCCCGACCACATCCTGCTGTCGGGGCCGCCCGGCCTCGGCAAGACGACCCTGGCCAACATCGTCGCCGCCGAGCTGGGCTCCGGCATCCGGGTGACCAGCGGGCCGGCGATCGAGCGCTCCGGCGATCTGGCGGCGATCCTGACCAGCCTCGCCGAGGGCGACGTGCTCTTCATCGACGAGATCCACCGGATCGCCAAGCCGGCGGAGGAGCTGCTCTACAGCGCGATGGAGGACTTCCGGGTCGACGTCATCGTCGGCAAGGGTCCGGGCGCGACCGCGATCCCGCTGGACGTCGAGCCGTTCACCCTGGTCGGCGCGACCACCCGCTCGGGCCTGCTCACCGGCCCGATGCGCGACCGGTTCGGCTTCGTCGCGCATCTCGACTTCTACTCGCCGGCCGACCTGGAGGTGCTGCTGCGCCGTTCCGCCCGGATCCTCGGCGTGCCGATCACCGACGAGGGCGCCGCCGAGGTCGCCGGCCGCTCCCGGGGCACGCCCCGGATCGCCAACCGCCTGCTGCGCCGGGTCCGTGACTTCGCCGAGGTCCGGGCCGACGGTGTGGTCACCCTGGAGACCGCCCGGGCCGCCCTGACGGTGTACGACGTCGACGCGCTGGGGCTGGACCGGCTGGACCGGGCGGTGCTGACCGCGCTCGTCGACTCCTTCCGGGGTGGCCCGGTCGGCCTGTCCACGCTGGCCGTGGCGGTGGGGGAGCAGCCGGACACGGTCGAGGAGGTCTGCGAGCCGTTCCTGGTCCGCGCCGGCCTGCTGGCCCGGACGCCCCGTGGTCGGGTCGCCACCGAGGCCGCCTGGCGGCACCTGGGGCGTACGCCCCCAAATGGTACATTTGGCACGGACGCCCCTCCCGGGCCCGATCTGTTCTCGGCGGATACCGGTCAGCCGTGATCTGAACGTGATCTGTGCCGCATTCGGCGTTCCCAGGTGCAGGGATTAGACTCGCGCCGGTCTGTACAGGACGTGAGAATCCGCCTCCGCTCCGGCGCGCACCGTGCCGGGACGGCGGCCAATGGGAAGGTATTACACCGTGCTTTACGCAGCAGAGGGCGGCGGGGGTGCCGGCGGCCTGACGCCGATCCTGATGATCGCTCTGCTCTTCGGCGTCATGTACTTCATGATGATCCGCCCCCAGCAGAAGCGCCGCCGCGAGGCGGAGGCCATGCAGTCCGCCCTCGCCCCCGGCGACGAGGTGGTCACGATCGGTGGGCTCTACGGCACGGTCACCGGCGTGGACGACGACACGGTCCTGCTCGAGGTGGCACCCGGCGTGCAGACCCGGTACGCGCGTCCGGCGATCGCCCGGGTGACCACCCGGGCCGAGCGTCCGGCCGACGAGCCGGCCGCCGAGGACGCGGACGTCGTCAAGGAGTGACTGTCGCTCCCGCCCCGCGGGCGTCATCGCCGGAACCGGCGACAATTTCGCCCGACGGGGCAGCGGACGCGACGTGAAAACTGGATAGTTGGGCCCGACGCCGGAAGCCGGCCCGTCCCGTTCCTCTCGGCGCCCCCGCGCCGAGCCGCGGAGCCGGGTTCCTGCCTCCGACGCCGGCCCGTCAGGACCGCCGGCCGCCGGCCGGCGCCGCCGCGCGAGCGGCGCGACCGTACAGGGAGACAGGACAGCCGTGGCACCACCTCAGGGACAGATGCGGCCCGGACGGCAACTGGCCGTGCTCGGGCTCATCTTCGTCGTCCTCTATCTTTTGGTGTTCTTCGCGGGCGGCGCCAGCGGCGGCTTGAAGGAACGGCTCGAGCCCAAGCTCGGTCTGGACCTCGTCGGCGGCACCCGGCTGACGCTGGAGGCGACCAACAGCGTCGACGGTCAGCCCCCGACGGCGGAGAACCTCGAAGAGGCCCGCCAGATCATCGAGAGCCGGGTCAACGCCTTCGGCGTCGCCGAGGCGGAGGTGGTCACCGAGGGCAACCGCAACATCGTGATCTCCCTGCCCGGTGAGAACCGCGACCTGACCGAGGTGGGTAGCGCCGCCGAGC
>NZ_JBEYVB010000074.1:0-8403 GCF_040643815.1 Micromonospora sp. NPDC047074
CCGCCGACCTGGTGGCCGAGCACTGGAACAGCTGACCCGCAACGCGCACAGCCGCTGGCCGGCACCCCTACCCGGGGTGCCGGCCAGCGGCGTCTGCGCGGCGGCCCACGGCGACGTCGAGCAGCGCCGCCACCAGTGCGAGCGCGATGACGCCGGCGGCCAGCAGCAGCGAGTGCCGGAAGGCGAACGAGAAGTCCCCGTCGCTCGTGGCCAACGAGGAGAAGAAGACCGAACCGACGGCGGCGATCCCGGCGGCGGAACCGATCCGCTGGCCGGTCTGGAGCATGCCCGCGCCGCTGCCCGCCTGCGGTATCGGCACCTGGGCCAGGGTGAGGGTCTGGTTCGGTGCGATCACCAGGCCGCTGCCCAGCCCGGCGAGCAGCAGCGGCGCCGCGGTCAACCACGGCACCGCGGCGTCGCCCGGGGCAAGGTCGAGCACGACCACCACCGTGACGAGCCCGATCACCACGGTGAGCAGCCCGACCGCGACCAGCGGGCGACCGAACCGGTCGACGATCCGGCCGCCGAGCGCGGACGCCACGGCCGAGCCCAGCGCGAACGGCGTGATGGCCAGGCCGGCGACCAGCGCGCTGTAACCGAGGCCGTTCTGCAGGTAGAGCGTGAAGATGAAGAAGATGGCGGTGAACCCGCCGAAGTAGACCAGCGCGATCAACGCACCCAGGGCGTACGACCGGAAGCCGAACAGCCGCAGGTCGAACAGCGGGTCGCGGTGCCTCGCGTACCACCGTTCCCACGCCCCGAAGCCGGCCAGGGCGACCAGCCCGGCCGGCACCAGCAGCCACTTCGTCGGGGTCCGCCAATCCTGCTGCACGAGTGGCAGGAGCACCAGCAGTACGCCGATCCCGAGCAGCAGCACCCCGACGAGGTCCAACCGCCGGCTGTCCCGTGGCTGTGCCGGGCGGCTGGGGAGCAGCCGCCAGCCGAGGACCACTGCGACGACGCCGACGGGGATGTTGACGAAGAACACCCACCGCCAGCCGTGCTCCTCGCCGCCGATGGCGATCAGCAGACCGCCGAGCAGCGGGCCCACGGCCGTGGAGACGCCGATGGTGGCCCCGAGCAGGCCGAAGGGCCGACCCCGCTCGGGCCCCCGGAAGAGTTCCTGGATCAGGCCGCTGACCTGCGGATTGACGACACCGGCGGCGGCGCCCTGGAGCAGCCGGGCCGCGATCAGCCAGGCGGGGGAGGTCGCCAGCCCGGCGAGGGCGCTGGCCACCGTGAACAGGGCGATCCCGAAGACGAACGCGCTGCGCCGGCCCCGCGCGTCACCGAACCGCCCGGCGGAGACCAGGACCAGCCCGAACGTCAGGGCGTAGCCGGAGAGCACCCACTGCAGGTCGCTGGGGGAGGCCCCGAGGGCGCGGTCCATCGACGGGACGGCGACGTTGACGATGCTCACGTCGAGCAGCGTCATGAAGGCGGCGACCAGGCCGACCCCGAGGGCCTGCCAGCGCCGCCGGTCGTCCGTCGGTCCGCTGGCGTCCGCCGGTCGAGGCGTGCCCGCCGTACTCATCGTGCCTCCCGTGGGCCGGTGTCCGCGCACCGCTTGGCGCTACCCCGGCCCCCGGGAGGCGAACCGTCGCGGGGCGCCCGGCGGATCACGCCATCTGGCGCGCGCAGAACCGGGGGCCGAAGTCCAGCCCGGCCATCGGCGAGTCCTCCCGGTGCAGCAGGTTCTTCTCGGTGAGCTGGTGCAGCGGCGCCCGCAACTGCTCCTCGGTGAGGCCGGCCTTCTCGGCGATCAGGTCCGGGTACGGCACCTGTCCCTGGGCCTCCAGCGCCGAGACCGCGTCGTACACCCGTTGCTCGACATCCGACAGTTGCACCTGCCGCATGGTCCTCCTCCTTCGCCTCGCCCGCCCGTGGGCGGGCGGTTCACGCCGCGCGGTTACCCCGTGGATGGCCGAAGATGCCCACCCGATCGGGCGGTGGCGCGGCCGCGCCGACCACGTCTGGCGCGGCGGCTTGCCCTAGGCTGCTCCAGTGATCGTCTGGGATCTCGCCGTTGTCGGCGCCGGCCCCGCCGGGCTCTCCGCCGCCCATGTCGCCGCCCGCGCGGGGCTGCGCACGCTGGTCGTGGAGCGTGCCGCGCACCCGCGCTACAAGACGTGCGGGGGCGGCCTGATCGGCACCTCGCTCGCGGCGGTCACCGATCGCATCGAGGTGCCCGCGCACGACCGGGTCGACCGCGTGACGTTCACCCGCGACGGGCGACGCCGGTTCACCCGCCGGCATCCCGCGGGTCCGCTGGTGACCATGGTGCGCCGGGAGGAGTTCGACGACCGGTTGCGCGCCGCCGCGGTCGCCGCGGGTGCCGAGGTCCGCGAGCGTGTCGCGGTCCGCGCGGTGGAGCAGGACCCCGACGGCGTACGCCTCAGGCTCGCCGACGGGGAGACGATCCACGCGCGTGCGGTGATCGGCGCGGACGGCTCGTCGGGCGTGACGGCCCGGCACGTGGGGGTCCGGCACCGGCAGGTCGACCTGGGGCTGGAGCTGGAGCTGCCCGTGCCGCCGGGGGAGCAGGCCCGTTGGCGGGGCCGCCTGTTGCTGGACTGGGGCCCGCTGCCCGGGTCGTACGCCTGGGTCTTCCCGAAGGGCGACCGGTTGACGGTCGGCGTGATCGCCGCGCGGGGCGAGGGGGAGCGCACCCGTGCCTACCTGCGCGGGTTCGTCGACCGGCTGGGGCTCTCGGGGGTGGAGCCGGCGCACGACTCGGGTCATCTGACCCGCTGCCGCGCGGATGACTCCCCGCTGCGCCGGGGCCGGGTGCTGGTCGCCGGCGACGCTGCGGGCCTGCTGGAGCCGTGGAGCCGGGAGGGCATCAGCTACGCGCTGCGCTCCGGTGAGCTGGCCGGCGCGGCGGTCGCCTCGGGTGACCTCCCCGGCTACGACGACGCGGTCGGCCGGAGCCTGGTGCCGTCCATGCGCGCCGGGCACCGGCTGCTCGACGTGTTCGCGCGGCGGCCCGGGGTGTTCCACGCCCTGCTGGCCACCCCGCCCGGCTGGCGGATGTTCGTGCGGTTCTGCCAGGGGCGGGCGAGCTTCGACGAGACGATGTCCCGCGCCCCGGTCCGGGCGGCTCTGGCGCTGCTGGACCGGCTGCCGGCCGCCTGAGCCCCGTCCGGCCGGGCCCTCGTCAGCGCCCGCACCGCCTTCGTGCGGGGCGCGACCCGCACGAAGGCCCCGACCAGGATCGGCGCCGGCCTCGACGCTATGGGGCAGGATCCTAGGATGCCTTAGGGGTGGTGTCGGCCACCACCGACGCCCAGAATCAGGGTGTCGAGGGGAGAAGTCATGGCGGAGGACAGCTCCGGAGCGTTGTTCACCGACGACGAACTCGCCTTCCTGCGGCACGTACGCTTCGGCGAGCTGCCGCCCGCGGTCCGCCCCGAGGAGCGGGTCGCGCTGACCGAGACCGATCCGCGGCGGGACCTGCCCGACCCGGGCGACGAGCGGGACCGGTGGGACCTGCGGCACGGAGCCTGACCGCCGACCGGCAGACGGAAACGGGCCGCGGGCGATCCACCCACGGCCCGTCCGGTCCCGGCGTCAGAAGACCGGCACGCCCTCGCGTACCAGCTTCCAGTTGGGCTGGTAGAAGTCGGCCGGGTCGATGACGCCCCGGGCCTGCGCCCAGTCGATCAGCAACTGGCGGATCTCCTGCTGCTCGTTGTAGACCTGCGTCTTGACGATGCCGGGGAAGTTGCCGCCGCCGCTGCGCCGGTAGTTGTTCACCGCCACCACGAACTGCGCGTTGTCCGCCACCGGGGTGTCGGTGCCGGGCAGCACCAGGCGGGTGACGCGCTGGCCCACCGGCCTGGAGATGTCGATGTCGTAGTCCAGGCCGGAGATGACGTCGTAGTTGTAGTCGGGCACGGCCGGATCGCTGATCGCCGCCGGGTCGACCGGGGCGCCCGGGGCGAGGGTCCGGAAGTACTTCGCCGAGTACTCCAGGTACGCGCGCACCTCCGCGCCGCTGAGCACGACCGCCTCGAGGGTGTTGTCGAAGACGTACAGCCCGGCCACGTCGCGGATCTTCACGTCGCCGGCGGGGAACACGGCGGTCCGGCTGAACGGCGCCGCGATCGACAGCACCGGCAGGTCCGCGTACGACGTGCCGGCCAGCGCCTGCCCGACGACCTCCGTCTGGACGTGGTTGATGAAGTCCAGGATCGGGGTGTCCCGGTAGCGGCTCTCGGCCGCCGAGAGCTCCACGGTCGAGCGGGCCACGACCTGGTTCACGTACGCGACGGTCTTCTGGTGCTGCGCCCGCACGGCCGCGAGGACCTTCGGGTCCTCGGTCACGGTGTTGGTGTTCAACAGGGCTGCGGTCTTCTTGACGATCTTCCAGCGGCCCTTTTCCCGGGCCAGGGTGAAGTCCATCCGGCTCAGCCGCTGGCCCCACTTCGACGGCTCGGTGAGCAGCACCTGCTCGCCGGTCCGCTCGTTGGCCACGAACTTCTCGGCGACCTCGGCGTGGGCGTGACCGAAGAGGATCGCGTCGATGCCGGGGACCTGCTGGGCGATCAGCGCCGTCGGGTTCTCGTTCGGCAGCTCCGGGCCGTAGCTGGAGGTGCCGCTGTCGCCGCCGTGGGCGGAGATCAGCACGATGTCCGCGCCGCGCTCCCGCATGATCGGGACGTACTTCGCGGCGGTGGCGATCATGTCGTCGAACCGCAGCTTGCCCTCGACGTTGGCCTTGTCCCAGATCGCGCTGCCCGGGTTGGTCAGGCCGAGGATGCCCACCCGCAGCGGCGGCGCGGCGAAGCCGACGTCGACCTTCTTGATGACGAACGGCAGGAAGGCCGGCTTGCCGGTGGCGACGTTGACGGCGTTGGCGGCCAGCGCCGGGAAGCCGAGCTGCGAGATCCACTTGGCCAGCAGCGGCAGGCCGTAGTTGAACTCGTGGTTGCCCAGCGTCACGGCGTCGTAGTCGAGCACGTTCATCGCGTGGGCCATCGGGTGCGTCTCGCCGGTGGCGGTGATCGGCTCCTGCTTGGCGTAGAAGGTGGCCAGCGGCGTGCCCTGGATGGTGTCGCCGGCGTCGAGCACCAGCGTCGCCTTGCCCCGCCGCTCGGCGCGGATCTGCTTGACCAGGGCGGCCAGCTTGGCGACGCCGACGTCGTTGTGCTTGCTGTCGTCGTACTCGGCGTCGGAGTAGTAGTCCCAGTTGTAGACGTTGCCGTGGGTGTCGGACGTGCCGAGGATCGTGAGGTCCCAGGTACGCGACCGGGCCGGGCCGGCCGCCTGGGCCGGGGCGGCGGCGATCAGCGGCACGCTCGCCGCCGCGGTCGCGGCGGCGGCGAGCACCGTCCGACGCGACGGGCCGGAGGTAGAGGTCATGACGTGCCCTTCCATGGGGGTTCGGGGCGCCCGGCGAGCGCCGAGCGCACCATAACGAGGCACTTTCACGTCCGCCACAGCAGCCCCGGACGTTTCCGCCGGCCACGGTGCCCGGCACCCGGGCGTTCGCGCCGGGGCGACCGTTTCCGCGCCTCGCCGCAGGGTAGGGCGGTGGGAGACCCAGATCCGCCCAGTGCGCGAGGAGACCCCGGTGAGCGAGGACCAGCACACCCCGCAGGACCCCACCAGCCAGTACGGCCAGCAGGAGGGACAACCGAAGCAGCAGCAGACCCCGCCCGGCTCGACCGGGCAGATGACCCCGAAGCCCGACCACGGCGAGGAGTCGTACCGGGGCAGCGGCAAGCTCGACGGCCGACGGGCGTTGATCACCGGCGGCGACTCCGGCATCGGCCGCGCCATCGCCATCGCGTACGCCCGGGAGGGCGCCGACGTGCTCATCTCCTATCTCGGCGAGGAGGAGGACGCCGACGCCCGGGAGACCGTCCGGCTGGTCGAGGAGGCCGGCCGCAAGGGCATCGCGGTACGCGGTGACATCACCGACGAACGGCACTGCCAGGAGCTGGTCGAGCGGGCCGTGCGGGATCTCGGCGGCATCGACATCCTGGTCAACAACGCGGCCTACCAGATGGCGCAGGACAAGGGCATCCTCGGCATCACCGACGAGCAGTTCGACCGGGTGCTGAAGACCAACCTGTACGCCATGTTCTGGCTCTGCCGGGCGGCGATACCCCACCTCCCCGAGGGCTCGGCGATCATCAACACGTCGTCGATCCAGGCGTTCGACCCCTCGCCGCAGCTGCTGGACTACGCCACCACCAAGGCGGGCATCGCGAACTTCACCAAGGCCCTCGCCGCCGACCTCGCCGAGCGGGGGATCCGGGTGAACGCGGTGGCGCCCGGCCCGATCTGGACGCCGCTGATCCCGGCGACCATGCCGGAGAAGAAGGTCGCCCAGTTCGGCCAGAACACCCCGGAGGGGCGCCCCGGCCAGCCGGCCGAGCTGGCCCCGGCGTACGTCTTCTTCGCGTCCCAGGAGTCCAGCTACGTCACCGGCGAAGTCCTCGGTGTGACGGGTGGGCGCCCCACGAAGTGATCATCGGGCCCGCCCCGGTTCCCGCCGGGCCGGTCACGGACCCGCCCGCGGTCAGCGCGGCCAGGGGACCAGGCGGCTGCGGACCCGGGCGACGGCGGCGGCATCCAGCCCATAGCGGGCGAAGCGGCGGTCGGGCAGCCGGTCGAGATAGCGGCCGGCCGCCCGGACGTCCGCCGGGTCCAGGGCCGGGTCGAGCTGGCGGGCCAGGTCCAGCAGCTCCGCCACGTCGTGGTGCTCCAGGGCCGCCGCCACGTCGATGTAGTCCCGGACCTCCCGCCGGTTCACCAGGGCGGCGGTCTTGTTCGCCATCAGGTCGCGTACGTCCATCACCGGCCCGAGGTCCATCACCACCGGGCTGCGGTGCCGGTCGAGGCGGGCCAGGCTGAGCCGGATGCGCCGCCCGTCCCGGCTCACCACGAAGTCCTTCAGGTCCCGGTCGAACCCGTCGAAGAGCTCGGCCAGTTCGCTGTCCGGATCGGCGTCGGTCACCTCGAAACCGGCGCGTCCCAGCGCCGCCCGGACGCCGTCGGCGGCTGCCGCGGCCGCCCCCTCGACGTCGGCGAACAGGTCCACGTCCTCCGTCGGGCGGGTCACCAGCCCGTGCGCCGCCCAGGCCACCCCACCGCCGAGCACGAACCGGTACGGCCCGGCGGCGGACAGGGCCACCCGGGCCACCTCGCGGTAGAAGTCGTGCGGGTGGGCGGTGCTCACGCGGTACGCAGCCCCCGGTGGCGGCTCTCCCACGCCTGGCGTACGCCCCGGGGCAGGTTGAGCAGTCGCCACACCCGGCGCAGCACGCGCCCGTTGACGAACAGGCGCAGATCCTCCGCCCGGGTGGTTTCCCGCAGGACGTTCTCGTACATCCAGAGCAGCTCGTCCGGGTCGCCCAGGTCGAAGGTGCGGTCCGCGTTCCACATCAGCCGCACCGGCAGTTCCACCACGCCCCGGGTGGGGCCGGTGAGCTCGGCGAGCGTGCGGGCCACCACGACGGGCCGGCCCGGGCGGGCCAGGTGGGCCGCGCGGGTCGGAGCGGGGGAGAGGGCCTGCATGCTGTCAGGGTAACGCCAGGTCGGCCGGGTTGGGCTCGCGGTTTCCCCTGGTGTCGCGCCGCGCCAGCGTGTTCGGGGCGGCCCACCCCGAGATCTTGGCAAGAATTCGCCCCTCCAGGGGCCGTTTCGAACCAAGATCGCGCGTGCGGCCACCCATGCCCCGTGCGGCTGGTGCCCGGTCGCGGCGCGGGTGCCCGGTGCGGGGCCACCGATTTGTCGCCCGCAGCCGCCGGTGAGGCGTATGTCCGGTCTGGGGGTGTGACCGGGGGCATCGTGGGGGCGGAATCGTGGCCGGCCGGGGGTCGTTACACCATGCGTACGACCGAGTAGGGCACGGTGATGTGCCAGGCCAGCCCCCGGAATGATGGTGGGTCGCCGGTCGTTACACATGGTCGCGGGCCGACGTGTAGGGCATCCCCCGCCCCACGACAAGCCCGGCCCCTGATCTTTCCTCCGGCAGGACACGCCGGAGATCCCCCATTCGTTCATCGAGCGCCGGACGGTGCTTGCACCCGCACAAGCCGATCCCCCTTTTCGGTGTGTGGGTGCCAACCCCCGAATGGAGCGTCCCCCATGAACACGTTCATCCGTAACAGCGTTCTCGGTATCGCCGGTCTGGCGTTCGCCGGTGGTGTGGCCGCCGGCCCGATGACCGACAGCACCCCGACGACTGTCGACACGACGCCCGTTGCCGCCGTGCAGGCTGACAAGCCGGCCGGTGTGGACAAGGGCAAGCTGGTTCCGCACGGTGTGCAGGGTGCCCAGTCGCGCATCGACCTGACCGACGAGCAGGTCGACAGCGTGAAGGCGATCATCGCGGCGACGAAGAAGGCCGGTATGGACGAGCGGGCCGCCGTGGTCTCCATCGCGACCGCG
>NZ_JBEYVB010000075.1:0-6913 GCF_040643815.1 Micromonospora sp. NPDC047074
GGCCCGGCCGCGCCGCCGGATCCGTGGGCGCCGCTGCCGCCCGTCGCCGTGCTGCCCATCCCCGCCGCCGCGCCGCTGCCCACCGGACCGCTGCCCGCGGGCGGCCCGTTCGCCCAGCCGGGGCAGGACACCGGCAGCGGCGCCTGGGGGCCGGTCCCGCCGACCCGGGAGGACCGGGCCGAGCCACCGCCGTCCCGGCGACGCCGGGCCGCGCTGTTCGGCGCGGCGGCCACCGTGTTCGTGGTGTTGGCGGGAGTGGTGGGGACGACGGCTGTCCTCTCCGACGACGACCCGGCCGGCGGGAACGTGCCGGCGGCGCTGACCGGCGAGTCCGGAGCGACGGGATCGCCCTCCGCCGCGGTCGGCGACGGTACGGGCGAACTGCGCGTCGGGCCCTCGCCGACAGCCATCCGTTCGACGGTTCCGTCGGCGTCGGCCACGCCGTCCGCGGCGTCGCCCGACCGCTCCCCGGCACCGACGGCCGGGGGCGGCGAGCCGACCGTGACCGCTTCGGGGCGGCCCAGTTCCACCCCGACGACCAGCCGGCCGGAGAAGCCGAACCCGTACACGCCGGTCGAGGCGTGCGGCAGCGGGTACCAGGTGGTCGACTCGGCCCCGCTGACCGCCTCCGGCACCCGCAAGGGCAGGGTCTACCTGCTCTATCACGCCGGCACCGGCTACAACTGCGTGGTCACGATGAAGGAGTCGGCGGTGGGCACGGCGACGGCCGCATCGGCCTGGCTGGAGGTCCAGGGTCGCGCGCGCAGCACCGACAGCGGGTCGTTCTCGTACTACGCCGGGCCGGTGCGGGCCAAGGCGCCCGGGGTCTGCGTGAAGTGGGGCGGCGCCACGGGCGGGGCCAGCTACGGCAGCGGCTTCGAACACTGCGGCTGAGCACGGCCCACGTACGGAGGCGACGGGTCGGCCCGCCGGAACCGCTCACCCGGTGGGAGCCGGCCGCACCCCATACCTCCGGGGGGCCGACATCCAGACCCTGGCTCTAAAGTACGGGCATGTCCGTTGACGGGTGGAACACGGTCCTGGTGCTCGGCGGCATCCGGTCCGGAAAGTCCGAGTTCGCCGAGTCCCTGGTGGCCGACGCGCCGACGGTCCGTTACGTGGCCACCGCCGCGGACGCGCCCGCCGACGACCCGGAGTGGGCGGCCCGGCTGGCGGCGCACCGCGCCCGTCGTCCGGAGACCTGGACCACCGAGGAGACCGCCGACGAGCCGCGCCGCCTGGCGGAGGTGATCGCCTCCGCCGGTCCGAACGACACGCTGCTCGTCGACGACCTCGGCGGCTGGGCGACCGTGCTGCTCGACCCGGCCCACCAGCCGGCCGACGACACCGCCACCATCGCCGAGCTGGCGGCCGCGGTCCGTGCCTGCGCGGGCCGGCTGGTGCTGGTCAGCCCCGAGGTCGGGTTGTCGCTGGTGCCCACCACCCCGCTCGGCCGGGCGTTCACCGACGCGCTCGGGGCAGCCAACCGGGCGGTCGCCGACGCCTGCGACGCCGTGGTCCTCGTGGTCGCCGGCCAGGCCGCCTGGCTGAAGCCGGGCGCGCCGGCACCGGCCGCCGTGCCGGCACAGCCTGGCCCGGCCACGGCTCCCCCGGCCACGGCTCCCCCGGCCACCGCTGCCCCGATCGCCGCCACGGCCGCCGTGACGGGTGTCCCGGCGACCTCCCCGGAGGTGCTCACCCCCACCGCCACCGGCGTGGCCCGCCCCGTGGCCCCGGCCGCCACCGTGCCGGGTGGGGACACCGGGGCGGGCGGTGCCGGGTGGGCCGCGCCGACCATGGCGCTGCCGATGGTCGCCACGGGTCTGGTCATCCAGGCCGGCATGGAACTGCCCATGCCCGACGAGTACACCGGCCCGCAGGCGATCGAACGGCTCGCCACCCTGGACGTGCCCGGCGCGGGGCTGGGCGTACTGGAGCGGGCGGTCAGCTTCGCGGCCGCCACCCAGGGCACCGCCACGCCCGCTCCCTGGGACGCCGTGCGGGTGCTGCTGCTGCATGGCGACCACCTCGGCGACGTCGCCGCCGGCACCGTCGCGGGCGAGTCGGCCCGCCGGGCCCGGCAGGCCCGCGCCGGCCGGGGGGTGCTGGCCCGCCTGGCCGGCGAGTGCGGCGCCGAGCTCCAGGTCGTACAGGCTCCGCCGGCCGCCCCGATGGAGGCCGAGCCGGCGCTGACCGGCGAGCAGGTCGAGGCGGCCCTGCGGTACGGCTGGCGGCTCGCCGAGGAGGCCGCCGACGCGGGCGTACGACTGCTGGTGCTCGGGGCGTGCGGCGCCGGCACCGAGGCCGCCGCGGCGGCGGTGCTGGCCGCGACGGCGGGTGCCGAGGCGCCCACCGTGCTCGGCCGGGTGGTCACCGAGACGGGCGAGATCGACGACGCGGCCTGGATGCGGCGGTGCGCGGCGGTCCGGGACGCCCTGCACCGGACCCGGCACTCGCCGCGCGGCGCCAAGGACGTGCTGGCCGAGCTGGGCGGCGGCGACGTCGCCGTGGCCACCGGCGTCCTGCTCGGCGCCACCGCCCGCCGGGTGCCGGTCATGCTGGACGGGCCGGTCGGCGTGGCCGCCGCCATGGTCACCCGCGACCTGGCCGGCCAGGCCCGGCACTGGTGCCTGCTGGCCGACCACGGCGGGCACCCCGCCGTCCGGCTCGCCGCCGACGTGCTCGGCCTGACCCCGCTGCTCGACCTGCGGCTCGACCTCGGCGAGGGCGCGAACGCGCTGGCCGCGCTGCCGCTGCTGCGCTCGGTGCTGGCGCTGGCCGCCGCGCTGCCGACCCGTCCGGGCCCCGGCGACGAAGAGCCCGCCGACGACGAGTCCGACCACGACGGGCCCGGCAACGACGGGCCCGGCAACGAACCGGGCAGTGCCGGGCCGGGCAGTGCCGGGCCGGGGACCGCCCCCGACGTGGCGCCGGAGACCGGGCCGGCCGCCGACGAGCCCGACTTCCGCGAGCCGGAGCCGGCGGGCCCGGGGCCGACCAGCACCGGACCGGAGACGGAGCCGGTCGACCCGTCCGGCCGGCGTGCCGACTGAGTCACGGCTCGCCGACGGGGCGCGGCTGGCGCTGACCACCTTCACCACCCTGCCGGTGCGCGCCGGCCGCATCGACCGGCCGGTGGCGGGCGCGGCCATGGCGCTCGCGCCGGCGGTCGGCGTGCTGCTCGGCGCCGTCCTCGCCGGGGTCCTGCTGCTTCCGGGCGCGCTCGCGCCCCCGCTGGTCGCGGCGGGGCTGACCGTGGGCGCCGGGGCGCTGCTCACCCGGGGGCTGCACCTGGACGGGCTGGCCGACACCGTGGACGCGCTGGGGTCGTACCGGCGGGGGGCGGCCGCGCTGGAGATCATGAAGAAGCCGGACGTGGGCCCGTTCGGGGTGGTCGCGCTGGTGGTCGTACTCCTGGTGCAGGCGGCGGCCCTCGCGGAGCTGGCCGCCCGGTCGTGGCCGGCGGCGCTCGCGGCGGTGGTCACGGCCACCGCCGCCGGCCGGTTCGGGGTGGCGGTGGCCTGCCGGCGCGGGGTCCCGGCCGCCCGCCCGGACGGGCTCGGCGCGCTGGTCGCCGGCACCGTCGGGCCGATCGCCCTGGTCGCCGGGGCGGTCGCCGTCGCGCTGCCGGCCCTCGCGGCCGTGCCGGGTCGCCCGTGGCAGGGGCCGCTCGCCGTCGCAGCCGCCCTCGCCGTCGCGGTGGGGCTGCTGCGACACGTGGTACGCCGGCTCGGCGGCGTCACCGGCGACGTGCTCGGCGCGACCGTGGAGGTGGTCACCACGCTGGTCTACCTGGGACTGGTGCTGTCCGGCTGAACCGGGCACGTCGCGCCGGGTAGCGTTCTCCCACGACAGCACCGGCGCGGCCAACCGGGGGACGACATGCTCATCACGGACGACTTCCTGCCCGTACCGGTTCCGGAGTCGCTGAGCGCGACCTACCTGGTGCCCATGAAAGGGCTGCCGAAGGTGAGCGCGAAGACCGCGGTCGCGGGGCTCACCGGCCGGCTGTCAGAGCCCGTGCACGGGCTGGCGCGGCACATGCTCGACAGCCCGCTGATGAGCGTGGACACCCGGCCCGTCGCCGAGTTTCCCGAGCTGCCGCCGGATCTGCTCACCGCGTTCGGCGCCACCGAGGCGCAGCTGGCCCGGCTGGCCGCCGCGACCCACCTGGTGGTGGTGCAGGCCGAGTACCGGCCCGGCTGGCCGCCGGCCCACGAGTGGGCGGCCCGGGCGGTGGCCGCCGCCGTCGCCGAGACCGTCGACAGCGACGTGGTGGACGTCTTCGGCCTGCAGTTCCTCGACCCGGCGACGGCGCTGCGCTCGCTGCCCGACGACCAGGGGCGGATCCGGCTGGTCGACTGGGTGCTGGTGCCCTACTCCTCCGACGCCGAGGGTCTCTGGTTCACCACGAAGGGGCTGCGCCGCTTCGGGCTGCTGGAGTTGCAGACCCAGGGCGTGCCGGACCACCTGACCCGGGCCTGGGGCGCGGTGATGACCGGTGCCGCCCGGCGGTTGCTGCGGGACTGGACCGACGGGCTCTCCGGGGACGAGGTGCCCGCGTTCGTGCAGCTCCCGGTGCTGGCGACGGTGACCGGGCACGACATCGCGGTGGCGTACGGCAACCCGGAGCAGCACGGGGCGACGGCGCCGGTGCTGCTCCGGCTGGAGCTGGACCCGGCCACCGACCCGGACGCCGACTCGTTCCTCAGCCTGCGCCCGCCCGCCGGGCACTCCGGGCCGGACGGCCGCTACTACGCCGCCGCCTGCGCCACCCTCTTCTCCGGCATCCAGCCGGACGTGCGTTACGCCCGCTCGGGCGACGCGATGAGCAGGGCGGTCGCCACCGCCCAGGCGGGGCTGGGCGACATCCGGGCCCGGTTCCGCGCCGGGCAGCTTCCGCCGGAGACCCAGCTCGTGGTGAAGTACGGCCTGCCCGGTGACGACGGCCCCGAGCTGGTCTGGGCCGCGGTGACCTCCTGGGACGCGCCGGAGCGGATCGTGGCCGCCAGCGCCTGCGACGCCAACACCGACCCCACCGTCCGCATCGGCTCGCCCGTGGTGGTGGCGGCGGCCGACGTCGTCGACTGGGCCGTGCTCGACGGCACCGGCGTCATCGAGGGCGGCTGGACCCAGGCCGTCCTCGACGCGGGCGAACGCCCCCGTCCCCCGCTCTGAGCGGCGCCGGGCGGGTCACCGCACCGAGGGGGTCACGAACGGGGGGCGGGTGACGCGCATCTGGGCCCGTCGGCCCCGGATGTCGACCTCGACCAGGTCGCCGTCGGCGAGGCCGGCGGCGGTGTCCAGCAGCGCCAGGGCGATGCCCTGCTTCTTCGTCGGCGAGAACGTGCCGCTGGTGATCGTGCCGACCTGCCCGTCGCCGGAGTGCACCGCCATGCCGGGGCGCGGGATCGCCCGGTCGACCGCCTCCAGGCCGCGCAGCGTACGCGCCGGGCCGGCGGCCTTCTCGGCGAGCAACGCGTCCCGGCCCCAGAAGGCCGGCTTGTCCCAGCCGACCGCCCAGCCGGACCGGGCCTGCACGGGGGTGATCTCCAGCGACAGGTCCTGGCCGTGCAGCGGGTACCCCATCTCGGTGCGCAGGGTGTCCCGGGCGGCCAGCCCGCAGGCGCGCAGGTCGGGGCCGGCGGCGAAGAGCGCGTCCCAGACCGCGACGGCGTCGGCGGCCGGCGCCACCAGCTCGTAGCCCAGTTCCCCGGTGTAGCCGGTGCGGCACACCGTCAGCTCGACCCCGTCCAGCGTCGCGGCGGAGAAGCTCATGTAGTCGTGCCCGGTCGGCAGGCCCAGCGCGTCGAGCAGCTCGGCCGAGCGCGGCCCCTGCACGGCGAGGACCGCGTACGCCTCGTGCTCGTCGGTGACCGTGACCGACGCCGGGGCGGCGGCGCGGAGCCGGCGCACCACCTCGGCGGTGTTCGCGGCGTTCGGGATGAGGAAGACGTGGTCGTCGGCGTGCAGGTAGGCGATGATGTCGTCGACCACGCCGCCGGTGGCGTCGTCGCAGCAGAGGGTGTACTGCGCCCGGCCCGGGCCGATCCGGCCCAGGTCGTTGCTGAGGCAGGCGTTGACGAACTCCGCCGCGCCCGGCCCGGTGACCCGCGCCTTGCCCAAATGGGAGACGTCGAAGACGCCCACCCCCTCGCGGACCGCGGCGTGTTCCTTGAGCACCCCGCCCCCGGCGTACTCCAGTGGCATCTCCCAGCCACCGAACGGGGCGAACTTGGCGCCGCGAGCGGTGTGCCGCTCGTGCAGCGGGGAACGGCGCAACCGGGTCGCGGCGGCGTCGGTAGTCACGTCGGTCATGGGTGGGAACTTACCGGGGGCTGGCCGGCTGGTTAGCATCGGCGGGACCCGCCGGATACGTCGGCGGGACAGCCCCGTCCTCCAGCGGGTACGTTCCGCCGGAGACCATCACCGCCGGAAGCGACGATGCGACCGGCCCGGCCCGCCCGGAGAGTAGCTTCAGTGACATCGCCGAGCACCACCCTGAGCCTGGTCGACACCGACCCCGCCGAGCTCGCCGTCGACGCGATCGTGATCGGCGTGCACAGCCAGACCGGAGAGCAGGACGCCACGAGCGGCCTCGCCGGGACCCTGCTGCTGGCCAGCGGCGCGGAGAGCATCGCCGCCGCGTTCGACGGCAAGCTGACCGAGACGCTGGCCCTGCTGGGCGCGACCGGTGGCCCCGGCGAGGTGATCAAGCTGGCCACGCTGGGCACCGTGACGGCCCCGGTGGTCGCCGCCGTCGGGCTCGGCCCGGAGCCGACCGGCGCCGCCCCGGCGCCGGAGACCCTGCGCCGGGCCCGCTCCGTTGCTGCGCCGCACGGGTGTGCGCGGCCCGTCCTTGGTGGCGACCGTCAACAGCCGTTCTAGGAACGCGGTCTTGCCGTCGCCAGCG
>NZ_JBEYVB010000076.1:0-6090 GCF_040643815.1 Micromonospora sp. NPDC047074
AGCGCCGCCCCGTCGGGCAGCGCCGGGCCGAAGGTGACCCCGTCGGCGAGCGGCGGCCAGGGCGGCATGGCCCCGGCACCGAGCGCCAGCGCGTCGGCCGCGCCGAGTGCCACCCCGTCGGCCGCCGCCCCGACGCCGAGCGCCAGCGGCCAGCCGGTGCCGCAGAGCGTCGAGGAGCAGCGCAAGGCCGTCGAGCAGAAGGTCGGCGCCGCCGCCTGGGCCGCCGCGAGCGGCCTCCAGGCCCCGGCCGACCTGACCGCCGACCCGTCGCTCGCCGACAAGCTCAAGCCGTTCGCCACGCTGGACCCGCGCGAGGTCGCGGTGCTGCCGGCGCAGATGCAGTTCAACGTGCCGCAGATCAGCTGCGCCCAGCTCGACAAGCGCCCCCCGGCGTCGATCTCCGCCGCCGACCAGCAGGTGGTGGCCTGCGAGGACGGCGCCGCGAAGTACCTGCTCGACCAGGCGAAGGTGCTCGGCACCGACGTCGACGACGCCAGCGGAGTGATGGACCAGACCAGCCAGTGGGTGGTCAGCCTCGACTTCTCCGGCGACGGCCAGACGAAGTGGACCAACCTGACCCGCGAGGCGTTCAACAACGAGGGCCAGGCCTGCGACGCCACCGCCCTCGGCCAGGACGGCAAGTGCCGTGTGGCCGTCGTGCTGGACAACGAGATCGTCTCCTCGCCCGAGATCCAGGGCGTGCTGACCGGCAACTCGCAGATCACCGGCAACTTCACCCAGCGCGACGCCAACGCCCTGGCCGGCCAGCTCCGCTACGGCGCGCTGCCGGTGACCTTCGAGGCGCAGGAGCAGCAGAACGTCACCGCCACCCTGGGCGCCAGCCACCTGCGGGCCGGTCTGCTCGCGGCGGGCATCGGCATGGCGCTGGTCATCATCTACTCGTTCTTCTACTACCGCCTGCTCGGCTCGGTGATCTTCCTGAGCCTGGTGCTGTCGGCGCTGCTGGTCTTCGGCGCGCTGGTGGTGCTCGGCCGGCAGATCGGCTTCACCCTCACCCTCGCCGGCATCGCCGGCATGATCGTCTCACTCGGTGTGGCGGCGGACTCGTTCGTCATCTACTTCGAGCGGCTCAAGGACGAGATCCGCGAGGGGCGCAGCCCGCGCAGCGCCGTCCCGCGCGCCTGGACCCGGGCCCGCCGGACGATCATCTCGGCCAACGCGATCACGCTGATGTCGGCCGTGGTGCTCTACGTGGTCTCGGTCGGCGCGGTGAAGGGCTTCGCCTTCGCGCTCGGCCTGGCCACGGTGCTGGACCTGGTCGTGGTCTTCCTGTTCCGTCACCCGATCATGACGATGTTCGCCCGCACCTCCGCGTTCCTGTCCCCGCGGGTCAGTGGCCTCGGGCGGGCGTTGCCAGCCCGGACGGCCGAGCCGACCGCGTCCCGCAACCCGCGCGCCAAGGAGGCCTGAGATGGCTGGCAAGAGTGGTCTCGCGAGCCGCCTCTACCGCGGTGAGGCCGGCCTCGACATCGTCGGCAAGCGCAAGCTTTGGTTCGGCGTCGCGCTCGGCCTGATCCTGCTGGCGCTGCTCAGCTTCGGGCTGCGCGGCTTCAGCCTGGGCATCGAGTTCGCCGGCGGCAACTCGTTCCAGATCCCGGCCAGCGTCGGCACGCTGGAGCAGACCGAGGCGAAGGTCGACGAGGCCCTCGCCACGGCCGGCGACGGCGCCCACGTGGTCACCACGCAGAAGGTCGGCGGCACCGGCGGCGACTTCTACGAGGTACGCACCACCCAGCTCGACACCGAGCAGGCCAACGCCGTCAAGGACGAGATCGCCCAGGAGTTCGGCATCGACGCCGCCACCATCAGCGGCAACCAGGTCAGCGAGGCGTGGGGCAGCCAGGTCACGTCCCGGGCGCTACTCGGTCTGGTCGTGTTCATCGCGGTGGTCATGGTCTACCTGATCCTGCGCTTCGAGTGGCGGATGGCGGTCGCGGCCGTCTCCTCGCTGATCATGAACCTGATCCTCACCGCCGGCATCTACTCGCTTGTCGGCTTCGAGGTCACCCCGTCGACGGTCATCGGCTTCCTCACGATCCTGGGCTTCGCGCTCTACGACGTGGTGGTGGTCTTCGACAAGGTGCAGGAGAACACGCGGGGCATCACCGCGAACAACAACCAGACGTACGGCGAGGCGGCCAACCTGGCCATCAACCAGAGCCTGATGCGGTCGCTGAACACCTCGGTGGTCGCGCTGCTGCCCGTCGGTGGTCTGCTCTTCATCGGTGCCGGCCTGCTCGGCGCGGGCACCCTGAAGGACCTCGGCCTGGTGCTGTTCGTCGGTATGGCGATCGCGTTCCTGACCTCGATCCTGCTGGCCACGCCGCTGCTGGTGCTGCTGAAGAACTACGAGCCGCGGATCCAGGCGCACAACAAGCGGGTGCTGGCCCGCCGGGGCGCCATCGCCCGGGGCGAGGTCACGCCGAAGGGCACGGCCCCCCGCTCCGCCGAGGCCACCGACGAGCCGATCGACCCGGAGGCGGCGGCGCTGGCCGGCGCCGCGCCGAAGGTGGGCTCGCGGCCGGCCGGAAAGCGGCCCACCGGTGCCCGGGGCGGCCGACCGGCCGGCGGCGGTGGCAACCGGCCGGGCGGCGGCAAGCGGCGCTGACCCGGGCCGGGCAGACCCGGTAGGAACCGTCCAGACGGCGTCCTTCATGCTGTGCGAGCAGCATGGAGGACGCCGTCGTCGTGAAGGGGAGCGGAACTGCCGTGACGGAGACCCACAGCACCGGGGTACGGGGAGACAGCGGCCCGGACGCCGCCGCGCTGGTGGCCAGCCGGGTACTCGACGTGCCCGACTTCCCCAAGCCCGGTGTCATGTTCAAGGACCTGATGCCGCTGTTCGCCGACGGTGACGCGTTCCGTGAGGTGATCGACGGCATCATCGCGTACCACGGTCGGGAGTCGTTCGACACGGTCGTCGGCATCGAGGCGCGCGGGTTCGTGGTCGCGGCGGCCATCGCGTACGCGACCGGGGTCGGCGTGGTGCCGGTACGCAAGGCCGGCAAGCTGCCCCGCCCGGCGTACTCGGCCTCCTACGCCCTGGAGTACGGCGAGGCCACGCTGGAGGTGCACGAGGACGCCTTCACGGCCGGGCACCGGGTGCTGGTGGTCGACGACGTGCTGGCCACGGGCGGCACGGCCGAGGCGACGCTGGCCCTGGTGGAGCGGGCCGGGGGGACCGTTGCGGGCTTCACGGTGCTGCTGGAGCTCGGGTTCCTCGGCGGTCGGGAGCGATTGGCGCCCCGCCCGGTCCATGCCCTGTTGACCGTTTGACCACGCCAACCGTCGGACGGACCCGGTGGGGACCGTCCGGCGGAGCGGCGGGGCACGGTGCGTGCGGGTAGCATTGCCCTTTGCTGACCGGACGGGCCCCGTCCGGGCGGCGCGAGACCAGGCCGGCCGGCGCACGGTCGGTGTTTTCCCGGCGAGCGGTGAGGAGGCCGGTGTCCCACGATGTCGCCCCTCCGGTGGAGGGCACGGTGCACCCGACAGGCGACGCGGACAGCTCGGTGACCGCACGGAACGGTGACGCCCCGACCCGGGACGTGGGCTCCGGCCCGGTCAACCCGGCCGAGGCCGTACGTCCCGACGCGACGCGCCCGGCGAGCGGCGCGGCCGGGGGCGGCGCGGGCGCGGCGACCGAGGGGGTCGTGCTCCCGTTCCCCACCGACGGCGCGGGCGATCCCGTGCCGAGCGCGGGCTTCGCGCTCTCCACGGCGCCCACCGGCCGCAGGGTCCGGGCCCGGCTGGCGCGGTTCAACGCGCCGTGGCAGTCCTCGCAGGTCAGCGAGGTGCTGGAGCCGCTGATCTCGACGCACCGGGACGCCCATCCCAAGGCCGACGCGCGGCTGCTCCAGCGCGCCTTCGACACCGCGGCCCGCTGGCACTCCGGGCAGTACCGCAAGTCCGGCGACCCCTACATCACCCACCCGCTCGCGGTGGCCACGATCCTGGCCAACCTGGGGATGGACACCACCACCCTGGTGGCCGCCCTCCTGCACGACACCATCGAGGACACGGAATACACCCTCGACCAGATGCGCGCCGACTTCGGTGGCGAGGTGGCGCTGCTGGTCGACGGGGTGACCAAGCTCGACAAGGTGAAGCTGGGCGACGCGGCCAAGGCCGAGACGATCCGCAAGATGGTCGTCGCGATGGCCAAGGATCCGCGGGTGCTGGTGATCAAGCTGGCCGACCGGCTCCACAACATGCGTACGCTCACCTTCCTGCCCCGCCCCAAGCAGGAGCAGAAGGCGAAGGAGACGCTGGAGATCCTGGCCCCGCTGGCCCACCGGCTGGGTATGAACACGATCAAGTGGGAGTTGGAGGACCTCGCCTTCGGGACGCTGTTCCCGAAGCGCTACGAGGAGATCCTGCGGCTGATCGGCGAGCACCAACCCCAGCGCGAGGCGCTGCTGCGCCAGGTGACCCAGAAGGTGCAGGTCGACCTGAAGGCCGCCAAGATCAAGGCGGAGACCACCGGGCGGCCGAAGCACCTCTACTCGATCTACCAGAAGATGATCGTGCGGGGGCGGGACTTCAACGACATCTACGACCTGGTCGGGGTGCGGATCCTGGTCGACACGGTGCGGGACTGCTACGCGGCGCTGGGGGTGATCCACGCCAACTGGCAGCCGGTGCCGGGCCGGTTCAAGGACTACATCGCCATGCCCAAGTTCAACATGTACCAGTCGCTGCACACGACGGTCATCGGGCCCACCGGCAAGCCGGTGGAGATGCAGATCCGCACGTACGCGATGCACCGCACCGCCGAGTTCGGCATCGCCGCGCACTGGAAGTACAAGGAGCACAAGGGCACCCAGATCGTCGGTCCGCCGGCGCACATCGACGAGATGACGTGGCTGCGTCAGCTGCTGGACTGGCAGCGGGAGGCGGCCGACCCGAGCGAGTTCCTCGACGCGCTGCGGTTCGACCTGTCGAGCCAGGAGGTGTACGTCTTCACCCCGAAGGGTGACGTCATCCCGCTGCCGACGGGGTCGACGCCTGTGGACTTCGCGTACGCGGTGCACACCGAGGTCGGGCACAAGTGCATCGGGGCGCGGGTCAACGGCAAGCTGGTGCCGCTGGAGTCGACGCTGTCCAACGGCGACGTGATCGAGATCTTCACGTCGAAGTCGGACACGGCCGGCCCCACGCAGGACTGGCTGGGCTTCGTCAAGAGCCCCCGGGCGCGGACGAAGATCCGGCAGTACTTCAACAAGGAGCGCCGCGAGGAGGCGATCGAGGCCGGCAAGGACGCGATCGTCAAGGCGATGCGCAAGCAGGGCATGCCGTTGCAGCGGATGCTCACCTCCGAAGCGCTGATGGCGATCGCCCGGGACCTGCACCTGGCCGACGTGGCCTCCCTCTACGCGGCGGTCGGCGACAGCCAGGTCTCCGCCCAGTCGGTGGTGCAGAAGCTGATGGCCGCGTACGGCGGCGAGGAGGGCGCGGCGGAGGACATCGCCGAGACCGCCGTCGCCACCCGGCCGCCCCGCAGCCGGCAGAGCAGCGCCGATCCCGGTGTGGTGGTGCGCGGGGTCAGCGACGTGTGGATCAAGTTGGCGCGCTGCTGCACGCCCGTACCGCCGGATTCGGTCTTCGGCTTCGTCACCCGCTCCGGCGGGGTGAGCGTGCACCGGGACGACTGCGCCAACGCGGAGGACCTGCGGGCGCAGAACGAGCGGGTGGTCGAGGTGAGCTGGAAGCTCACCTCCGCCTCGACGTTCCTGGTCGCCATCCAGGTCGAGGCGCTCGACCGGCACAAGCTGCTGGCCGACGTGACCCGGGTGCTCTCCGACGAGCGGGTCAACATCCTCTCCGCGACGGTCACGACCACCCGCGACAGGGTGGCGGTGAGCCGGTTCAGCTTCGAGATGGCCGACCCGAAGCACCTGGGCCACCTGCTGGCCGCGGTCCGCAAGGTCGACGGCGTCTTCGACGCCTACCGCGTAACCTCCGGCGCCTAACCCCGCGGGTGACCGGGCACCCGTGGCGCCTCGACGGCCGCCCGGTGGCGCAGTGGAGCCGCCCGGGCGTCACACCGGTGCCGTCCTGCTGCCGCTG
>NZ_JBEYVB010000077.1:0-5921 GCF_040643815.1 Micromonospora sp. NPDC047074
TTCTCTGTCGGTCGGGGGCGGGGTCGCGGGGGGGGGGGGGGGGGGGGGGCCCCCGCCCCCCCCCCCCCCCACGGCCGGTCCGGCTCAGATCCGGGCGCCGACGTCCGCGCCGTTGGCCGGTCGCAGGAACGCCGACGAGGGGATGGCCCCCGTGGCCGTGCGGGGGCCGGTGATCGTGGCCGGATCCGTGCTGACCAGCGTCCACGTCCCGCCGAGGTTCCACGAGTTGCCGGAGCCGGTGGAGCCGCCCAGCGACACGTTCGTGGTGTTGCCGACCGAGAGGTTGCCGGTGAGCACCGAGGTGGAGCGTGAGACGTTGAAGCCGTCCCTGCCGTTGTCCCACGCGGTGTTGCGGTCGAAGAGCAGCGAGCCGGGATTGCCGTTGTCGATGAACCCGCCGGCCGAGTTGCCCCAGGCCATGCTGTTGCGGGTGACGTGGTCGACCGCCGGGCGCGGGTCCGTGCCGCCGCCGTTCTTGAAGCCGTTGCCGTCACCCGTGTAGTCGGGCAGGCCCCAGTAGTTGTAGCCGTTGTCGTAGGCGACGCTGTTCTCGATCAGAATGGGCGACAGGAACAGCCAGGCGTCGAAGCCGTCGTCGGCGTTGCGCCACAGGCGGGCGCCCCGGACGACGTTGCCCGCGCCGGAGCCCTCCTTGATGGCGAGGCCGTCCGCGCTCTCGCCGTTCTTGCGCGGGTCGCGGTTGCCGTAGCTGTCCAGGTCGATGATGTGGTTGCCCGCGGAGGCGCCCTGCAGGTGCAGGCCGGACTCGTAGTTGTCCCGGGTGACCAGGCGCTCGTAGCGGCCGTTGTTGGTGTCGACCCCGAAGATGCCGTACGGGCCGTTGACGATCTCCAGGCCGACGAACCGCCACCAGTCGCCCTCGACGTGCAGTGCGCCCCGGTCGGCCCGGGGGATCGAGGAGCCCACGGCGCCGGGCGTGTACGGCATGTTCTCCCCGTCGATGACCACGCGCTCACCCTGGTACGCGGTGAGGGTGATCGGCTGGGCCTGGCTGCCGTCCTTGAGGATCTTGATGGTGCTGGTCGGCGCGTAGCTGCCCCCGCGCACGGCGATGGTCCCGCCGGGCTGGACCAGGTCGTGGGCGCGCTGGATGGTCCGTAGCGGCTGGGCCAGCGTTCCCGGGTTGGCGTCGTCGCCGTTGGTGGCGACGACCAGGGTGCCACTGGCCGGCGGGGGAGTGGTCGGCGGCGGAGTCGTCGGCGGTGCGCTGGTCGGCGGCGGCGTGCTCGGGGGAGCGGTGGTGGCCGGCGGGGTGGTCGGCCCCGTGCCGCCGGAGGTCACCCGCACGTCGTCGAAGCTCGCGCCGGCGTACGCGGTGACCAGCGCGATCCGGCCGGCGCCGGTCAGCGTGGCGCTCGCGTTGCCGACCGGGACACCGTCGACGAAGCCGCGTACGGTGCTGCCGGCGGTCTCGATCCGCAGCGTGTGCCACGCGCCGGTGGAGGCGACGCCGCCGGCCGAGCCGAGCACGGTGATCGCGCTGCCGTTGACCGCCTGGAGTTCGGCGCGGCCGTCGGCCAGCAACGACAGCCGGTACATCTTCGTGGAACTGCCGGCCCGCGCGGCGATGCCGACGAGACCGCCGGCGCCGTACGACACCGGCTTGACCCGGGCCTGCATCTCGTAGTCGGTCCAGCTCGTCTGGCCGGCGAACATCCGGGCGAGTTCGCTGCCGGTGTTCGACTGCCCGAGCACCGGCGTCCCGTCGGTGGTCACCGACCAGGCGCCGCCCGACTTCGACCAGCCGTTGCTGTCGCCGTCGCCGAAGTCGTCGGAGAAGAGGGTGGCGGCATGGGCCGTCGCGGACATGGCCGCGGCCAGGGCGAGCGCGGTCGCCGACACGCCGAGGGCGGCGACCGCGCCGCGGGTACGTCTGCTGCGCCTGTCGGGCACGGGTCCTCCTTGCGTGCTGCGGGCACCGTCCGGCTCACCGTCGCGCGACGGTGCCGCGGTCGACGACGTGCGGACAGCATGGGAAAGGGCTTTCCCGTTCTCGACGCTAGGGCGGCCCGGATATCGACGTCAATGCCTGCCGATTGCAGGAATGTTGCACCCGGCGCCGCCGGTGCCCGTGCCCGGGCCGGCCGGCGGCGCCGCTCAGTTGCTCTCGACCTCGATGGCGAACTCGCTCAGCGCGATCCGGTTCGGCAGGCCCGTCTTGCCCAGCAGGCTGGACACGTGCCGTTCCACCGTGCGCGGGGACAGGTGCAGCCGGCTGGCGATCTCCCGGTTGCTCAGCCGGCCGACCAGCAGCCGCAGCACCTCGAACTCCCGCACCGTCACGCCCACCGACCGCAGCCCGGAGGGGATGTCGCCGGCTCCGGAGCGGCGCTGCGTCACGCGTACGCCCGCCTGGCGCAGCAGGGCCCGGCAGGCGCTGGCGACGGCCGGCACGTCGCTGCGGTGGAAGTGCTCCTCGGCGGCGCGCAGCCACTGCACCGGGTGCCCCCAGCCGTCGGCGAGGGCCGCCTCGCAGACCAGCCGCAGCGCGAGGTGCCGGCCCATCGCGTACGGCGCCCCGGCCCGCATCGCCTCGGTCGCCGCCTCCTCGGCAGCCTCCGGTCGCCCGGCCCGGCCGAGAAGCACCGCCTTCGCGAAGAGTGCGAACTGGAGATCCCACCGCAACCGGCTCGAGTCGGCCTGCACCGCCTCGTAGGCAGGCCAGCCGGCCTCGCCGGACATCACCTGGAGCAGCAGGTGCAGGCCGTGCCGGCCGGAGAGGTGGAACACCGTCTCGGCGCTGAACGCCCGGCCCAACTCGTCGAGGGCGCGCGGCCGATCCTCCTCGAGCAGGGCGCAGAAGGCCCTGGCCAGCCCGTGCACGCGCGGCGCGTGCAGGGCCTGGTCGCCGTTCCACCGCCGGAACTCGGCCAGCGCCTGCTCCATCTCCCGACGCCGTCCCTGGTGCCCGGCCAGCACCGCGCTCACCAGCAGCACGTACTGGGTGGTCTCCAGCAGCTTCAGCCGGGTCGTCGCGGCCAGCACCTGCTCGACGAGGCCGCTCGCGGTGTCGAAGTCGCCCCGCAGCACGGCGTGCAGCGCGAGGCTCGCCTCCGCCTGGTGGCGCGCGGTCACCGCGCCGGCCTGGGAGGCGCGTTCCCGGGCCTGTTCGAGCCGGTCCAGGCTGGCGTCGCGCAGCGCGTCGTCGTTGCCGAGCCGGATCAGCGCGTGGATCTCCCAGATCGGCAGCCGGTGCTGGGCGGCGATCGCCAGCGCCCGCTCCAGGCACCGCGTCGCCTCCGCCGGGTCGCGGTGCCGGACCAGCGCGCCGAGGAGCTGCCAGGCCTGGCAGGCCACCACCGGCAGCGGGACGGTCTCGGCGACCGTGGCGGCCCGGCGGGCCAGCGCCTCGGCGGTGGCGAGCTGGTCCTGGCCCGCGGTGTCCAGCGCCAGGTGGGCGGCCACCACGTCGACCGGCGCGGTGTCCTCCGGGGCGGCGTCCGGCCCGAGCAGGGCCCGGGCCTGTTCCACCTGGGCGAGCCCCTCGGCCGACCGGCCGGCGACGGTGGCGGCCCAGGCGAGCCGGGTGTGCAGCTGCGCCCGCCGGCGCGGGTCGACGCCGCCGATCTGCTCCAGGGTGCTGACCGACGCGAGCGCCCGCTCGACGAGCCCCGCCTCGGCCAGGGCGTGCAGCAGGGCTTCGAGGGCGGCCGCGCGGGCCACGGCGTCCCGCTCGCCGAGCAGGCCGATCGCCCGGTCCAACAGGGCGACCGCGGTGGTCGCGCCGCCCTGCGCGATCGCCCGGCGGCCCGCCTCGGTGAACAGCCTGCCGGCCGCCTCCGGGTTGTCGGCCTCCGCGTGCAGGGTGGCCGACACCTGGCACCACTCGCCCGGCAGCCCCGGAAAGACGGCCTCCACCGCGTCGGCCATCCGCTGGGCGAGCCGGGTCCGCTCGCCGGGGCCGAGGAACGACAGCAGCGCCTCGCGGCTGAGCCGGTGCCGGAAGGCGTACCAGTCGGCGAGCTGGTCGTCCTGCGCGACCAACCGCCCGGCGACGTCGCCGCCCAGGTGGTCGAGCACCTCCCGGTCGCTCAGCCCGCTGGCCGCCTGCACCACGACCAGCGGAAACCGCTGGCCCAGGAGCGCGCCCATCGAGAGCAGTTCCCGGGCGGGCGGGCCGAGTTGCTCGACCCCCTGCGCCATGCCCCGGGCCAGTGTGCTCGGCAGGGCGGCGGGCAGCTGTTCCGACATCCGCCAGGCGTCCGGGCCGCCGACCAGCAGCCTGCCGTCGACCATGCCGGCGACGAGTTCCTCGATCAGGAAGGGGTTTCCGGCGCTGCCGGTCGAGACGAGGGAGTGCGCGGCGGCCGGCACCCGCTCCGGATCGGCACCGAGGCAGGCGCCGACCATCTGCCGCAGCCCGTCGTCGTCGAGCCGGCCCAGCTCGATGAGCGTGCACCGACCACGTTGGGCGGCCGACCGGACGATGGACAACGCCGCGCAGGGCTCGGCCCGGATGGCCCCCAGCAGCAGGGTCGGTTGCAGGGCGAGATTGTCGATCAGATATTCCAGTACGGCCAACGTCTCCGTGTCGGCGTCCTGGAGGTCGTCGAGCAGCATCAGGCAACCCCGCCCCGCGCCGGCCACCCCGGTCAGCCGGAGGACGGCCTCGGCGAGGATCACCAGCGACGTGTTCTCCTGGTCCGCCGGTGGCCGCCCCCAGTCGGGGACGAGTCGGCCGAGGACCGGGCCGTACGGGCCGAGCACGGAGGGGTCGACCGGACCGGAGCGGAGCAACGACAGCAGCGCCTCGGTCAGGGGACGCAGCGGCACCGCGGTGCCGATCGTGCTGCCCCTGCCCCGCATCACCCGCATGCCGGCCGCGCCGGCCAGTTCCGTGACCGTCGATGCGAGGCGAGACTTGCCGATGCCGCTCTCGCCGACCACGAAGACCGCACCGCCCAGCCCGGCCTGGGCCGACTCGAGGCGGCCCAGCACCGCGCGCAGCTCGGCGTCCCGACCGATGAACTTCGAGGAGCGGTACACACACGCACGCTATCCGAGGAAGGAGGCGACGGCCCAACGTGGTGCCGTCGCCTCCTTGCCCGGGGCGGCTAGCGGGTCGTCACAGCGGGCGCTCGGGGCAGCAGGTGGTCAGGGGAGCGGCGTCCGCCGCGACCCCGCCGCCGCCGATCAGGCCCCCGACCACCAGGCCCACGGGCACGACCAGGCTGGCGAGGGCGGCCGCGCGGATCCCGAACGTCACGACGGGCTGCGCCCACATCGCCCCGACCGGGTCGTCGATCGGTGCCGCGGAGTCGACCTCGTCGACACGGGACGGGGAGAGCTGGTTCTCGGACAATGTCGTTCCTCCTGATGGTGTGCATGGATTTCCCGGAGCTGATCGCTCCACTGGGGATGGTCATGGCTCGCCCCGGTGCCCGCCTCAGTCCGGCGGCGGTGGGGCAGGGGTCGGCTCCAGCAGCAGGACCGACGGTACCGGTGCGGCCCCGGCGAGCCGGAGCAGCTCGTACCCGATGCCGGCCAGGCCGGTCAGCAGGCCGGGGGTGGGCACCCCGTTCGGGGTCCCGCAGGACGGCCCGTACCGGTCGACGGCGTCGAGGATCCGGCCGAGATGCCGCCGCACCGGGTCGGTGCCGGGCGCGATGCCGTGCAGCGCCTCGGCGATGCCCAGCTCGCCGTGGCAGAGGCTGAGGTCGCCGAGCAGCGGGCGGTCGGTGAGCAGGCGAATCACCTCGTCGGCGCGGTACGCGGGCGCCGGCCCGTCGTCCGGGGCGTGCCGGCGCGGGGCCGGTGCGTCGGGGGCGAGTGCGTTGTGGGGGAGCGCGTTGTGGCCGAGCGCGCTGTGGGCGAGCGCGCTGTGGGCGAGCGCCAGGCCGGCCGCGCCGCGGCACCAGCCGTACCCCGCCGCACCGGCGGTCGGGGGGCCGGCCCGTCGC
>NZ_JBEYVB010000078.1:0-4728 GCF_040643815.1 Micromonospora sp. NPDC047074
CCGCCGCCACCGCCAAACCCTCCGGCGCCAACCGCAACACCCCCGACGCCGGAAAACCCGGCCCCCGCAACGCAAACTCATCCCACAACCGCCACCGGTCGCTCAGCCGCACCCCTGCCTCAGTCATCGCTGCCTCCGGGCAGGTCCTCGTCGATGGCGGCGGCGAGGTCCGCGGGCGACGGGTAGGCGAACACCAGGGCCACGGGGACCTCCAGGCCGAGCGCGCCCTGCAACCGGGCGGTGATCTGGAAGGCGGCCAGCGAGTCACCGCCGGCCTCGAAGAAGTCGCTGTCGACGTCGAGGGTGTCGTCACGCAACGTCTCCCGGTAGATCCCGGCGATCAGCCCGGGAACGTCGGTGGACCCTGCCTGCTGCTCGTTGGTGATGGTCATCGTCGGTTCCTTCCGGTTCGGTCGGTGCTCTTCTGGTCAGTGGGCGAAGGCGCTCATCGCGCCGTGCGGTGCCGGCGGGGCGGCGAGGGTGTTGCCGCCGGAGACGACGGCGACGGCCCGGCCGGCGGCACCGAACTGCAGCGCGCCGGCGAGGGCCACGCTGCCGGTGGGTTCGGCGGCGATGCCCGCCCCGTGCAGCAGGTTCATGGCCGAGGTGATCGACTCGTCGGTGACCCCGATCAGCTCGTCCACCCGCTGTCGGATGATCGGGAAGGGGACGACACCGGGTCGCTGGCCCCGCAGGCCGTCGGCGATGGTGTCCGGCGGCGGCAGCTCGACCGGTCGGGCCGCCGCCAGGGAGCGGGCGTAGCGGCGGCCGTGGGCGGGTTCGACGCCCACGATCCGCACCGGGGTGGCCAGGCACGTCGCCGCCAGGCAGATCCCGGCGAGCAGGCCGCCGCCCCCGGTCGGCACGAAGATCAGGTCGATCTCCGGCGCGTCGGTGAAGACCTCCAGCCCCACGGTGCCCTGGCCGGCGACGACCAGGTCGTGGTCGGAGGAGGGAATGAGGGCCGCGCCGGTGCGGGCGGCGTGTTCGCAGGCGTACCGGTCCCGTTCGACGACGCCGCCGGGCACCTGCAGCACCCGGGCGCCGAGGGACCGGAGCGTCGCGGCCTTGGCGGCGCTGGCGCCGCCGGCCATCACGACGGTGACCTCGACACCGAGTTGGCGGCCCAGGGTCGCCAGGGCGATGCCGTGGTTGCCGGAGGAGCCGGCGACGACGGCGCGGGCGTTGCCGGCGAGCATCGCGTTGGCCGCGCCGCGGGTCTTGAACGATCCGCCGAGCTGCAGGTGTTCGGCCTTGAGCAGGATGGCGGGCAGGGCGTCCACGGCGAGCAGCGGGGTGCGCCGGACCACGCCGCCGATCCGGGCGGCCGCGGCCAGCACGTCGGTGGCGCCGGGGCCGCTGTCGGGGCGGGTCATGCCGGCCGGTCTCCGGCGAGCGTGGCGGCGGCCCGCAGCGCGGCCCGGTCGGCCTTGCCGCTGGCGGTGGTCGGCATCCTGGCGACCCGCACGAACCGGCGCGGCATCATGTGGTGCGGCAGCGTGCGGGCCAGGTGGGCGCGCAGCGCGCGGTCGGTGACGCCCGCCAGTTCGCCGGCGAGGTGGGCGACCAGGTAGGTCCGTCCCCGGTCGTCGGTCTCGGCGACGACCACGGCGTTGGCGACGGCCGGGTACCCGAGCAGCACGCCCTCGATCTCGGCCGGGTCCACCCGGTAGCCCCGTATCTTGATCTGCCGGTCGGCGCGGCCGAGGTACACCAGGTTGCCGTCGGGGCGCCGCCGGGCCAGGTCACCGGTGCGGTACATGCGTGCCCCGGGCGGCCCGGACGGGTCGGGGACGAACCGGTCGGCGGTCAACCCCGGCCGGCCGCCGTAGCCGCGGGCGACCGCCGCCCCGCCGATGTGGACCTCGCCGATCGCGCCGTCGGGCACCGGGCGCAGCCGCGCGTCGAGCAGCTGGACGGTGACCTGGTCGACGGAGGTGCCGACGAGGTCGTTGTCGGTGTCCGGGACGGGCGGCACCCGGAACCGGGTGGAGGTCATGGTGCACTCGGTCGGGCCGTACTGGTTGACCAGGTCACCGGTGACGGCGCGCCGGCCGCCGGACAGCAGGAAGGGCCGCAGCGACTCGCCGCTGGTGAGCACCAGCCGCAGCGGCGGCAGCCCCGGCGCGCCGTCGGCGGCGAGGGAGGCCAGCAGGGACGGCGTGGCGCTGAGCACGGTGTTGCCGCCGAGGGCGCGGACCGCCGAGGCGAATCCGTCGGGCCGCAGCAGGGTCGCGCGGGGCACCAGGATCAGCCGGCCGCCGGCGGTCAGCGGCGCGAAGATGTCCCGGATCGAGGCGTCGTAGCCGAGCGGGGCGACCTGCACGACCGCGGTGTGCGGGCCGAGCCCGTGGTCCCGGCGGAGGCAGCGCAGGTAGTTCTCCAGCCCCTGGTGCTCGATCAGCACCGCGTTGGGGGTGCCGGTGGAGCCGGAGGTGTGGCTGACGTAGGCGAGCGAGCGCGGGTGGATCCGGGGCGGCGGCACCGGGTGGGTGGGGGCGTCGGCGGGCCGGTCCAGCAGCACGGTGCGGCCGGGAACGGAGAGGGCGAGCCGCTGGGCGAGCCCGCTCTCGGTCAGCAGGTGACGTGCGCCCGCGCTGTCGACCATGGCCGCGAGGCGGGTCGGGGGCAGCTCGACGTCGAGCGTGAGGAACGCCGCGCCGGCCCGGGTCACGGCGGCCATGGCGATCACCGCGTCCAGGACCCTGGGTACGGCGATGGCGCAGACCTGCTCGGGGCGGGCCCTTTCGGTGGTCAGCCGGCGGGCGAGCCGCTCGATCCGGTCGGCGAGGTCGCGATAGGACACGACCTCGCCGGTGGTGACCAGGGCGGGGGCGTGCGGGGTGCGGTCGGCGTGCGCGTAGAGGGCGTCGACGTAGGTGACGAAGGCGTCGGTGCGGCTCATGCCCGGTCCCCGTCCGCGCGGGTCTGGTCCACCGCCACGAACCGCAACTCCGACGTGTACCGATTCCCCACGTCATCGCTCAACCACACCTGCTCCGGCGTCGGCAACATCTCCGTCACCGTCAACCGCCCACCCCCATCACGACGCACCAACCGCCGCACCGCCTTCGCAAAAATGTTCACGTACACCGGCGAATCAAAATCCACAAAAAACGGCCTCGGCTCCCCCGGCACCGTCACGAACACCCACCGCGGCAACTCCAACCCCGCCCGCCACCGCCGCGCCCGCACAAACCGCCGCGACTCCACCCGCTCATCAACGAACCCCAACTCACCCGCCACGAACCGCCACGACTCCCGCGCCACCACCATCCGATCCACCGTCACCCGCGGCGAATGATCGGCGTCGGCGCGCAGCGTGAAGCGGTCCATGACGCGGTTGGTCAGGGCGTTGCCGAACACGTCCAGCAGGGGGAAGACGGCCCCGTCGGGGAGTACGACCACGAGTTGGTCGCCACGCGGCTCGACCCGCACGTCGGCGGCCGCCACCGTACGGGGCCGGTTCGGGTCCGCGGTCCAGTCGACCATTCCCACCAGGTAGTCCTGCGGGCGGACCAGCGCCGGTCTGCTGCGCGCCGACCAGCGGGGCGGTTGCTCCTTGGGCAGTTGGGGCATCACCCGCGGGCCGGGGAAGTCCCGGTCGGTCTCGTGCAGCAGCTCCCGGTCGTCGGGATGCTGGGTGACGAACAGTGACGCGCCGACGGTGTTCATGGCCACGTGCAGCTCGCCGAGGACCAGGGTGAAGTCGCCGCGCTCGACCGCGTCGGCGTCGGTGGCCCCGATCAGCACGTCGGGGCTGACGTAGCGGGCCTGCCACCAGCCCCGGCCCGGCTCGGCGAAGGTCCGCCGGACCTCGTCGGCGATGTCCGCGCTGGCCAGCTGGACCCGGCGGACGCCGGGTGGGGCGTTGATGATGCGGGTCCAGTGGGCTCGCAGTTCGGCCTGGATGCGGTCGATGTCGGCGACGGACTCGGGGTGCGGCACCGGGAGGCAGGCCAGCCAGAGCGAGCCGAGGTCGACGGTGCCCTGCGCGGCGTGCAGCCGGTCGTACACCTGCCGGATCCGCGCGCCGACCACGTCGGCGAACCGGTTGGTCATCCAGCGGGCGGCGGTCAGGCAGAGCCCCAGCGGGGTGAGCTCGTCACGGACGGCGGTGCCGAGCCGGACGGTGGCCGAGCGGCGGCTGTCGGAGTAGACGACGGCGCGGCCGGGAGCGGTGCGGGTGGCTTTCTCCCGTTGGGCGGTGGTGGCGGTCAGCTCCACGAAGTCGCGCTCCAGGTCGCCCAGCGCGGCGACGAGCGCCTCCGGATCTCCCACGGCACGGCGAACGCGGTCGCGGCCCTGCTCGACGATCCGCAGGGCGGCCAGTGCGCGGGCGCGGACGTCCGGGTCGCCCACGCGTTCCAACGTGGATCGCAGGTGCCGGTCCGGGTGGGCGGCGGCGGGCACCTCCAGCCGCCAGACGACCCAGTGGCGTTTGACCAGGCGGTCCAGTGCGGCGGTGACCTCGGTCGGCGGCACCTCGCGGTCGAGGCGGGCGGAGACCTCCCGGGCGATGGCCGCGGGCAGACGTCGGCCGTCGCAGTGGGTGAGGACCTCCCGGTCCAGGGGGTCGACGGGTCGGGCCGGTAGCCCCGGCACCACCACACCCCCACCCGTCACCCGCACGAAAGGCACCCGACGCGGCGCCAACCACTCCCGCAACCCCACACCCCCACCCACCACCCGCGCCACCGCATCCACCGCCCACGACGAAAAAAACAC
>NZ_JBEYVB010000079.1:0-4209 GCF_040643815.1 Micromonospora sp. NPDC047074
AGCTGGCCGTGGCGCCCCGCTCTGGTGTAAGGAAGGGCACCTTCCTAACGCTATGCGTTAGGATGGTGCCCTTCCTTACACCGCTCAGGTGGAGAGGTCGACCTCTTCCCAGCCGGGGGGCTCGTCGTGGTAGGGCCCGCGCAGGACCACCGCCCACTCCAGAGCCCACCGGCGCTGGCCGATCGCGTTCGCGTCCACCAGACCGGGCAGGGTCCGCCCGGCCCGCTCCGTCTCCAGGTACGCCCAGTCCAGGCAGTAGTGCAGGTCCAGCAGGGCCGCCGCGTCGGCGGGATGCTGGGGTGCGGCGAGGATGCGGGCCCGCCACTGGCCGAAGGTCTCCCCGCCGGGAATGTTCGGCATCCGCTCCACCAGCCGCTCGTCGACCGGCAGCGTCGGGTCGAGCTGCTTGGTCAGGCCGAGCACCCAGGCCAGCGCGAACAGCGCGTCGTGGTGCAGCACGAACGACCGGTGGTCGCCCTTGCCGCCCATCACGAACTGGACCTCGGGCGGCGTGACCATCTCGACCAGGTGCGAGGCGAGCAGCCAGCTCATCGCCGACTGCGGGGGCATGCCGAAGCAACGGGCCAGGATCAGGTGCAGCACCGCGATGCGGGCCTCGATCTCCACGGTGGGGCGGAGTTCGATCTGGTCGCCCGGTTCCCAGACGAGGGGAAACTGGGCTGGCGGTAGCGGAAGGCCCAGCCGGGACAGCTCGTCCAGGCTCGCCTCACGCACCTCCCGGGGATCGGGGGCAGATACGGCCACGGCGGAAGATTCCTGTCTGCTCGCGACGACTGGGCGCCGGTTGTCCCCCCTTGGCCAGGGAGGATAGCGGTCCCGGCCGGCCGGCACCATGCCACCCCGGCGGACGCTCCGCTCAGCCGATCCGCTCGATGACCAGGGGCGTCGCGCCGGGCGCGGTCGGCGCGATCCGCACCGCCCGCGCGGCGTCGTCGCGGGCCGCCGGGATCCGGGCGGCGTCCTCGGCGCGCAGCTCGAAGAGCGGGTCACCCACCCGCACCGCGTCGCCCGGGCGCCGGTGCAGCACGACCCCCGCCGGCACGCTGACCGGGTCCTCCTTGCGGGCCCGCCCGGCGCCGAGCCGCCAGGCCGCCACCCCCATGTCGTACGCGTCGATCGCCGCGACGAACCCGTCCGCGTCCGCGCGGACCACCTCGACCTCGTTCGCGGTCGGCAGCGGCGCGTCCGGGTCACCGCCCTGCGCGCGGACCATGGCCCGCCAGGAGTCCATCGCCCGTCCGTCGCGCAGGGCGGCCTCCGGGTCGGCGTCCGGCAGCCCGGCCGCGTCGAGCATCTCGCGGGCCAACGCCAGGGTCAGCTCGACCACGTCGGCGGGGCCGCCCCCGGCGAGCACCTCGACCGACTCGGTGACCTCGACCGCGTTGCCGATGGCCAGGCCGAGCGGGGTGGACATGTCGGTGAGCAGGGCCACGGTCCGCACGCCGTGCGCGCCGCCCAGCTCGACCATCGTCCGGGCCAACTCGCGGGCCTGCTCGACGGACTTCATGAACGCGCCGGAGCCGACCTTCACGTCGAGCACCAGGGCACCGGTACCCTCGGCGATCTTCTTGCTCATGATCGAGCTGGCGATCAGCGGGATGGCCTCGACGGTCCCGGTCACGTCGCGCAGCGCGTACAGCTTGCGGTCGGCCGGGGCGAGGCCCGCGCCGGCCGCGCAGACCACCGCGCCCACGTCCTGGAGCTGGGCGATGAACTCGTCGTTGCCCAGCGCCGCCCGCCAGCCGGGGATCGACTCCAGCTTGTCCAGCGTGCCGCCGGTGTGTCCGAGACCCCGGCCGCTGAGCTGCGGCACGGCGGCGCCGCAGGCGGCGACCAGCGGGGTGAGCGGCAGGGTGATCTTGTCACCGACGCCGCCGGTGGAGTGCTTGTCGACGGTCGGCCGCCGGACGGCGGATAGGTCGAGCCGCTCCCCGCTGGCGATCATCGCGGCGGTCCACCGGGCGATCTCCGGCCCGGTCATGCCGCGCAGCAGGATCGCCATGGCCAGCGCCGACATCTGCTCGTCGGCGACCAGCCCCCGGGTGTACGCGTCCACCACCCAGTCGATCTGCGCGTCGGAGAGCACCCCCCCGTCCCGCTTCACCCGAATGACATCAACCGCCGCGAAAGCACTCACCTTTGAGTTCCTATCGATCGTCATGAAGCCGGTCCGCGGACCGCGCCCGCCGAGGGATCGGGCCGACCGTGACCGGCGGAGGGATCAAGCCTGACCGCCCGGAGCCGGGCACGGTCGGCCCGATCCCCGAAGCCCAACCACCCGGGCACGACAGGCCCCAGCCGCTCTGAGCTCAACCACCCCAGCGGTCAGGGATCTCCGTCGGCGGCTCGCCCTCGCCCGCCCAGAAGATCGTGCCCGAGGCGTCCACGACCACCACCCGGGGCGACCGGGCGAGCCCCCACTCGATCGCCTCCGCCGGGTCACCCCAGCTCGGGCCCTCCTCCAGCACCCCGGTCTCGGCGCCCTCGCTGTCGCCGGCCGACTTCTCCCAGTAGGCCGTCCAGACCTGCTGGCCGGCGGAGAGGTCGGGGTGCACGAAGACCGTGCCGCGCCCGCGCCAGGCGGCCAGCCGCTCCGGCACCACGGGCACCGGGGTCTCCCCCGTCACGGCCTCCAGGTCGGCCACGTCGAAGGCGTGCGGCAGCAGCTCGGCCATCCGCAGCGGCCCGCCCCGGGCCTCGATCAGGCACTCCGGGCCGCCCTGCTCCCAGAGCAGTTGGCGGCACCGGCCGCACGGCATCAGCGGCTCGCCGGTGGCGTCGACGCAGGAGAGGGCGACGAGCCGGCCGCCGCCGGTGGCGTGCAGCGAGGAGACCACGCCGCACTCCGCGCAGAGCACCACGCCGTACGCCGCGTTCTCCACGTTGCAGCCGACCACGACCCGGCCGTCGTCGACCAGAGCGGCCGCGCCGACCGGGAACTTCGAGTACGGCACGTACGCGTGCCGCATCACCTCGGTGGCGGCGGCGCGCAGCCGCTCCCAGTCGATCTCCGTCATCCCATCATTCTGCCGAATTCGCCTCGGGCAGGCATCAGCAGGGGGACCGCTCGGCTCAGCGAACGGCCAGGTCCGCCAGTTGCCCGGGGGTCACGACGGACAGGTTCGTCGCGCCCGCCGCCACGTCGGCGGCGGCCGCCTCCCCACCGGCACTGAGCAGCACGAGCCCACCTCCGTGACGGACCAGGTGGACATCCTCTTCCTCCTCCGTCCGGACCCAGTGGTCGGCACCGACTGCTCGGCACGGCTGCGGAGTGGACGTTCTGGGTCCGTCGAGCCGGGAAGCGTCGGCCATGGTCGGCCCGCAACTCTCTGGCGGGGCGAAACCCGCCGGTAGCGGAACCACGATGACCGAGAGCCAGCCTTCTCCCCGGGCCATCGTGACGGTGAGGAGCCGGCGGTTGACGAAGGCTCGGGCGTAGGAGACCTGAAAGCCCTCCACCTGCGGCACGACGAGCGGCAGGCCGACCTGGGCGAAGCCGTCGCGCAACGCGTCCCGCCGGCTCTCCTGGCTGACCAGCGGCGAGACGAACCAGGGCAGGAGCAGCACCAGGGCCAGCACGGTCCGGACGAGGAAAAGTCGAGCCGCCATGACAGCGACGCCGGCGGCGAACCCGGCTACGGCGAGCAGCACCACCAGCCACACCGGCGGCGGGCCGGAGAACGGCCGGGTGGCCAGGGCGAGCCGGAGTGCACTGGCCGTGGCAGCCGCGCCGAGCAGGGCCGCCGGCAGCGGGCGCTCGACCTCCGTCAGCCGCAGCAGGAGCCACACGGCGGCGGTCACCACCACCGGCCCGACGACCAGGGCGGGAAAGGCGAAGCCGAGACAGGCGCCGATCGTGTCGGCCTCGCAGGAGTTCTGAAAGCGGACCACCTCGTGCCAGAGCACGCCGAGCACGCCGGCTCCGACACCGCCGGCTGTGCCGGCAGTGGCCATGCCACGGAACAACTCCATCGACGGCTCCCACGAATTGAGTGGGAGGTCCGGCGACCCCGGGCCTCCCACAGTGGTCACCAACGATAGTTGTAGATGCCCATGCATACCGATTCGCACTGCGACTCGAACAGGCGCGGAACCCCCAAGACGGACGCGGAGACAGTCGTGGGCGGCGGGGGTGAGGACAGCCGCCCCCGACATCAAACAGTACCACGCAGGGACGGCCCAGAGGTA
>NZ_JBEYVB010000080.1:0-3559 GCF_040643815.1 Micromonospora sp. NPDC047074
GGGTGGTGGGAACGGGGTCCTGGTGCGGCTGGGGGAAGGCGGATAGCACCCTGTTGGGTCCTGAAGGAACAACCTGTGGGTTGTCTTTCAGAGCCTTGGAGACGGAGCCGTGAGGGTTTCGTTGGGCTGCCAGGCATGGCCTGGTGTGGCATACCGCCGGCGGTGGTCGGGTTTGGTGTCGCACTGTTGGGTTGTGGGTTGGTCGTTTGTTGAGAATTGCACAGTGGACGCGAGCATCTTTGTGGTCAAGTTGTCAAGGGCGAACGGTGGATGCCTTGGCACCAGGAGCCGATGAAGGACGTGGGAGGCCGCGATAGGCCTGGGGGAGCTGTCAACCAAGCTGTGATCCCAGGGTGTCCGAATGGGGAAACCTGGCTGGAGTCATGTCCAGTCACCTACACCTGAACACATAGGGTGTATGGGGGGAACGCGGGGAAGTGAAACATCTCAGTACCCGTAGGAAGAGAAAACAATAGTGATTCCGTGAGTAGTGGCGAGCGAAAGCGGATTGAGGCTAAACCGGCTGCGTGTGATACCTGTCAGGGGTTGCGTGGTCGGGGTTGTGGGACCCTGCTGAACAAGCTGACACTTGTTTGAGAAGTTACAAAGCCAGTTGCTAGCCGAATGGTCTGGAAAGGCTGACCGTAGACGGTGATAGTCCGGTAGGTGAAAGTGGCTGGTCTTCTGTGGGTGTTCCCGAGTAGCGGCGGACCCCTGTAATCTGCCGTGAATCTGCCAGGACCACCTGGTAAGCCTAAATACTTCCTGGTGACCGATAGCGGACGAGTACCGTGAGGGAATGGTGAAAAGTACCCCGGGAGGGGAGTGAAATAGTACCTGAAACCGTTCGCCTACAATCCGTCGGAGCCTTGCGGGGTGACGGCGTGCCTTTTGAAGAATGAGCCTGCGAGTTAGTGGCATGTGGCGAGGTTAACCCGTGTGGGGGAGCCGTAGCGAAAGCGAGTCTGAATAGGGCGATTCAGTCGCGTGTCCTAGACCCGAAGCGGAGTGATCTAGCCATGGGCAGGCTGAAGCGCGGGTAAGACCGCGTGGAGGGCCGAACCCACCAACGTTGAAAAGTTGGGGGATGACCTGTGGTTAGGGGTGAAAGGCCAATCAAACTCCGTGATAGCTGGTTCTCCCCGAAATGCATTTAGGTGCAGCGTCGTGTGTTTCTTGCCGGAGGTAGAGCACTGGATGGTCTAGGGGGCCCACAAGCTTACCGAAATCAGCCAAACTCCGAATGCCGGTAAGTGAGAGCGCGGCAGTGAGACTGCGGGGGATAAGCTTCGTAGTCGAGAGGGAAACAGCCCAGATCACCAGCTAAGGCCCCTAAGCGTGTGCTAAGTGGAAAAGGATGTGGGGTCGCATAGACAACCAGGAGGTTGGCTTAGAAGCAGCCACCCTTTAAAGAGTGCGTAATAGCTCACTGGTCAAGTGGTTCCGCGCCGACAATGTAGCGGGGCTCAAGTACACCGCCGAAGCTGTGGCATTCACATTTTTACCTCGCTTGGACTTGATTCCTTGTGCAGGTGTGTGGATGGGTAGGGGAGCGTCGTGCCGGGGGTGAAGCAGCGGGGTGACCTAGTTGTGGACGCGGCACGAGTGAGAATGCAGGCATGAGTAGCGAAAGAAGGGTGAGAAACCCTTCCGCCGGATGACCAAGGGTTCCAGGGCCAGGCTAATCCGCCCTGGGTGAGTCGGGACCTAAGGCGAGGCCGAGAGGCGTAGTCGATGGACAACGGGTTGATATTCCCGTACCCGCGAAAGAGCGTCCCTGATGAACCTCGTTGTGCTAACCACCCAAACCAGCGGAGACTTTCGGGTTGATGTTGGGGAGCGTGGGAACCTGGCGGGTAGTAGTCAAGCGATGGGGTGACGCAGGAAGGTAGCTGAGCCCGGCCGGTGGTTGTGCCGGGGTAAGCGTGTAGGCCGTGCTGTAGGCAAATCCGCAGCACATGTAGGCTGAGACGTGATGCCGAGCCGATTCAGGTGAAGTCAGTGATCCTATGCTGCCGAGAAAAGCCTCTAGCGAGTTCTTAGCGGCCCGTACCCCAAACCGACACAGGTGGTCAGGTAGAGAATACCGAGGCGATCGGGCGAACTGTGGTTAAGGAACTCGGCAAATTGCCCCCGTAACTTAGGGAGAAGGGGGGCCGGAGACGTGAAGCCCCGCGCGGGTGGAGCGTTGTATGGCCGCAGAGAGCAGGGGGAAGCGACTGTTTACTAAAAACACAGGTCCATGCGAAGAAGTAATTCGATGTATATGGACTGACGCCTGCCCGGTGCTGGAACGTTAAGGGGACCTGTTAGCTCTTCGGGGCGAAGCGGAGAACTTAAGCGCCAGTAAACGGCGGTGGTAACTATAACCATCCTAAGGTAGCGAAATTCCTTGTCGGGTAAGTTCCGACCTGCACGAATGGCGTAACGACTTCCCCACTGTCTCAACCACAGGCCCGGCGAAATTGCATTACGAGTAAAGATGCTCGTTACGCGCGGCAGGACGGAAAGACCCCGGGACCTTTACTATAGCTTGACATTGGTATTCGAATTAGCTTGTGTAGGATAGGTGGGAGCCGGTGAAACTCATACGCCAGTATGGGTGGAGGCAATCTTGAAATACCACTCTGGTTGATTTGGGTATCTAACTTCGGACCGTTATCCGGTTCAGGGACAGTGTCTGGTGGGTAGTTTAACTGGGGCGGTTGCCTCCTAAAGGGTAACGGAGGCGCCCAAAGGTTCCCTCAGCCTGGTTGGCAATCAGGTGTTGAGTGCAAGTACACAAGGGAGCTTGACTGTGAGACTGACAGGTCGAGCAGGGACGAAAGTCGGGACTAGTGATCCGGCACTTGCGAGTGGAAGCGGTGTCGCTCAACGGATAAAAGGTACCCCGGGGATAACAGGCTGATCTTCCCCAAGAGTCCATATCGACGGGATGGTTTGGCACCTCGATGTCGGCTCGTCGCATCCTGGGGCTGTAGCAGGTCCCAAGGGTTGGGCTGTTCGCCCATTAAAGCGGTACGCGAGCTGGGTTTAGAACGTCGTGAGACAGTTCGGTCCCTATCCGCCGTGCGCGTAGGATACTTGAGAAGGGCTGTCCCTAGTACGAGAGGACCGGGACGGACGAACCTCTGGTGTGCCAGTTGTCCCGCCAGGGGCACGGCTGGTTAGCTACGTTCGGAAGGGATAACCGCTGAAAGCATCTAAGCGGGAAGCTCGCTTCAAGATGAGGTATCCCACCCCACTTTGTGGGGGTAAGGCCCCCAGCTAGACGACTGGGTTGATAGGCCGGAAATGTAAGCTCGGTAACGGGTTCAGTTGACCGGTACTAATAGGCCGAGGACTTGACTACTAAGCTGCTACGCGTCCACTGTGCAACTCACAGCAAACGAACAACAGACCACGGTTTGTGTGTGGTGTTGTTTGATATGTTGATAGGGTTACGGCGGTTATGGCGGAGGGGAAACGCCCGGTTACATTCCGAACCCGGAAGCTAAGCCTTCCAGCGCCGATGGTACTGCACTCGGGAGGGTGTGGGAGAGTAGGACGCCGCCGGACA
>NZ_JBEYVB010000081.1:0-3361 GCF_040643815.1 Micromonospora sp. NPDC047074
GCCGGGGTGTAAGGAAGGGCACCTTCCTAACGCATTGCGTTAGGAAGGTGCCCTTCCTTACACCCATTCGACGTGACCGGCGCGCTCAGCCCATCCGGCCGACGGCGGCCCGGAGGCGGGCCAGGTCCCGCCGTCGCCGCTCGTAGGTGGTGGCGAGCCCGATCAGCAGGAACCCGCCGACCGCGAGGAAGATCCACCGGGGCAGCAGGTCCCAGCCACGGATGAGCTCGTGCAGCGCGAGCAGCGTCAGGGTGACGCCGCCCAGCAGCACCGGCGCTTGCCAGCGGCGGGTGGCTCCGGCGAGTACCGCGCCGAGCGCGGCGGCGCCCAGCAGCAGCCGCCGCCACGGCTGGGGGTCCGGCGCCGCCAACACCGAGACCAGGCTCGGCAGCAGCGCGGCGGCGAGCCCCGGGCCGAGCGCCAGCCAACTGGTCAGCCCGGGCCGCGTGCGCAGCGCCACCACGCCCGCGCCGAGGGCCAGCGCCGCCGCCGGCACCGTGTACGCCTCCAGCAGCGCCACCTTTCCGGCGGCCAGCAGCAGCCAGCCGCCGAGCAACTCGCTGCCGCCGGCGATGCCCGCGAACGCCCACCGCCGGCCCGACGGCTCCCCGCCGCGCAGCACCCGCAACCCGACGGCGGCGCCCCACAGCACGCAGACCGCGGCGGCGTGGCGGAGCGTGCCCACCGCGAGCAGCAGCGCGACGAGCGCCACCGCCTGGGCGGCGGCGTCCAGTGCCGTCGCCGTGGTGGCCCGTCCCGGGCGGGCCGGCGCGACCGACACCGCGCCGCCCGGGAAGGCTCCCGGCACGACCGCCGGGATCGGCCCGGCGGGCATCCGGGTGCGGCCGATCGCCGCGGCGGCGGCCAGGGTGAGCACCGCGACGGCGAGCACGCTGAACGCGGCCGTCCGCAGCGGCAGCCCGCCGGCCAGCGGCGCGACCACCGCGAGGCTGGTCGCGGCGGCCACCGCGACCAGGGCCCCGCCCAGCCGGGCGGTGTCCCGGCGGGCGGCCACGCCGACCACGGTCGCCGCCACCACCAGCACACCGAGACCCGCGATCGTGCCCGCCCGGGTGGCCAGCAGCCCCAGCAGCCCGGACGCGGCCAGCACCAGCCCCACCGGCATGCCGACCGGGGCGAGCAGCGGGCGGGGCGCGAGCAGCGCGACGACCAGCACCACGGCGGCCCCACCGGCTAGCGTGCCGGCCGGCAGCACCGGCCACGGCGCCCCGGCGGCCAGCAGCAGCACGGGCAGCGCCAGCGCGGCGAACGGCAACGCGACCAGGGCGGCCCGCCACCAGCCGGTGCCCGCCGGCCGGCTGGCACCCTCCGGGGCAGTACCGGGCCGGCTGGCGCACTCCGGGGCGGGGCCGGGCCGGGTGGCGTCCCGGTCCGGCCGGCCGGCCAGCACGCCGGCCACCGCCAGCGCGGCCAGCGCCAGGCCCGCCGGGAAGGCCCCCGGATCGGGCCCGACCGTGGGCACCCCCGACCAGGGCGGCACGCCGCCGTACGGGGCGAACAGCGCCGTCAACGCCACCGGAAGAGCGGCGGCCACCGAGACCACGAGCAGCCCGACGCCGGCCAACCGCAGGACGATGCCGGCACGCGCCGCACCGCCGAGCGTCGCCAGCAGGACCGCCACGGCGGCGTACAGCGCCACCGGTTCCTCGGCCGGTACGACCACCGGTGCCACTCCGACCGCCACCGATGCCAGGGCGAACCCGACGGAGGCGTACGCGTGCAGGTCGGGCCAGTGCCGGCGGACCGCGAGCAGCCCCACGGGCAGCAGCACGGCGGCGGCGAGCGCCGCCCGCGCCTGCCACCAGGGCGCAGCCCCGGCGGCGATCAGCGCGACGGCGGCGCCGGCGGGCACCGCGAGCGGCACGACGGCCAGGGCCACCCCGGCCACCCCCCGCTGCACGGCCGCCCCGCGCCGGCCGGCCCGTGCCGCGAGGATCCCGGCGACCAGCACCACCGCGAGCGCCGCGCCGGCCCCGGCAGGCGCGGCCAGCCCCACCAGCAGGCCGTGCCCGAACAGGACGGCACCGGCCACCGCCGAGGCCAGCACCGTCCAGAACCGGATGCCCGGACGCCCCACCGCGACGGCCAGCAGGCCCGCCGCCGCCACCAGGTCCAGGGCCACCACCGCGGGCCACGGCGACGGCCAGCCGGCGGGCACCGCCAGCACCACGGCCGCCACGCCGATCGCGGCCAGCGCCGGTCGGGCGGCCCCCGGCAGCAGCAGCCCCAGGGCCGCCACGGTCAGCGCGATCACCACCGGGGCCTGCCACCCCTGGGCGAGGTCCGGCCCGGCGTCGGCTCCCCGCCACGGCGGCAGCGAACGCCCGGCCGCGACACCCGCGAACGCGACGGCCAGCAGTACGGCGAACTGGGCCGTTCCCCCGGCCACCAACAGCGCGCCGGCCCGGGGACCGACCCGCCAGCCGGCGGGGAGCAACCGCACCGCGCCGGCCAGCGCCACCACGACCAGGGCCGAGAGCACCGGCGCCAACCCCAGCTCCGCGATCGGACGGATCAACGCGCCGGCCAGCGCCGGCACCAGCAGCGCGGCGGCCACGGCGCGGAACACCGACCCGCCGACGAGCAGCGCCGCGCCGAACAGGGTCAGCGCCACCAGCAGCATCGGCACCCCGGCCAGCAGCGGCACGCCGGCAGCCCGGCCGAGGGACAACGGCACCAACGCACAGCACGCGGCCACGAGCAGCGCGCCGGCGTACCCGACCCAGGCGATGACGCGCCCGGCCAGGACCACCGGACGCTCGCCGGCCGGCGCGGGCGCCACGGCCGGGCCTCCGCCGGCCGGGGCCGCCGGGCCAGCCGGTGGGCCGGCGGGGGTTGCGGGAGCCGTCGCCGGGAGACTCCGGCGGCGCAGCACGACCAGCACCGCCAGGTCGAGCAGCGCCACCCCCAGGAACGCCAACGCCCAGCCGGCGGCGTCCGGCCGGGCCGAGGCGGCGAGCAGGGGCAGCACCGGCTGGGCGGTGAACAGGGCCGCGAACCACGGCACGGTCAGCCCGCTGAGCCGGGCGTACCCGGCGGCGATCGCCGCGCTGGCCCCCCCGGCCAGCGCGGCGTAGCGGGTGCCCGGCCAGTCCGTCACGCCGAGCAGGTCCACCGACCAGGCGGCGTACCCGTCGAGGAGCACCAGCAGCAGCCCCACGGCGGCGAAGGTCTCCGCGGTGCCCCGCAGCCCGCGCCGCGCCGCCAGCAGCGGCGCGGCCAGGGCGAGCGCGGTGAACGCGGCCCGCAGCTCCACCCGGATGGCGTAGCGGGAGGCCAGGCGGCTGACCACGGCCAGACCCATCAGCCGGAACGCCGCGACGTCGACGCTCGGCGGGGC
>NZ_JBEYVB010000082.1:0-2782 GCF_040643815.1 Micromonospora sp. NPDC047074
CGCATGGTGTCGGTGAGCCGACCCCAGATCACCTCGTCCACACCGACCTGGACCATTTTCGCCCGGCTGGTCAGGCCCATCTTCAACCCGATCAGACGCTCACCCCGGTCGAGACGACGCTGGATCAGGGCGGTCTGCACCGCATAGGCGGCGTCGACATCGAGGCCGGTCTCGGCCGCCAACTGTGGGATGGCGGTGGCGGTGTCCGCCGCCTCACCGAGGCGTGCGGCGATTCCAGCGGTGTCCGGCCCGATCATGCCGCCTCACCCTTTCCCTGCTGCTTCTGCTGCTGTTCACGACCGCCGGCCAGGTCGAGTGCCACGTCCACGATCATGTCTTCCTGCCCGCCGACCATGCGACGACGGCCCAACTCGACCAGGATCGAGCGCACGTCGACCCCGTACTTGTCCGAGGCCCGTTCGGCATGGCGCAGGAAGCTTGAGTACACCCCGGCGTAGCCGAGGGACAGGGTTTCCCGGTCGACCTGCACCGGCCGGTCCTGCAACGGGCGCACAATGTCGTCGGCGGCGTCCATCAACGCGAACACGTCACAACCGTGCTCCCAGCCGTGCAACTCGGCGACCGCCACGAACACCTCCAACGGCGCATTACCCGCCCCGGCACCCTGACCGGCCAGCGACGCGTCCACCCGCACCGTCCGCCCGTGCGCCGAACCCAGCGGCCCGTCACCGACGATCCGACCGTGTTCCACGGCGACGACGCTGTTGGCGACGCCGAGGGACAGGTTGTGGTGGGCGTGGATACCGATCTGCGTCGTTGGTTCCAGCACCTGCCGATAGGCGTCCACCCGCTCGGCGACGTCCGACATGAGTAGCCGGCCGCCGGAGTCGGTGACGTAGACGCAGTGCGCCCCGTACGACTCCATCAGCTTGGCTTGGGCTGCCAACCCTGCGGGGTCGTTCATGTGCGACATCATCAGGAACCCGGACACGTCCATGCCGTTCTCCCGCGCCCACGCAATGTGCTGGGCGGAGATATCAGCCTCCGTGCAGTGGGTGGCGATCCGCACACTGGTCACGCCGAGGGCTTTCGCCGCCTTCAGGTCGGCGATCGTGCCGATCCCCGGCAACAACAGGGTGGTCAGCTTCGCGGTGGTCATCACCTCGGCCGCCGCCGCGATCCAGTCGGCGTCACTGGCCGCACCGTGGCCGTAGTTGACACTCGACCCGGCCAGCCCGTCACCGTGGGCGACCTCGATCGCGGCCACCCCCGCCGCGTCCAACGCCGCCGCGATCGTGCGGACCTGCTCCACCGTGTACCGGTGAGCCACCGCATGCATACCGTCACGCAACGTCACGTCCTGGATATACAGATCAGTCACGACAGCACCCCCGCAGCATCGCGGCGCCCGCCGTCACGAACCGTCCCATCCCGGCCGGCCGACCGCACCGCCACCAGACGCTCCGCTGTACGCAGCGCCGCCGACGTCATGATGTCCAGATTCCCCGCATACGCCGGCAGGTAGTGCCCCGCGCCGGAGACCTCAAGGAACACCGACACCTGCAACCCCGACAGGCGCCGACCCAACGCCGGCACATACGCATCCACCCGGTCGAACTGCACGTCCTGCTTCAACCGATAGCCGGGCACATACCCCTGCACCGCCGCCACCATCTCCGCCACCGACGCGGCGATCGCCGCCCGGTCAGCGTCGGCGTCCTCACACAGGCAGTACACCGTGTCCCGCATCAACAACGGCGGATCCGCCGGATTCAACACGATGATCGCCTTACCACGATCAGCGCCACCGACCACCTCGATCGCCCGCGCCGTCGTCTCCGTGAACTCGTCGATGTTCGCCCGCGTCCCCGGCCCCGCCGACTTGGAAGCAATCGACGCCACGATCTCCCCGTAGGCGACCGGCGTCACCCTGCCGACGGCGGCGACGATCGGCACCGTCGCCTGCCCACCACACGTCACCATGTTCACGTTGCGCTCACCCAGATGCTCATCCAGATTCACCGGCGGCACCACATACGGACCAATCGCCGCCGGCGTCAAATCCACCACCAGACGACCGTGCTCGGCCAGCACCGCATCGTTGCGCCGGTGCGCACCCGCCGACGTGGCATCGAACACCAACCCCACCTCAGCGAACTCCGGCATCGCGACCAAGCCGTCGACACCCCCGGCGGTCGTCGCCACACCCAACCTGCGCGCCCGCGCCAGGCCATCCGACTCAGGATCGATGCCGACCATCGCCACCATCCGGAGGCTGTCACTCAACCGCAGCACCTTGATCATCAAATCGGTGCCGATGTTCCCCGACCCGATCACCGCCACCCCGACCGTCATGCCGTGCCCTCCCGACTCAGGACAGCCACGTTCACGAGCCCGCCCCACATGCTCACGACGCCACCTCCGAAAAGCACGCCCGCACCGAGCCAAGACCGGAGATCCGCGCCTCATACGCCGCGCCCGGCGTCACCGACACCATCGGGCCGAGCGCCCCGGACAACACCACATCGCCGGCGCGCAGGGGGTCACCCGAGCGGGCCATCGTCTGGGCCAGCCACTGCACCGCGTGCAGCGGGTTGCCCAAACAAGCCGCGCCGGCCCCGACCGACACCGGTTCACCAGCCTGCTCCAGCACCATGCCGCACAACCGCAGATCAACATCCGCCAACCGACGCGGCACCGTACCCAACACGAACAAGCCGGAGGACGCGTTGTCCGCGACCGTGTCCACGATCGAGATGTCCCACCCCGCCACCCGCGAATCCACGATCTCGATCGCCGGCAACAAATGGTCCACCGCCCG
>NZ_JBEYVB010000083.1:0-2472 GCF_040643815.1 Micromonospora sp. NPDC047074
TTCAGTTTCTTGAAGTTGACGCCGGGTCATTTGGAGATTCTGGGTCGGCAGTTGTCGGATGAGGCGTTGTCGTCGTTGGCGCCGGTGGTGGTGGTCGCTGGTGAGGCGTTGCCGGCGGCGCTTGCCAACAGGTGGTTGGGCCTGCTTGGTGCGGGTGGTCTGGTGAATGAGTACGGGCCGACCGAGGCGAGTGTGGGCACCTGCATCTTCCCGGTGGTGGTGGAGCAGCCGGGTCCGGTGGTGCCGATCGGTCGTGCCCTGCCCGGGATGACGATGTACGTGCTCAACCGGGACCTGCATCTGGCTCCGGTGGGCGTCGTCGGCGAGCTGTACGTCGGTGGCGTGGGCGTGGCGCGTGGCTACGCCGACCAGCCGGCCCTCACGGCGGAACGGTTCCTGCCCGACCCGTTCGCCGCTGCGGCGGTCGCGTCCGGCGCCGAGCCTGGGGTCGGTGTCGGGGCGCGGATGTACCGGACCGGGGACCTGGTGCGCCGGTTGCCCGATGGTGCGGTGGAGTTCGTGGGGCGGGTCGACCACCAGGTGAAGATCCGTGGTTACCGGATCGAGCTGGGTGAGATCGAGTCGGTCGTGGAGGGTGTGGACGGCGTCGGCGACGCCGTCGCCCTGGTCGGTGAGTCGGACCGGCTGGTGGTCTTCTACCGGCCGGCCGCGCCCGCGACCGCCGGCCTGGCGGACCGGATCCGGGCCGGGTGCGTGGAGCAGCTTCCGGAGTACATGATCCCGGCGGAGTTCGTGGCGGTGGAGGCGATCCCGCTCAACGCCAACGGCAAGGTCGACCGGGCCGCGTTGTGGGATACCTCGGTGCCGGCCGAGCGGGCGTACGTCGCCCCGTCGACCGAGCTGGAGGCCCAGCTGGCCGGGATCTGGGGCCAGGTGCTCAACCTGGAGCAGGTCAGCACCCAGGAGAGCTTCTTCGACCTCGGCGGGCACTCCATCAGCGCCATCGCCCTCGTCGGCGCGCTGCGCAACGCCGGCCACCCCGTCTCGGTGCGCGACGTCTTCGTGCACCGCACCGTCGCCGCCCTGGCCGGGCACCTCGCCGCCGGCGACAGCGCCGAGGTGGCGCCCGCCTTCCAGGCGGTCGCCCCGTTCAGCCTGCTCGACGACGCCGACCGGGCCGCGCTGCCCGCCGGGCTCGCCGACGCGTACCCGTGCGGGCAGGTGCAGCTCGCCATGCTCGTGGTCACCCTCTCCGACTCGGACCGGCGCACCTACCACAACGTGTCGGCGTTCCCGATCCGCGACGAGCACGCCTTCGACGGCGACGCCCTGCGCGGTGCGGTGCGGACCGTGGTGGACCGGCACGAGATCCTGCGCACCTCGTTCGACCTGACCGGCTACTCGGTGCCGATGCAGCTCGTGCACGCCGAGGTGCCCGTCGACGTCACCCTGCTCGACCTGCGCGACGGCACCGACGAGGAGGCCGAGGCCCGGCTGCGGGCGTACCTGGCCGCCGAGCGGGCCCAACCGTTCACCCCGGACCAGGTCCCGCAGATGCGGGTCGCCGGCGCGGCCGGCCGCAACGGCACGTGGTGGTTCGTGCTGACCATGTCGCACGGCATCCTCGAGGGCTGGAGCCACCACTCGCTGCTGATGGAGATCCTCGACAGCTACCGCAGCCTGCGGGACAGCGGCGCGCCGGCCGCGTTCGAGGCGCCGCCCGTGCGCTACGCCGACTTCGTCGCCGGCGAGCTGGAGGCGCTGTCGTCGGCCGAGGACCGGGAGTACTGGCAGCGCGTGGTCGCGCAGCCGGTCTTCGAGCTGCCCGCCGGCTGGGGCGAGGACGAGTCGGTGCCCGAGTACGAGTGCGGCACCCGGGTCCCGCTGCACGACCTGATGGACGACCTGCGTGAGCTGGCCAGCCGGACCGACACGTCGCTGAAGAGCGTGCTGCTGGCCGCGCACCTGAAGGTGATGAGCCAGCTCACCGCGGAGCCGGTCTTCACCAGCGGGCTGGTCAGCCACGGCCGGCCCGAGGTGACCGGCGCGGACCGCGTGTACGGGATGCACCTGAACACGCTGCCGTTCACGCACGACGCGAGCGCGCGGACCTGGCGGGAGCTGATTCGGGGCACGTTCGCCGGTGAGCTGGAGCTGTGGCCGCACCGCCGCTACCCGCTGCCGGCCGTGCAGCGCCTCGGCGACGGACGACGGCCGATCGAGATCCTCTTCAACTACCTCGACTTCGAGCAGGTCGACACCGAGCGGGTCGACTTCGACGACGCGATCTACGAGGCCAGCGGCGAGTTCGGGCTGCACGTCTCCACGCTTGGCGGCGTCATCAACATCCTGGCCCGGCCGCACGCGGTCAGCTACCCCAACGTCCTGCGGCTCGGTGGCATGTACCGGGCGGTGTTGGAGGCGATGGTCGCCGACGTGGACGGGGACGCGGTGGTGACGTGTCTGCCGGCGGGTGAGGTGTCGGTGGTGTTGGCGGACGGGCCGTCGGTG
>NZ_JBEYVB010000084.1:0-2332 GCF_040643815.1 Micromonospora sp. NPDC047074
CACCCCACCCCCCCCACCCCCACCCCACCCAAGCAAACAACCCAGCCCCCTAGGATGCCCTAGCCGACGTGCACCCCCGCACACTCCCTCTCCACACACCCGCCCCCGTCCCCGCTCACCCCAGCGCGCCGCGATCTTGCAGTTTCTGCCCGGGCACAAGCTCCATAGGGGACAGATGCGGGGCCGAAACTGCAAGATCGCGGCGCGGGGAAGGGGTGGGGACGGGGGTGGGGGGTTACTTCGAGGGCTGGGGGAGTTCGCAGTCGACCTTGGGGTTGGCTCCGATGTAGTTCAGCGGGCCGGCCACGATGGTCACCAGGATGGTGCCGGCCTCGGCGCAGTTCGTGTCGTCGCCGCTGTAGTAGCCGCGCTGCCCGGCGGCGACCGCGCCGATGATCAGCCAGATGACGACCAGGACTCCGAATATCGACGTGCCGCGCATCGCTGCCTCCGCAAGGGTGTGGTGTATCGAGGTGCTGGGCGTTGTACCCAATCGCGATGAACCGCTAACGGAGTCGCCGATCGACCAGCCGACGGCCGGTCAGTGCGGCGGGGCGGGCGCCTCGGGCGGGCGGCCCCTGCTGCGGCGCGTGTCGGCCACGGCCACCCCGGCCAGGACCAGCATGGCCGCGAGCGAGGTGTACAGGGGCGGCAGGAAGAGCACCGCCGGCGCGAGGCTGAGCAGGGCCAGCAGGCCGCCGGGGCGCGACAGCGAGACCCGGCTGAACACCTCGTACTCGAAGGCGGAGCGGCCGAGGAGGAACAACGCCGGGCCGCCGAGGATGACCGCCACCCAGGCCGGCGGGGTGTGCCCGAGGGGATGCTTCAGGACCAGTTCGAAACCGGCGGCGGTGGTGACCACTCCGGCCACCATCAACAGGTGGGTGTAGGGGGCGGTTTCGAGGAACTTGTTCGGCGCCCTGGAGGTGGCGATGGCCAACGGCAGCAGCTCACCGGACTTGTGCACGTAGATCCGCCACAGCAGCAGGGTGGTGAAGAAGGCGATGGCGAACGCGGCGATGTTCTCGGCCTCGGAGTGTTCGAGGCTGAACAGCGTGCCGATGGTCAGGATGGCGTCACCGAGGGCGATGATGAAGAACTGCTGGTAGCGCTCGGAGAGGTGCTCGGCGGTGACGGTGCGCTGTTTCTCGGGCACCACGCCGAGGCCGGGCACGGGGTAGGCGAGCCGGAAGCCGACGTAGTCGATGGCGAGGGCGAGGGCCCACAGCACCAGCCGGGCGTTTCCGGAGACGTACGCGCCGACCATCCAGGGCACCGCCGAGACCGCGAACCAGCTGAAGACGCGCGCCGCGCGGCGCTGGCTCTCCTGGTGCCGCCGTACCGTCGGCATGAGGAACAGGCCACGGCCGAGGTGGATCGCCACGTACGTGGCGGCGAAGACGATCCCCCGCGCCTCGAACGCCTCCGGGATGGCGGTGGTCATCAGCAGCGTCCCGAACATCACCGCCGTGATCAGCAGCTTGATCTCGGTGCGCTCGGCGTCGTACATGTCGGTGATCAGGGTGGTGATGGCCCAGGTCCACCAGAGCGCCGCCAGCAGGATCAGCGACTGGGCGGCGCGGGTCCAGTCCAGCCCGTGGACCAGGTTCCGGGAGATCAGGGCGAGCGCGACGACGAAGACCAGGTCGAAGAAGAGCTCCAGCAGGGTCACCCGCCTGGGCGCCTCCGGGTCACGGACGGGCGGGCGGGCCCGGCGCGGTGCAGGTTCCGGCGTGACGAACGGCACGGGCTGCTCCTGCGGTACCGGATTCGGCTCGGCCGGCCACCCGGCCCCTGCACCGACCGTAGCGACCCGAGGGCCGGCCGAGGAGCAATACGCCGCTTTCCGTCCGTCCGCCGGTCGGCGCGCCGACATCTCACCAGTGGACGCGCCCAGGCACGCAGCGCCAGATCTGGTAGACGCCGGGGCGGTAACGTCGACAGCAGTTCGGCAGCTCCCGTACCGCTCGAAAGCTCTGCCACGGTGGCCCCGGCAACGCTCCGTGACAGAATCCACCACGGTGGCGGCTGTGGGTGGACCCGCAGGTCACTCTCCCGCCGCCGAACGCGCACTCGGAGCGCAAGATTGTGCTCGATCCGGGATCGAGTGGCATCCAGTCGCCAGAATGGCCACCCGATCCAGGATCGAGCACGATCTTGGATCGGGTGGTGTGTGTGGGAGGCGAGGCGTGGGGGCGGCGACAGCCGTTCGGTTCCGTGGGGGGGGGGGGGCCCCCGAACGGCCCCGGCACCGGGGGGGCCCCGCCGCCCGCGGGGGCCCCCGCGGGCGCACGGAGCAGGCCCGCCCGCCCGGGGGGAGGCGGGGCGGCCG
>NZ_JBEYVB010000085.1:0-1971 GCF_040643815.1 Micromonospora sp. NPDC047074
TCGCGCAGCGCCGCCTCGAAGGCGTCTTCGCTGCCGGGCGGGCAGAGGCTGAGCACGCCGCGCGGGGTGAGCAGCGGGTGCTCGGCGAAGCCCGGTGGCGGCGCGGTGAGGAAGCTCCGGCTGGCCCGGGTCAGCGCGCGCACCGCCGGCCCGCCGTAGTACTCGGAGAACACGGCGGCCGAGCGGCCGGTGGAGTGCTGGCCGGGAACCTGCTCCATCTCCAGCAGCACCACGGTGCCGTACGCGGCGAGGTGATGTCCGGCGCTGGCGCCCGCGATGCCCCCGCCGATGACCAGATAGTCGATCATCGGTCTGCGGCGTCGGTGATCGCCGTCCGTGCCGCCAGCTCCCCGTGGGTCGCGCTCCGCCGTGAGTCGGCGTACGCGGTCCGGTCGCCGGACCTGGCGGCGTGGGCCTGGAGCAACTCGGGCAGGGGGCGGAGCAGATCGGTACGCGGCATGGTTCCGACAACCTCCGGGCGGACAGGAGTCGCGATTCGGGCCGGGGTGGGAGGGCCGCGTCAGACCGTGACCGGTAGCGACAGGAGCGCGGGCACCAGCGGGGAGGTCCGCACCCGCAGCGACTCCCGGGGCACGGCCAGCTTGATGTCGGGGAACCGGGTGAACAGCTCCCGCAGGGCGATCGTCACCTCCATCCGGGCCAGTTCCGATCCCGAGCAGAAGTGCGGGCCGCCGCCGAACGCCATGTGCCCCTTGTCGGTGCGGTCGATGTCGAGCAGCTGCGGGTCGGGGAAGCGCTTCGGGTCGTTGCCGGCGGCGGTCAGGTGCAGGAGCACCGTGTCGCCCTTGTTGATCTTCGTGCCGTCGATCTCCATGTCCTCGGTGGCGAAGCGGCGGAAGGCGTGGTGCACGGAGCCGTTGCGGCGCAGCAACTCCTCGACGGCCTCGCCGAAAAGGTCCGGGTCCTTGCGGAGCCGCTCCAGCGTCTCCGGGTTGTCCATCAGGGCCAGCGCGCCCCGGCTGATCATGCCCGAGGTGGTGTCGTAGCCGCCGAGCACGGTCAGCAGGGCCATGGACAGGATCTGGAAGACCTCGAGCTCGGGTTCGCCGTCGGCGTTCTTGGCGTGGATCAGGTCCGAGAAGAGGTCGTCGCCGGGCTCCGCCGTCTTCTGCTCCCGGATCGAGTTGAGCAGCCGCGACATGTTCCCGCGGACCTGGGCGTTGGTCTCGTCGTCGGTGCCGAAGGCCAGGTCGGCCCACTTCTTGAGCTCCTCGCGGTGCTCGTCGGGGACGCCGAGCACGTCGCAGACGATCGTGATCGGCAGGACGGCCGCGTAGTCGTCGACGAGGTCGCCGCCGCCCGCCGCCTCGATCGCGTCCAGCCGCGCGCGGACCAGTTCGTGCACCCGGGGGCGGAAGGCGTCCAGTTTGCGGGGCAGGAAGGTGGAGTTGACCATCTTCTTGAGTGGCGTGTGCTCCGGCGGGTCCAGGGTGACGATGGTGCCGGTCACCGCGCCCTGCGGGAAGCGCTCAGTGGTGAAGTCCCCGTTGGAGTACTCGCGGGGACGCGCGAGGCGCTTGTCCCGCAGCGCGGCGTGGACCTCGGCGTGGCCGGTGACCAGCCATACCCGGCCGTGGTCGTCGAGGCATGTCTGGTGGACGGTGCCCTGCTCGTGCATCGCCGCGTAGCGCTCGTACGCCGCGTACGGGGTTGCGAAGTAGTCGTTGTCCATCAGCTTCGTCAGCCCGTGCACCGGGCACTTGTTCGCCATGTCGTCCTCGCTGTGCTCACTCGAAAGGATTCGCTGTCGGCATCCGGTGCGTTGGGCGACACGGACCCCCCGCGCGCCCATGGTGCCCCCGGCCCGTCCACGATCGGGTAACTGCAGGAACGACGGCTGTTGGTGCGTGCCGGATTCAGCTGGCGAGTGCGGGGATTTGGATTTTGGTGTCGTGTTCGAGGATGCGGTGTTGGAGTTCTTGGAGGCTGCGGCCGGGTTCGAGGCCGAGG
>NZ_JBEYVB010000086.1:0-1955 GCF_040643815.1 Micromonospora sp. NPDC047074
GTCGGGCGCCGTGTCGTAGGAGTTCGTGGGCGAGGTGGTTGGACCACTCGTCGAGCTGCCGGTAGGTCAGCGCACCCGCCCCGTCGACGACCGCCACGGCGTCGGGCTGCCGCAGGGCCGTCTCCGTCACCAGGCGCGGCACGCACCCGTCAAGGGTGGCCCCGACGGCGGTACGCCCGGTGGCGGCCGCCATGAGCCGCTTCCGCTGGGTGTCGGTGACGGTCTCGACGGTGGACAGTGGGCGGTCGGGTTCGGTGAGTACGGCGGTGACCAGGGCGCGGTAGCTGTCGGCCAGGTCGGCGATCGTCCCGGGCTCGTACAGCTCGCGGGCGTAGTTGAAGAACACCTCGACGGCGTCGGTGCCCACCTCCGTGTGGACCGTGAGGTCGAACTTCGCGGCCCCCGCGACGGCCGGCAGCGGCCGCATCGTCGCGGTGTGCAGCGGCACGGCCTCGTCGGCGATACCTGTGACGTTCCCACCGGTGAAGACGGTTTGGATGAGGGGTGGGGTGTGTCGGTTGCGGGTGGGTTGGGTGTGTTCGACGAGTTTGTCGAAGGGGATGTCCTGGTGGGTGACGGCGTGCATGAGGACGGTGCGGGAGTGGCGGAGGAATTGGCGGAAGGTGTGGTGGGGGTGGATGTCGACGGCGAGGGGGAGGGTGTTGACGAAGAAGCCGATGAGTTTTTCGGCGTCGGGGTCGGTGCGGCCGGCGAGGGGGGTGCCGATGACGACGGGGTTCTGTGTGGTGTAGCGGTGGATGAGGAGTTGGAATGCGGCGAGGAGGATGCCGAAGGGGGTGGAGCCGGTGTGGGTGGCGAGGGTGTGCAGGGTGCTGAGGGCGTGGGTGGGGAGTTCGGTGCGGTGGACGGCGGTGGGGCCGGGTGTGGTGTCGGGACGCGGCCGGTCGGTGGGTGGGTGGCAGATCGGTGGGGCGTCGCGGAGTCGTGCGGCGAGTTGGTGGAGGTGGTCCTGCGCGTCGGTGGTTTCCCAGCGGTGGCGTTGGCGTTGGGCGATGTCGGCGTACTGGGTCTTCAGGGGTGGCAGCGACGGGGGTCGCTGGTGGATGAGGTCGGTGTAGAGGTGGTGGAGTTCGTTGTGGAGGAGGTTGACGGACCAGCCGTCGAGGACGATGTGGTGCCAGGTGAGGCAGAGAATGTGTGTGGTGGGGGTGAGGGTGAGGATTTGGCAGCGTAGGAGTGGACCTGCGGTGAGGTCGAAGGGTTTGTCGAGTTCGCTGCGCAGGATGGTGTGGATGTGGTGGTCGTGGTGTCGGGGGTCGATGTGGGTGAGGTCGTGGCGGGTGGTGTGGTGGTGGGGGGTGGGGTGGATGACTTGGTGGGGGATGCCGTCGTGTTCGGTGAAGGTGGTGCGTAGGACTTCGTGGCGGCGGGTGATTTCGGTGATGGCGTTCTCGAGGTGGTCGAGGTTGATCTCGCCGTCGATGTGCCAGGCGGTCTGGGTGTTGTAGGCGGTGGAGTTCGGGTCCAGGGTGTGCAGGAACCACAGTCGTTGTTGCGCGAACGACAACACCCGGCCCGGCACGGACTGCCCGGGAGCGACCCGGGCGACCGGGTCTGATCCGCCCACCTCGCCGCGTTCCACTGTGCTCGACGAGTCGGCCGGCGTCGTCCCGGCCCGCAGCAGGTCGGCCATGGCGGCCACGGTCTGCGCCTCGAACACGATCGTTGCCGCGACCGGCACCCGGAGCTGTTCGCGCAGCCGGGCAGCGATCATCGTGGCCTGCATGGAGTGCCCGCCGAAGGCGAAGTAGTTGTCGTCGCGGCCCGGCGCCCGACCGATCACGTCGGCCCACACCTCCGCCACCTGCCGCTCCAGGTCGTCGCGGGGAGCCTCGCTGCGGGTGGTGGTGTCGGGTGTGGGGAGGGCGGTGCGGTCGATCTTGCCGTTGCGGGTGAGGGGGAAGTGGGGGAGGGCGATGATGCTGTGGGGGACG
>NZ_JBEYVB010000087.1:0-1592 GCF_040643815.1 Micromonospora sp. NPDC047074
TTGTCGGCGGTCATCGGGCCGGCGGCCACACCACCGGCGAACGCGAGACCGGCGATACCGAGAACGCTGTTACGGATGAACGTGTTCATGGGGGAGACTCCATTCGGGGGTTGGCACCACACGCCGAAAGGGGGTCGGCTCTGTGCGGTGCAAGCACCGTCCGGCGCTCGGATGAACAAAGTTCAAGAACGGCCGCGTGGGGCGAAGGGGGGTGCCCTGCACGTCGGCCGGGACCATGTGTAACGACCGGCGACCCGCCATCATTCCGGGGCCCGGGCCGGCCACCCGAAGGGGCGGGGCGTGCCCTTGCTCGGTCGTACGCATGGTGTAACGACCCCGGGGCGGCCACGATTCCACCCCCACGATGCCCCCGGTCACACCCCGGAACCGGACATTCACCTCGTTGACGACCCGATCCGGGTGAGTGTGGTGCGGGCTGCGTTCGGCATCTTGGCTTGACGCCGGACAGGGCGATCGGTCGGGGCGGGGTCGGCGAATCCACATATCAGTGATGAACCGGACATGTGGGGTGTCGGGTGATGCCCATTGATGGCCCCGGCATTGTCAACGCTTGTGCCGAGCCCTGCCGGCTCGGCGCAGCTCGCGAGATCTTGGCACGAAACGGCCCCCGGAGGGGCACTCTCGTTCCAAGATCTGCGGGTACGGGTACGGGTGCGGACCCGGACGCGGCCGGCAGGCGCGGGAGATGTGCGGGGCGGTGGGGGGTGTACGCGTGATGTGGGACTGTCATTGTCGATTGGGCGGTCAGCGCCGTCGAGGTGAGTCGGGCCCGGGGCGCAGCTGGGGGAGCCTGGGTCATACCGCACACCGGGGGAGGCACCCGTGCCCGAACGCAGGTCATAAGGTGGTCCCGTGGCGACCCTTCTGCTTCTGCGACACGGCCGGACGACCGCGAACGCGGACGGTGGGCTGGCCGGCCGCCAGCCGGTCGAGTTGGACGAGACGGGCCGGGCCCAGGCGACGGCGGTCGGCGAGCGGTTGCGGGCGGTGCCGCTCGCGGCGGTGGTGACCAGTCCGCTGATCCGGTGCCGGCAGACCCTGGACCTGGCGTTGCCCGGGGCCGCTCCGGTCGTGGAGGAGGGCCTGATCGAGTGCGGCTACGGGGCCTGGGAGGGGCAGCCGCTGAAGAAGTTGGCCAAGGAGCCGCTCTGGCCGGTGGTCCAGCAGCACCCGAGCGCCGCGGTCTTCCCGGAGGGGGAGGCGATGGCGGCGATGGCGGCACGGGCGGTCGCGGCGGTGCGTACGTGGGATGCCAGGGTCACCGAGGAGCACGGCCCGGAGGCGGTCTGGTTGGCGTGCAGCCACGGCGACGTGATCAAGGCGATCGTGGCGGACGCGCTCGGCGTACACCTGGATCTGTTCCAGCGGATCGTGGCCGACCCGGCGTCGGTGACGGCGATCCGCTACACCCCGCTGCGACCGTTCCTGGTCCGGCTCAACGATACCGGCGGCGACCTGGCCGGGCTGGTACCGCCGCCGCGCAAGCGACGCCGCCGGGCGGCGCGGGCGGCCGGCGCGGCCGATTCCGACGCGCCGGTCGGCGGCGGCGCGGGGGCGGGCCGGTGACGGGC